>JBBWZH010000594.1:0-6827 GCA_039648995.1 Mycobacteriales bacterium
GACGACGTGCTGGTCGAGCACTACGTGACCAAGGCAAGTTCGTCCTCATACGCCGGCAACGTCTACCTCGGCCGGGTGCAGAACGTGCTGCCGAGCATGGAAGCCGCGTTCGTGGACATCGGCAAGGCCCGCAACGCCGTGCTCTACGCCGGCGAGGTCGACTGGGACGTGGCCGGCCTGGAGGGCAAGGCGCGCTCCATCGAGCACGCCATGAAGTCCGGCGACACGCTGGTCGTGCAGGTCACGAAGGACCCGATCGGGCACAAGGGCGCCCGGCTGACCAGCCAGATCAGCCTCCCCGGCCGCTACCTGGTGTACGTGCCGGGCGGGTCGATGACCGGCATCAGCCGCAAGCTGCCCGACACCGAGCGGTCCCGGCTCAAGGAGATCCTGCGCCGGATCGTGCCGGAGGACGCCGGCGTGATCATCCGCACCGCCGCCGAGGGCGCCTCCGAGGAGGAGCTCACCCGCGACGTCAAGCGGCTGCACGCGCAGTGGGAGGTCATCAAGGAGAAGGCGGCCAAGTCGTCGCACGCCCCGGTGCTGCTCTCCGAGGAGCCCGACCTGGCCATCCGCGTCGTCCGGGACGTCTTCAACGAGGACTTCACCAAGCTGATCGTGTCCGGCGACGAGGCCGCCGAGACGCTGGAGCAGTACGTCGGGCATGTCGCGCCGGATCTCGCGCCGCGGATGGCGCGGCACACCGCGGACACCGACGTGTTCCACGACCTGCGCATCGACGAGCAGCTGATGAAGGCGATGGACCGCAAGGTCTGGCTGCCGTCCGGCGGCTCGCTGGTCATCGACCGCACCGAGGCGATGACCGTGATCGACGTGAACACCGGCAAGTTCACCGGGCAGGGCGGCACGCTCGAGCAGACCGTCACCCGGAACAACCTGGAGGCGGCCGAGGAGGTCGTCCGCCAGCTCCGGCTGCGCGACATCGGCGGCATCATCGTGATCGACTTCATCGACATGGTGCTGGAGAGCAACCGTGACCTGGTGCTGCGCCGGCTGACCGAGTGCCTGGGCCGGGACCGCACCAAGCACCAGGTGGCCGAGGTCACCTCGCTCGGCCTGGTGCAGATGACCCGCAAGCGCGTCGGCCAGGGCCTGCTGGAAGCGTTCTCCGAGCCATGCCCGACCTGCAACGGCCGCGGCCTGCTCGTGCACACCGAGCCGCTGGACGAGTCCCGCCGGCGCGGCGGTGGCGGTAACGGCAGCGGTGGTAGCGGCAGTGGCGGCGGCGCCAGCGGCGGTGGATCGGCTCCGGCCGCCGGCGGGCGGTCCGGCCGTCGCGGCCGCCGCGGTGGCACCACCGACGAGACGCCGGCGGCCGACACCGTCGACGCGCCGGCCGCGGCCGACGCGCCGGCCGCGGTGGCCGGGCCGGCGGCGGGTGAGCCGGCGGTGGCCGAGCCGGCCGCGGGCGGGTCGGCGGCGGCCGGGCGGGCGGCGGCGAACGGCGTCGCGACCGGGCCGGCGGCGGCCGCGGTGGGGACGGACGCGTCGGGCCCGGCGCTGACCGGCCGGATCGGCGGCACGCCGCCGGCCGCGGAGCCGGGTGGCGCGCCGGAGCCCACGTCAGAGCCCACGTCGGGGCCGGCGGTGATCGAGCCGGCGGTGCAGGCGGACCAGGTAGAGCCGGCGCCGCGCCGGCGGCGCCGGGCCGCCAGCCGGCCGGCCGGCTCGCCGGCGACGGTCGGCGCCGACTCGGGCCGTCCCGCGGTATGAGCCGGCAGCCGCCATGGCGGTTTGACCGGGTGACGGCGCGGTACGTACTCTGTCCAGTGGCTCGCCAGCGGCGGGCTCAGTCGGTTGTGCCCAGTGTCGCCCGTTCGTCCTGGGTTGCCGGCGCACCGTCCTTCGTTGACTAGTCAGGAGCGCTGCGTCCCGATGTACGCGATCGTCAAGACCGGCGGCAAGCAGTACAAGGTGGCGGTCGGCGACGTCGTCGAGGTCGAGAAGATCGAGGGGGCGCCCGGCGACACGGTGTCGCTGCCCGCGCTGCTGCTCGTCGACGGCGATTCGATCACCACGGATGCCGACGCGCTGGCCAAGGTCGCCGTGACCGGCGAGCTGGTCGCGCAGAGCCGCGGCCCGAAAATCAAGATCCACCACTTCAAGAACAAGACCGGCTACCACCGCCGGGCCGGCCACCGTCAGCGGCTGACCCAGGTGAAGGTGACCGACATCGACAGCGGGAAGTAGGCCATGGCTCACAAGAAGGGCGCGTCCAGCTCCCGGAACGGGCGCGACTCCGCGGCCCAGCGGCTCGGCGTGAAGCGGTTCGGCGGCCAGCGGGTGAACGCGGGCGAGATCCTGATCCGGCAGCGCGGTACCAAGTTCCACCCCGGCGACCTGGTTGGCCGCGGCGGCGACGACACGTTGTTCGCGCTGGCGGCCGGCCACGTGCAGTTCGGCCGCAGCCGCGGTCGCAAGGTGGTCAGCATCGTCGTCCCGGCTGAGGTCTAGCCGAACCCGACGGCAGTCACCAAGGGGCGGGTCCGGATTGCCGGCCCGCCCCTTCGTGTTGACTGGACACAGTGGACCGGCCGGTGGCCGGCACAGGGCAAGCCAGAACAAGGGCAAGGAGGCAGGGCGCCGTGGCGTCGTTCGTGGATCGCGTCACGTTGCACGTGGCGGGTGGCGACGGCGGGCACGGCTGCGCGTCGATCCACCGGGAGAAGTTCAAGCCGCTGGGCGGCCCGGACGGCGGTAACGGCGGCAAGGGCGGCGACGTCGTGCTGGTCGTCGACCACAGCGTCCACACGCTGCTCGACTTCCACTACCGGCCACACCAGCGGGCCGGCAACGGGCGGCCGGGGCAGGGCAGCAACCGGTCCGGCGCGGACGGCGGCTCGCTGGAACTGCTGGTGCCGGACGGCACGGTCGTACAGTCACCGACCGGTGAGCAGCTGGCCGACCTGACCGGCGTCGGCTCCCGGTACGTGGTCGCGCACGGTGGCCACGGCGGCCTGGGCAACGCGGCGCTGGCGTCCAAGCGGCGCAAGGCCCCGGGGTTCGCGCTGCTCGGCGAGCCGGGGGAGCAGTGCGAGGCCGTGCTGGAGCTCAAGAGCGTGGCCGACGTCGGGCTGGTCGGGTTCCCCAGCGCCGGCAAGTCGTCGCTGGTCGCGGCGATGTCCGCGGCCCGGCCGAAGATCGCCGACTACCCGTTCACCACGCTGGTGCCGAACCTCGGCGTGGTCAGCGCCGGCGAGCAGACGTACACGATCGCGGACGTGCCCGGGCTGATCCCGGGCGCCGCCGCCGGCCGGGGCCTCGGGCTGGAGTTCCTCCGGCACGTGGAGCGCTGCGCCGTGCTGCTGCACGTGCTCGACTGCGCCACCGAGGAGCCGGGCCGCGATCCACTGTCCGATTTGGACGCTCTGGAGCACGAGCTGGCGCAGTACGGCGGCGGGCTGGCCGGCGACCTCGCCGACCGGCCCCGGCTCGTCGCGCTGAACAAGATGGACGTGCCGGCCGCCCGGGAGCTGGCCGAGCTGGTGCGGCCGGAGCTGGAGGCGCGCGGGCTGACCGTGTTCGAGATCAGCGCGGCGACCCACGAGGGTCTGCGCGAGCTGGGGTTCGAGCTGGGCGCGCGGGTGGCGGCGTACCGGGCCGGCCGGGCCGCGGTGCAGCCGACCCGGATCGTGCTGCGGCCGACCGCGGTCGACGACGCCGGCTTCACCGTCGAGCGCGACCCGGCCGACCCGGACGGTTTCGTGGTCCGCGGCGTCAAGCCGGAGCGCTGGGTGCGGCAGACCGACTTCAGCAACGACGAGGCGGTCGGCTACCTGGCCGACCGGCTGGCGAAGCTCGGCGTGGAGGACGCGCTGGCGGCGGCCGGCGCGGTGGCCGGGGCCGCGGTGACGATCGGCGAGGTCACGTTCGACTGGGAGCCGACGCTGCGGGCGGCCGCGGCGGTGCTCTCCGGCGGTGTCGGCCCGCGCGGCAGCGACGCCCGGCTGGCCGGCGGGTCGCGCACCGGCGCCGACGAGCGGCTGGCCGCCAAGCGGTCCCGCCACCGGCGCGGCGACGACTGGCCGGAGTGGGCGGAGGACGAGCCGGCGTCCACTCTGGACAGTGGAGTGTGGACGGACGATGGGGTGGAGCGGGAGCGGGAATGACCCGGGCGGCGGTCGGTGCGGCCGGCCGGGTGGTCGTCAAGGTCGGCTCGTCGTCGCTGACCAGCGCGGCCGGCGGGCTGGACCCGGCCCGGTTGGACACCCTGGTCGACGCGCTCGCCGCGCACCGGATCGGCGGCCGGCAGGTGGTGCTGGTGTCGTCCGGGGCGATCGCGGCCGGGCTGGCGCCGCTCGGGCTGGCCCGCCGGCCGCGTGACCTGGCCACCCAGCAGGCGGCCGCGAGCGTCGGGCAGATGCTGCTGGTGGAGCGGTACGCGGCCGCGTTCGGCCGGCACGGGCTGGTGGTCGGGCAGGTGCTGCTGACCGCGGACGACCTGGTCCGCCGGGCGCACTACCGCAACGCGTACCGCACCCTGGAACGGCTGCTCACCCTCGGCGTGGTGCCGGTGGTCAACGAGAACGACGCGGTCGCCACCGAGGAGATCCGGTTCGGCGACAACGACCGGCTGGCCGCACTGGTGGCGCACCTCGTCCAGGCCGGCGCGCTGGTGCTGCTGTCCGATGTGGACGGTTTGTACGACGGCGACCCGCGCCGGCCCGGTGCCCGGCTCGTGCCCGAGGTACGCGACGCGGCCGATCTCGGCCGGGTCCGCGTCGGCGGGGTGGGCGCGGCCGGGGTGGGCACCGGCGGGATGGCCAGCAAGCTGGACGCGGCGCAGATCGCCGCCGGGGCCGGCGTCCCGGTGCTGCTCACGTCCGCGGCGATGGTGCGGCCGGCGCTGGCCGGCGGCGCGGTCGGCACGTACTTCCCGCCGACCAGCCGGCGCACCGCGTCCCGGCTGTTCTGGCTGCGGCACGCCACCACCCCGCGCGGCCGCCTGGTGCTCGACGACGGCGCGGTGGAGGCGGTCGTACGCCGGCGCACCTCGCTGCTGTCGGCCGGGGTGACCGCGGTGCACGGCGAGTTCGGCGCCGGCGACCCGGTCGAGCTGGTCGACCTCACCGGTGAGCCGGTGGCCCGCGGGCTGGTCGGCTACGACGCCGACGAGCTGCCGCCGCTGCTCGGCCGGTCCACCCGGGAGCTGGCGCCGGAGTACCGGCGGGAGGTCGTGCACCGGGACGACCTGGTGCTGCTGCGCTGAAGGGTGTGCCGCCGAAGGCCACCGGACACCCCTTTGCGCCGGACGGCCGGGGCGCGCCGAACCGGCGGCGCCCGGCCGGGATGGCGGCTTCGCGGTGATAGCCGCGATCCGGTGCCGCTGACCGGGTATCGGTGTGATCGTTCAACACCTCTCCGTAATTAAAGATAGCGGGCTGTATTGAATGACGCCCTGCCTTGGAGTAGTCAAAGCATCTCTGCCAGAATCCCGAAGTCCGAGAGTCGGAAGTGTTCAGGAGGGCTTTCATGCCCGACCACCCACCCACGAGCAACAACTTCGACGTCGCCCTCCGCGGTTACGACCGCGACCAGGTGGACTCATACCTGTCCACAGCGAGCACCGAATACGACCGGGTGCTCACCCAGCGGGACGAGCTGGTCAACCGGGTCAAGGCGCTTGAGGCGCGCGTCGAGGAGTTGCATCTCGACTCCGGAAAGCAGGAGGAGCCGGTCGCGGGCACCTCGCCGCTGTCCGGTTTCGGGGCGCGGGTGGAGAAGATCCTCCGGCTCGCCGAGGACGAGGCCATCGCGCTGCGCGAGGAGACCACGCAGGACATCTCGCACGAGCGGGCCGACGCGAGCAAGCAGATCGGCGCGATCCGCGAAGCGGCTGAGAAGGAAGCCAACGCGCACCGGCGCAAGGTCGAGCAGGAATCCGCCCAGATCCTGGACAAGGCCCGGCAGGAGGCCGCTCGGGTGCGCGCCGAGGCCGAGGCGCACGGCGCGGCCACCCGCGAGGAGGCCAGCGGCCACCTGGAGGCGGTACGGGCCAAGGCGGCGCAGGCCGCGGCGGACTTCGAGACCGCGCTCGCCAAGCGCCGGCAGAAGGCCGAGTCCGACCACGCCGCCCGCACCGAGGCGGCCGAGCGGGAGCTGGCCGAGACCGTCGCCCGCACCGACCAGCTGCGCGCCGACTCGGAGAAGATGCGCGCCGACGCCGAGCGCCGGTCGCAGGAGATGCTGCAGGCCGCCCAGCGCGAGTCGGCCGAGCTGGTGGCCGAGGCACGGGCGCAGGCCGACCGCACCCGCCGGGAGAGCGAGCGCGACCTGGCCGCGCTGGCCAAGCGCCGGGACGCGATCACCGAGCAGCTGCGCAACGTCCGGGAGATGCTGAGCACGCTCACCGGTGGCGTGGTGCCGGCCGCGACGCCCGACCCCGTGCCGGAACCGGAGTCGAGCGCGCCGCCGCAGCGGCCACGGCCGACGCCGCGGCCGCCGGTCGCGGTGGAGAACTCCAAGCCGTAGCGCCCGGCGCCCCCGCCGCGTCGCCGCGGGGGCGGCGGTTCGCTAGGCGCTGACCGCGTAGACGACGATGTTGTCGCGGTAGGAGCGGCGGGCGTAGTCGAACGAGCCGCCGCAGGTGATCAGGCGCAGCGCCGCGTCCGGGGTGGGCATGTAGACCCGGGCGGCCGGGAACATGTTCTTCGGGTATCGCTGCACCTCGACGACCCGGAACCGGACCGTGCGGTGGTCGGACCTGGTCACGAGCACCTGGTCGCCCGGCTTCAGCTCGCGCAGCCGGAAGAAGATCGCCGGCCCCTTCCGGGAGTCGACGTGCCCGGCGATCACGGCCGGCCCCA
>JBBWZH010000601.1:0-4377 GCA_039648995.1 Mycobacteriales bacterium
CCGGCGGCCCCCGCCCGGCCTCCGTGGTGCGGTCGCCGGCCAGGTCAGTGGACCGGGAGGCGCATGCTCTCCGGCGGGCCGAGGTAGCTCGGCCGCATGCCGCCGGTGTCGACGACCAGCTTCTGCACGACCACGGTCGGGTCGACCATCCAGAACCGGAGGGTGTGCACCCCGGGCGCGCTGATCATGTGGGTGGTCATCGTGCGGTTCACGTTGTCGGAGGTGTTCCGCTCCCACTGCCGGTTCATCGAGGTGTCGTCCGCGCCGGTCGCCGTGGTGATGTTGACGACCTGCGGGGCGGCGCCGTCGACGGAGATCGCGTACTTCAGGCCGTCGGTCGGCAGCACGTTGTTGCGCGGCGACAGGTACGCCCAGACCCGCACCGGGCCGCTGCTGGTGAGCGTCATCGTGTAGTCCAGTTGCGGGCCGGCACCGGGCACCTGGCTGGGCGCGGTCACCGGGGTCGGCGCCATCCCGTCCCCGGTGCGGCCGATGTCCGGGATCCGCGCCCAGTTGGCCAGGCCGCCGTTGCCGTCCGTGATCCGGGTGGCGTGCGCGGCCTCCATCGAGACCACGCCGTTGGCCTCGACGAACCCGACCAGTTGCGAGCGGCGCAGGTTCGGGTTCGGTACGACCGCCTGGACGACGACGCTGCGCCCGGCGCCGGTGACCGTGATCGGCACCTGGGTGATGCCCGCCGGTGCCCGGGACCAGTCGACCGCCACGGTCGCCCGGATCTGCTTGCCGACCCGGCCGTGGTCGGGCGTGACGGTCACCCACGGGACGGCCGGCCGGATGCGGTAGTCGAACCCGGTCGCGCCACGGTTGAACACGTCGATGTACTGCGCCGGCTCGGTCTGGTACGGGCTGAACGTCGGCAGCACCGCCGGCGCCGTCGCCGCCGGCCACCACTGGTCGGAACCGTCGATGGCCACGCCCATGTCCGCCGCGTCCGGCACGGTGATCCGCCGCAGCGCCGGGAAGATCACGTCCGGCAGCGCCACGTTGTTCAACTCCGGCTGCTGCCAGGGCGCGTTCGGGCCGTACCGCGCGATGTCGCCGTAGTCGATGTGCGGCTGGGTCTGCCAGCCGTTCCACTTCCCGCCGGCGATCTGGGTGTTGTACTTCGCCGACAGCACCTCGTCGTCGGCGAACCGGGCCTGCGCGGTGTCGGCCAGGTCATTCGTGGCCGCCCGGCCCTGCGACGCGTACAGGATGTTGGTGAATTCCGCGTCGCGCAGCGCGTACAGGTTCGCGGTCGCCTGCACCTGGTAGAGCACGAGCTGGTAATAGGCGTCCCGGGCGGCCGCCGGCAGGCTCTGACCGATCCGTCTGGCGTCGGCCGCGACCTGCCGCCACTGCGCGGTGACCGTGTCCATCTCCCGGTAATTGGCCAGGCTGAGCGGGGTCGCCTGGTCGTCGTACAGCACGGCGCTGCCGTCGGTGCCGACGTTCTTGTTCGGGTCCAGCGTGATGGCCCGGTTCAGCAGTTCCGGCTTGCGCCGCGACTGCAGCACCGAGTACGCGTGCAGCACGTCGGCGATGGCCGCGGCGTGCGCCGGCCCGAAGTTCTGTGCCGCGTACTGCCGTTCCCAGTCCGGCAGCTTGTCGACCGGCAACGCGTTCGGGTTCCACGCGTAGTCGAGGAAGAACTGCAGCGGCTGCTCCTCGTTCTTCATGTCGCCGACATTCGCCACCCAGAGCCGGTCGACGCCATGCGCGTACGTCTGGTGCAGTTGCTCCCAGGTATTGGCGAGGTTGGCGGTGTCGACCCACTTGTAGTCGCGGCCGCCGCCGACGTAGTCAAAGTGGTAGTAGAGGCCGTAGCCGCCGCTGCGCGGGGCCAGGCTCGGGTCCGGCAGCTTGCGGACGTTGCCCCAGTTGTCGTCGGTGAAGACGACCGTCACGTCGTCCGGCGCGCGCAGGCCCTTGTCCCAGTAGCGCTGCACCTCCTTGTAGAGCGTCCACACCTGCGGGATGGTCGTGACGTCCTTGCCGGTCACATCGCCGAGGAGTTGCCGCTCGCTGCTGATGATGCTCTGCATGAGGTCGATGCCGTCGCCATCGGGCAGGCCGACGTCGCCGTTCCCGCGCATGCCGAGGGTCACCACACCCTCGAAGTTCTCGGTCACCATCCGGCGGATGCCGTCGGCCCAGTACGCCTTGATCGCGTCGGAGTTGCGCCGGAAGCTCCATTCCCCGGTGCCGCCGTACGGGTCGTGGCCGGGCGTGACGATATTCCCCGCCGCGTCGCGGACGGCGGCCACGGCATGCCGGTTCCACTCCTCAATGCCGCGCATCATCGGCGCCTCGTGCGAGGTGCCCATGACCACGCCGTATTCGGTGGCGGTGGCGTGGTTGACCGGGTCGTCCTCGGCGAAGGCGCGGCCCCAGACCGCTGGCCAGAGGTAGTTCGCCTTCAGCCGCAACATGGTCTCGAAGACCTTGGCGTAGTAGGCGTGGTTGAGCCCGCCCGGGTTGCCCGGGGCCAGGCCGGGGCCGAAGGTGGCAGGCGCCCAGGTGCCGGTCGCCGGGTTCTCGTCGTTGATGAAGAAGCCGCGGTACTTGACCGCCGGTGTGCCCTGGGTGTGCCGGCCGGGCAGCACGTACAGCGCGGCCTGGTGCCGGGCCGGCACGTCGTCCCACCAGTAGTACGGCGAGATGCCGATCCGCTTCGAGATGTCGTACGCCCCGTAGATCGTGCCGCGCTGGTCGCTGCCGGCGATCACCAGCGCGCGCCGCACGCCGGGCAACGGGTTCGCGACCACCTGCTGCAGCGAGGTCTCCCACTTGCCGGCGATGCCGGTGACGTCCAGCCGGCGGGCGGCGATCAGCCGGTCGATCAGCGGGCTGCGGCCGATCGTGCCGATCAGTACCGGCTCGCTGCCGCGCGGGACCTGGTCCGGCACGACGGCGGGGCGCACGCCGGTGACCTTCTCCAGGTCGGTCCGCAGGTCGTCGACCACCCGCCGCACGCCGGCGAAATCGGCGGTGCTCACCACCAGCGGGGCCGCGCTCCGGTCGGCGACGAGCGGGAACCGGCCGGGCCCGGCGGCGGTGCTGATGTACGAGTCGGGGTCGCCGGTCGGGTTCGCGGTGGCGGCGGGCCCGGCGGCGGCCGCGTGCGTGCTCGCCGCCAGCACCGGCGCGGCGAGCGTCACCGCGAGGGCGGCGACCAGGGCGCGCAGCGCTCGGGGCGCCTTCCACAGGTGGGTGGACTGTCTCATCGTCGCGGCCTCCGCAGCGGAAGGGCAGTCGGCGCTGCCCAGGGCCTGAAAACTTTCGGAACATAGCCGAAAGTAACGGCACGGTAAGCCGGTGTGACGGGACGGGTCAAGGCTCCGTTGGCCTGCTTCGTGTTGCGCTGCGGCAATTCGGCGGCCGTCTACGCGGGTCCTGCGACCGGCCGAAGTCCGGAACATTTCGTTGACCGGCTCCGACCCGTCCTCCTACGCTGGCCTCGGCGCTCCTTCTATTTCCTCGTGCGGCGGACCTTCCTACGACCGGAGCGCGAAGGGATCCGCAATGAGGCATGCGCGCGTCCGGGGACGCCTGACCCTGCTCTCGGTGCTGGCCGCCGGCGGGCTGCTGCTCGCCGCCCAGCTCCCGGCCCGGGCGGTGCCGGCCGATCCGCCGGCTGCCGGGGTCACCGCCAACGCCACCCACTTCGACGGTCTCGGCCAGCCGTACGGCGGCTGCGGGCTGCCGCAGGCGGAGCTCGACTCGCAGGACTTCGTCGCCCTGAACGTCTACAACACGCCCGGCGTCTACGACTTCTTCCCGCGGCCGATGCCGGCCGGCGACCCGAAGATCGGCATCTGGAACAACGGCCACAACTGCGGCCGGTGGATGAAGGTCACGATCGGCGACTTCTGCACCGGCACCAACGACGGCGCGCCCAGCCAGCCGTTCTGCCGCAACGGCTCGTTCGGGAGCGACCAGTTCAACGGCGCGACGCTGAATATGCTCGTCGCGGACAGCTGCGGTGACTCGAACGCCTGGTGCCGCGACGACCCGTACCACCTGGACCTGGTCACCAGCTCGCTGAGCCGGTTCCAGCTGAACGGGGCGGCGACCACCGGCCTGCCGAACAAGTGGAACAACCGGCACCTGTCCTGGTCGTTCATCCCGGCCCCGAACTACACCGGCGACATCCAGATCGGCTTCCTGCAGGGCGCGCAGCGCTTCTGGGGCGCGCTGTCGGTGTCGCACCTGCCCAACGGCATCCACAGCGTCGAGTACTTCCAGAACGGTGCCTGGGTGCCCGCGCAGATGGACGCCGACATGGGTCAGGCGTTCATCACCAGCGGTCTGACCGCCGGCGGCAGCGACTTCCAGATCCGGGTCCGGGACGTCAACGACGCGCTGCTGAACAAC
>JBBWZH010000606.1:0-6355 GCA_039648995.1 Mycobacteriales bacterium
CGCCGCCGGTCCAGGGCGGCCCGCCGGTCTACGGCGGGCCCGGCCCGAGCGGCGGCCCGAGCCAGCACGGCGCGGCCGACCCGGGGCGGTGACACGTGTCCGCCGGCGGCAGCGGGCGCGGTGAGCGGTGACTGAGAGCTCGCCGGCCTGGCGCCCGACGATGGCCTTGGTGCGGGCGGTGGCGGCAACCGCGGGGCTGCTGCTGGCCGCGGTGCTGCTGCGCCGGGAGGACCTCGTCGTGCTGGCCGTGCCCATCGCGGTCGGCGCGGCGGTCGGGCTGGCCGGCCGGCCCCGGACGGCGCCGCGCCTGCAGTTGGCCGTGCCGCGGTCGGCGCTGCTGGAAGGCGCGCAGACCGTCCCCAGCGTGGTCGTGCTCGCCGACGAGCCGCCGGACCTGGTCACCGTCGAGCTGGCGATCCCCCGCTGGCTGGTCGCCGACGGCGCCCCCCTGGCCCGGGCGGTCGCGGTGCCCGCGGGCGAGCCGGTGCGGGTGCCGTTCCCGCTGCGGTCGCAGCGCTGGGGCCGGCGCATGATCGGGCCGGCGGCGCTGACCGGCTCCGCGGCGTACGGGCTGCTCCGCTGCGGGCCGTACCTGAGCGCGCCGGGGGTCGTCACGGTGTGGCCGCTGCGAGCGGGCTTCGACGCGGTCGACGCGGTGCCGCGGGCGGAGGGGCTGGTCGGGCCGCACCAGTCCCGCCGGTTCGGGTCGGGCAGCGACATCGCCGGGGTGCGCCCGTTCGCGCCGGGTGACCGGCTGCGGCGCATCAACTGGCGGGTCAGCGCGCGCGCGGACCGGCTGCACGTCACAGCCACCTACTCGGACCGGGACGCCGAGGTGCTGCTCTGCCTGGACAGCGGGCATGACCTGGGCGAGCCGCCGGCCAGCAGCCTGGACACGGCGGTCCGGGCGGCCGCCGCGATCGCCGAGCACTACCTGCGGCACGGCGATCGCGTCGGGCTGCTCGACCTGGGCCGGCTGGATGGCCGCCGGGTGCCGGCCGGCAACGGCCGGGCGCACCTGGTCCGGCTGTTGGACGTGCTGCTGGACGCCCGCGGGCGGGGCCGGCAGGAGGCGGCGGAGCGGCGCTCGGTGGGCCGGCTGCTGATGACCGAGCTGCCCCGGCTGGCGCCGCGCCGGGCGCTGCTGATCGCGCTCACTCCGCTGGCCGGCGAAGCGATCTTCGAGGTGCTCGGGCTGCTCGGCCGCAACGGGTCGGCGCTGGTCGTGGTCGACACGATGCCCGCCGACGTGCGGCCGGAGTGGCAGGGCGAGTGGACCGACCTGGCGTTCCGGCTCTGGCGGCTGGAGCGCGACGCCGGCATCGGGCGGCTCGGCGCGCTCGGCGTCCCGGTGGTGCCGTGGCTCGGCGCCGGCAGCCTGGACGCCGTGCTCCGCGACGTCAGCCAGACCGCCCGTGCACCCCGGCTGGCCCGATGAGCACCGGGCGGATCGTGGGCCGGCGCCGGATCGTGCTGGCCGGCCGCGCGGTGCGCGGGTCGGTGCGGTCGGCGGCCGGGTTGCCTCCCGCGCAGCTGGCGCTGCGGTCGGCGCTGGCCGGCACCGGCGGGCTGGCGTTGCTGGTGGCGCCGGCCGGGCAGCTGGTCGGCGCCGGGCTGGTCGCGCTGCTGGGTGTGCCGGCGCTGCTGGCCGCGGTGCTGCGGCCGGACGGCGCCGGCCCGGCGGTGGTGCTCGGCGCGGCGGCGGCGGCGTGGGCGATGCGGTACGGGGTGGCGGCGGCGCCGCTGGCCGGCGCGCTGGCCCTGGCCGCCCTGCTCTACCTGCACCACCTGACCGCGGCGCTCTGCGCGGTGATGCCGGTGACCGCGTCGGTCGAGCCGGAGCTGCTGCTGCGCTGGGGCGCCCAGGCGGCCGGCGTGCTCGCGCTGGCCGGCGCCGCCACGGCCGTCGTGGGGCTGGTCGGCCGGCCGGCGGCGTCCCCCGTGCTGGAGGTGGCCGGCCTGGTCGCCGCCGTCGCGCTGGCCGGCCTGCTGGTCGCCCTGGCCCGTACCGGCCACCGGTCCGGCCGCGGCGACCGGGCGCAGTAGGCTCGTGCCATGGCCGACAAGCCGCGCATTCTCATCGTCGGTGGCGGGTACGTCGGGATGTACACCGCACTGCGGTTACGCAAGGAGCTGCGGCGCGGCGAGGCCAGCATCACCGTGGTCGACGCGCACAACGTGATGACGTACCAGCCGTTCCTGCCCGAGGCGGCGGCCGGTTCGCTGGAGCCGCGGCACGTGGTCGTTCCGCTGCGCCGGGTGCTGCGCCACTGCCGGGTGGTGACCGGCACGGTGACCGGCATCGCGCACGCCTGCAAGGTGGCCACGATCCAGCCGCTGGACGGCGAGCCGTTCGAGCTCGGCTACGACGAGATCGTGGTCGCCCCCGGGTCCATCGCGCGCACCCTGCCCATCCCGGGGCTGGCCGAGGTCGCGATCGGGTTCAAGACCATCGGCGAGGCGATCTACCTGCGCAACCATGTGCTGTCCAGATTGGACGTCGCGGCGTCGGCGACCGATCCGGCGCGGCGGCAGAAGGCGCTCACGTTCGTCTTCATCGGCGGCGGCTACGCGGGTATCGAGGCGTTCGCCGAGCTGGAGGACATGGCCCGGTACGCCACCCGCTACTACGACAACGTCGGCGCGCGGGAGATGCGCTGGGTGCTGATCGAGGCGGCCGGCCGGATCCTGCCGGAGGTGAGCCTGCCGATGGCCGACTACACGGTCCGGCAGCTGCTGCGGCGGAACATGGACGTCCGGCTGCACACCAGGGTCACCTCGGTCGTCGGCGGGCACGTCGTGCTCGACGACGGCACCGAGATGGACGCCGACACCGTGGTGTGGACCGCCGGGGTGAAGCCGAACCCGCTGCTGGCCCGCACCGATCTGCCGCTGGACGACAAGGGCCGGCTGCCCTGCACGGCCGAGCTGCGGGTACGCGGCGTCGAGGGCGCCTGGAGCGCGGGCGACTGCGCCGCCGTCCCGGACCTGTCCAAGATCGACAAGGACCCGCAGGCGCTGACCGGCCCGTCCGCGCAGCACGCGGTGCGCCAGGCGAAGCGGTTGGCCGGCAACATCGCGGCCAGCCTGCGCCGGCGCCGGCTCAAGCCCTACCGGCATTCGTACGCGGGCTCGGTCGCCAGCCTCGGCCTGCACAAGGGCGTCGCCGAGGTGTACGGGGTCAAGCTGCGCGGGCTGCCGGCCTGGTTCATGCACCGCTCGTACCACCTGAGCCGGGTGCCGACGCTGAACCGGAAGGTCCGGGTCATGCTGGACTGGTCGCTCGCGCTGTTCTTCCGCCGCGACGTGGTCTCGCTCGGCCAGCTGCAGCAGCCGCGCCGGGAGTTCGAGATGGCGGCCGCCCCGCCACCCGGGCCGCCGGCCCAGGCGGCAGCGGTGGACGGAGCGGCGGCCGGGCGGCCGGCGACGGGGGCACCGCCGGATCAGGCCGTGTCGACGGCCGGCTGAGCCTGCAACCGGGCCAGCACGGCCGGGTCCTGCACCTGCATCCAGCTGACCAGGTCCCGGAACGGGACGCAGTAGGTGTCCGGCTGGTGGCAGGTCTGCTGCACGAACGTGGCGAGCGCGATCGTGTAGGCGTTGCCGTTCCAGCTGTTGAAGTGGTTGCCCAGCAGCAGCGGCGCCCGGTTGCCGTCGTAGGTCGCCCGGTACATCGCCTGGTACGTCTTCAGCACCTGCGCCGAGTCGACCACGGGGTCGCGTGTGGACGGTGGGTTCCCGGTTTGCTTGACCCAGAAGTTGTAGTCCATCGAGACGACGCCGGAGCCGGTGCCGGCCATCGGTACGTACGCCAGCGGGAACTCCCAGAGGCCGGTGGCGTTCTTCCGCGGCCAGGCGATGCCGTTGGCGACTTCGCTGGCGTCGTAGTGGAAACCGTGCGCCCGCAGCGCCGGCATCAACTGCGACGGCCTGCCCTCCAGGCACGGCGTGCGGGCGCCGACGATCGAGTCGGCCGGCACGGCCAGCGCCGGGGCGTCCGGCAGCTGGTTGATCGTTCGGTAGTTGTGGACGAACGAGAAGAACTGGTCGAGCTCACTGCTCCAGTCCCGGCTGGACCAGTCGTTCGCGCCGGGCGGGTCGCCGGCGCAGAAGTGGCCGTTGAAATGGGTACCGATCTCGAATCCCTTGGACCAGGCCAGGTTCAGGTCGCCGATCAGTTGCCGGACCTCGTCCGCGTCGAACCAGTAACCGAGCGAACTGCGGCCCACGCGGTGGCCGGGGCCGTGGTAGGCGTCCCGGTGGGCGCCGTCCACCAGGTATACGCCGGACAGGAACCCGGTGAACCGCGCGCCGGACCGGTCGGCCACCGACCGCCAGTACTCCCACTTGTCGTGCGATCCGACGCCGTCGAAGGAGACCACCACGAACTGCGGCGGCCGCTTCGTGGCGGCGAGCTTCGTCGGGGTGAAGAACGCGTCGGGTTTCACCGGCGGCGGCACCGGACGCCCGTGACCTCGCGGAGCCTGAGCGTGGTTGGCTACTGCGCCGGACGCACCGTCCTGCTGGTCCGTATGGCTGAGCAAGGTAAACGCGAGCGTGGCCGTCAGGGCGGCGCCGATCACGACTCTTTGCCTCATCGTGGCCTCTCCGTCACCCAGAGCATGCAGGAACCGTAACAACGGGCGAATCAGCGCACAGCCAGGACGCGCTGTCCGGGTGGGTATAGGACGCCCCAGACCACCGGTCGGTTGACGGTGGGAGTCTCGATTGGATCGAATCCCGGACGCGCGCGACCGCCCCCGGCTAGCCTCGATAGCTGCCCCCGTAGCCCAATCGGTAGAGGCAGGCCCCTTAAAAGGGCCGCAGTGTCGGTTCGAACCCGACCGGGGGCACGTACCGCGGCTACACGCCGACTGCGCCGCAACCAAACGGAGCAGGGACGCACCGCCGCCCGGGTGCCGCCGGTTCCGGTTCCGCCCACGGCGGTCCGAAGTGGACAGACGGCTGGTCAGCCGATGCTTGCGGCGGGGCGGTCCAGGTCGTGCAGCTTGCCGCGGACCTGCTCGGCGTCGGGATGGTCGAGTTCGGTGAGGACGGCCAGCGCGCGCCGCCAGGCGTCGCGGGCGGCGGCCGGTTCGCCGGCCGCGCGCTGGGTGTCGCCCAGCCGGGTCAGGGTGCCGGCCTCCAGGTACCGGTCACCGAACTCGCGGAACAACGCCAGCGCGCGCTGGTAGCAGCTGATCGCCTGCGCGTGGTGCCGGAGGTGGTGGTGCGCGTAGCCCATGGTGTCCTGGGTCTCCGCCTGTCCGGCGCGGTCGCCGATCCACTGCTGCAGCAACAGCGCGCGGGCGCACTGGATCAGCGCCTGCTGGTAGTCACCGAGGCGTACGTGGTACCAGCCGGTCGCGTTCAGCGCGGTGGCCTGTCCGGCGTGGTGGCCGGCCTGGCGGTAGAGCTCGTGCGCGCGGTAGGCGTGCCGCAGCGCGTCGGCCGGCCGGTCCTGGCTGTCGGCGAGCATCGCGAGGTAGTGCTGGCTGTGCGCCTCCCCGGTGTGGTCGCCGTCCGCCGCGGACAGTTCCAGCGCCCGCTGCAGGTGGACCTGCGCGTCGCCGAGCTGCCCGCGTCGCATGTGGACACCGGCCAGCGAGCGGTGCGCGGCCGCCTGCGCGGTGCGGTCGTCGAGCCGGGTCGCGGCGGCCAGCCCGGCCTGCTGGCTGGCCGAGATGTCGTCCCAGTGCCCCTCCGCGTTGAGGTGGTTCACCAGGCACCGGGACAGCTGCCAGGTGTGCTCGTCGAAGCCGCCGGCGAGCGCCTGCTCGACGGCGGCCAGCAGCACCGGCCGCTCCGCGCGGAACCAGGTCAGCGCGGCGGTCCGGTCGGTCAGCGGCTCGACGACCACGCCGGCGACCGGGCCGGCCAGCCGCAGGTGGTCCCGGTGCGGGTGCAGCAACGAGGCGGCGGCGTTCGCGCTGTGCAGGTAGTGGTCGAGCGCGCGGTGCACGGCCGCCCGCCGGACCTGCTCGTCGTCGGTGCCGCGGGCCTGCTCGGCGGCGTACGCGCGGAGCAGATCGTGCCCGGCGTACCGGCCCGGGGCGGGCTCGCTGAGCAGGTGCGCCCGGGTCAGCTCGGTGAGCAGGCGGCGGGCCTCGGCCAGCGGGACAGCGGCCAGGCTGGCCGCCGCGGCGGCGCCGATGTCCGGCCCGGGCTGCAGGCCGAGCAGCCGGAACAGCCGGGCCGCGCCGTCGGACAGCGTCCGGTACGACCAGGACAGCACCGAACGCAGGTCGACGGTGGCGTCCCCGCCGTCGAACGCGTCCAGCGTGCCGGCCGTGCCGGTGGCCGCGTCCAGCTCGCTGGCCAGCGCCTTCAGCGGGAAGCCGGGCCGGGTGGCGGC
>JBBWZH010000750.1:0-22641 GCA_039648995.1 Mycobacteriales bacterium
ACTCGGCGCAGACCAGCCTCACCCAGTACATGCGGGCCGGTGGCGGCTTCGTCGCCATCCACAACACGCTCGGCACCGAGTACAACTGGCCGTACTTCCAGGGCCTGCTCGGCGGCGCGAACTTCTATGACCACGGCCTGCACCGGCTGGGCGTGGTGCAGACGGTCGACCGGCGCGACGCGTCCACACGCGACCTGCCGGCGGAATGGTCCACAAAGGACGAGTTCTACAACCTGGTGCCGTTCCCGACGAAGGTGCGTGAGTTGCTGGTGCTCAAGCCGGGCTCGTCCGGCGACATCACCGGCTTCAACGGCCACCCGGGCCACCCGCTGCACCATCCGCTCAGCTGGTGCCAGTACTACGACGGGGGCCGCTCCTGGGTGACCTCGCTGGGCCACGACGTGGCCGACTACAGCGACGCGCCGCTGCCGGGCAAGGAGAGCTTCAAGGCGCACGTGATGGGCGGAATCCGCAGCGTCATCGGAGCCGAGCCGTTCTGCCGCTGAGGCGGCCCGGGTTACGACAGCAGCCGGAGCCGGATGGTGTCGGGCATGGCCTGCAGCGTCCGCAGGACGTGGTCGGGGTAGTCGCGGCCGATGTCGGTCAGCACGTAGCCCAGCTCGCCCCGGGTGCTCAGCAGCTGGCCTTCGATGTTCACGCCGGCGTCGGCGAGGATGCCGTTGATCGCGGCCAGCACGCCGGGGGTGTTGCGGTGCAGGTGCGCGAGCCGGTGGGTGCCGGGCTGGACGCCGAGCGCGAGCGCCGGCAGGTTCACCGACACCGACGTGCTGCCGTGGGCGAGGAAGTCGTGCAGCTTGCCGGCGACGAACTGGCCGATGTCCTGCTGCGCCTCCTCGGTCGAACCGCCGATGTGCGGGGTGAGGATGACGTTCGGCAGGCCGCGCAGGGTCGAGACGAACTCGTCGCCGCGGCCCGCCGGCTCGTCCGGGAAGACGTCGACCGCGGCGCCGGCCAGGTGCCCACTGGCCAGGTGCCGGCGCAGCGCGTCGTGGTCGACGACGAACCCCCGGGACAGGTTCAGGAACAGGCTGCCCGGCCGCATCCGGGCGAACTCGTCCGCCCCGAACAGTTGCTCGTTGCCGGGCCGCCCGTCCACGTGCAGTGTCACGATATCGGCGCATTCGAGCAGGTCGACCAGGGAGCCGACGCGGCGGGCGTTGCCGAGGGCGAGCTTGTCCGCGGTGTCGTAGAAGACCACGGACATGCCCAGCGCCTCGGCCAGCACCGACAGCTGGGAGCCGATGTTGCCGTAGCCGATGATGCCCAGCCGCCGGCCGCGGATCTCGTGACTGCCGTCCGCGGACTTGTCCCACACGCCCGCGTGCATCCCGCCGTTCTTGTCCACCAGCCGGCGGGTCAACGCGATCATCTCGGCCAGCGCCAGCTCGACCACGCTGCGGGTGTTGGAGAACGGGGCGTTGAAGACGGCGATCCCCCGCCGGGACGCCGCGGCCAGGTCGATCTGGTTGGTGCCGATGCAGAACGCACCGACCGCCAGCAACCCCGGCGCCGCCAGCACCTCGTCGGTGACCTGGGTCTTCGACCGGATGCCCAGCAGCTCAACGGCACCGAGCCGGGCCACCAGCTCGGCCGGGTCCAGCGCCCGCCCGGACGTCTCGACGGCGACACCGGCCTTGGTCAGCAGCACCTCGGCGTTGGGATGGACCCCCTCCAGCAGCAGGGCCCGCACACCGGACACGACCCCGCGATGCGACTGCTGACGCTCGGACACCAGCCAGGTATACCCCACCGCCCGATATCGGGTCCGGGGCGGGCGCCGGCGTCCGCTCGACGTCGTGGCCGGCACCGATCCGGGCCCACCGCGGGTGCCGGCGCCGCCGGCGGTTCAGCGGTCGAAGCGGACGACGTGTCGGTCGCTGACCGGCCGGTAGCCGAGCTGCTGGTAGATGGAGTTGGCGGTCGGGTTGGCCAGGTCGGTGAACAGCACCACGCGCTCGGCGTGGCGCAGCGCGTCGGCGGTGCAGGCGGCGGTGACCGCGCTGCCGTAGCCGCGACGGCGGTGCCGGGGCGGGGTGTAGACCGGGGCGAGCCCGATCACCCCGGCCGCGGTGGTGCTGCGGGCGGCCAGCGCCACCGGCCGGCGGGCGTTGTCCAGCCACAGCCACAGCCGGCCTTCGTCGATCTGGCGGCGCACGGCCGGCTCGGCGCTGGTGGTTGGCGCGTCGACGTCCCGGGCGAACGCGCGCATCCAGTCCAGCGCCAGGTCCAGGTCCTCGTCGCCGGCCGGGCGGGCCTCGCCGGGCGGTGCCGGCTCGGGCGGCACCAGCCGGCCCAGCGCGTACAGCCGCAGCCGCTTGACGGCCGTGGCGGCCGACCCGGCGCCCGCGAACCAGGCCGCGACGAACCGCTCGACCGTGCGGACCGGCCCGTGCAGCCCCGGCACGGCCACGGCCCGGCCGCGCAGCGCCGCCACCAGCTCCGCCACCGTGTCGTCCGGCACCGCGGCCAGCAGCAGTTCGTACGGCGGGGTCAGCGATACCGCGCCACGGACCCGGCCGCCATCGTCGTACCACCCGAACAGCATGTCCTGCTCCGACCAGCGGTGACCGGCGCGCGCCGACTCGAGCACCCGCAACGCGAGCACGTGCTCCACCGGATCGCCGGTCAGCAGACCCCACACCCGCCCGGCGTACGTCTCGACGTCCCCGCTGAATTCCCACGGCATGACCACACCGTCGCAATTCCCGGCGGCCGGGTCGAACGATTTCCTCACTCTCCGTGGCCCGGCGCGGGCGGCCGCGCGGCGGCGGAGGCGCCGGGTCACCTGAGCGGGTGGCGAGAACCGGCGCCCGGCATGTGATAGTTGCGCCATCGGGTCACGAGAGGGGCGGTTTGCGATGGGTGCTGCGGTGAGGTCTTCCGGCCGGCGGGCGGCCACGGTCTGCGTGCTCGCGGCGGCCCTCGGGGCGGGGCCGCTGCTCGGGGCACTGATCTCCGGCGCGGGCGCCCTGGCCGACAACGGCGTGATCCACGTCCAGGACGGCCTGTCCATCCTGGCCGACAACGGCGTCATCCACATGCAGGACGGCCGCTCCGTCCTCGCCGACAACGGCGTCATCCACATGCAGAACGGCCTCGTCGTCCCCGCCGACAACGGCGTCATCCACATGGACGGCAGCGCACGCCCCGCCGAGAACGGCGTGATCCACATGCAGAACGGCGGTTCCGCCCCCGCCTCGAACGGCGTCATCCACTCGGACGCCAGCGCACGCCCCGCCACGAACGGTGTCATCATCTCCGACGCCAGCGCACACCCAGCCACGGACGGCGTGATCCACTCCGACGCCAACGCGCGCCCCGCCTCGAACGGCGTCATCATCTCCGACGCCAGCGCGCGCCCAGCTGAGAACGGCGTGATCCACTCGGACGGCAGTTCGCGCCCCGCCACGGACGGCGTCATCCACCTGGACGGCAGCGCGCGCCCCGCGGACAACGGGGTGATCCACATGGAGGGCAGCGCGCGCCCGGCCGACAACGGTGTCATCCACGTGGAGTGCAGCGCCCGCCCCGCGGACAACGGTGTCATCCACGTGGAGAGCAGCGCCCGCCCCGCGGACAACGGCGTCATCCACATGGAGAGCAGCGCGCGCCCCGCGGACAACGGGGTGATCCACATGGCGAGCAGCGCGCGCCCCGCCGACAACGGCGTCATCCACCTGGACGGCATCAATGGCGGCGGCGCGCCGAACGGGGTCGGCGGCACGGGCTGAGCCGGCGGCGTCGGCCCGGCCGGATCAGGCCAGCGTGACCGCCGTGGCATCGGACGCGGGCAGGGCCGGGGCGGACGCCGTCGCGGCGGAAACGGTCAGGGAACGGCTGCGGCGCGTCTGCTGATCCCTGGCGGCCGCGCGCACAGTGCCGTCGGCGGTGATGGTCAAGTCGATCCGCGGGGTGCCGCGCGGGGCCGGGCCGAGGCCGCTGAGCTCGAACGAGCCGAGCGGCGTGTTGCTCGCCGCGATCTCCGACTCGCCCTGGACGAGCTGGAACAGGGCCGATTCCTGGCCGTCCCGCACGGTGGTGAACGTCGCCGAGCCGGTCGCGGGCAGCGGGGTGCCGGCCCGCACCAGGGGCACCGCGATGCCGCCCCTGGTCTGGACCGCCAACGGCAGCCGCGCCACGTCCACGAGCCTGACACCGTCGACGTGACCGGCGATGGTGCCGGCGTGCAGGCACGCGCCCGCCGCGGCCAGGCCGGGCACGGTGACGACGCGGGGCGCCTGCCGGCCGGCCAGTCGCCGGATCAGCGCGCCGATGGCCGGCATCCGGCTGGCGCCGCCCACCAGGATCACCTCATCGACGTCGCCGCCGGCCCGGATGGCCCGGTTGTAGACGCCGGCGCAGCGGTCCAGCAGACCCGCGGCCATCCGCTCGAGCTCCGTCCGCGACAGCTCCGTGTACAGGCTGACCGCACCCCGGGCCCTGGTGGCGAGGTACGGCACGTCGAGCGTGGCCGTGGCGGCGCTGGACAGTTCGATCTTGGCGCGTTCGGCCGCGTCGGCGAGCTGCCCCATCGCGGGCTGGTCCCGGGTCAGGTCGAGCCCGTGTTCGGCGATGGCCGCGGTGGTGATGTGCCGCAGGATCAGCTGGTCCCAGTCGGCACCGCCGAGTTCGGCGTCGCCCACGGTGGCCGTCACCTCGACGGTCCGGCCGGCCACGGTCACCAGCGAGACGCCCAGCGTCCGGGCGCCGAGGTCGACGACGGCGAACCGGTGGTCCCGGCCGATCCGCCGCCCGTGCGCGAGCGCGGCGGCGGTCGGCCCGCAGATCGTGCCGAGCACCGACAGGCCGGCCTGCTCGGCGGCCGCGACGAGCGCCAGGTGGTGCCGGTGGGTGGCCGAGGCCGGCACGGTGATCACCGCCTCGCTGACCGGCTCCCCCAGCCGCAGTTCGGCGTCCCGCTTGAGCTTGCCGAGCAGCAGCGCGACCAGCCGCGCCGCGGCGGGTTCGCCGGGCCCGGGCTCCTCCGCCACCCGGCTCGCGAACGACCGGGACACGCGCGTCGGGTCGGCGGCCGCCTGCCGGCCGGCCGGGTCGCCGACGAGCGCGTCGTCGGCAGCCGCGAACGCGACGACCGACGGCGTCACCGGGCCGCCGCTGTCCGCGGCCGGGATCAGCACGGTCTCGCCGCCGACGAGCGCGTAGACGACGGAGTTCGCGTTGCCGAGATCGATGCCGAGTACGGTCATCCGCGCAGTTGCCCCCGTATCCGGGTGATCGCCGAGTCGAGCGTCCCGAGTGTCGCGGCCGTCTCGTCGGCGGCCGGGGCCCGGCGCCGGAGCGCGGACACCTCCAGCCCGAGCTGGGACATCGCGCGGCGCGCCGCGTACAGCTCCGACTCGGTACTGATCGGGCGCCGCAGGTAGCCGTCGACCAGGCCGTTGAACCGTGTCACGACGAGGTTCGTCGCGTGCACCAGCTCGTTGTGGATCAGCGTCTCGTGGGCCTGGGCGCTCCGCTGGCCCATCTCGGTGGCCATCTCACGCCAGTCCGGGTCGGCCGCGGCCCGGCGGGCGTACTCGCCGGCGCGGGCGAGGTCGGCCAGGAACGGGGCCACCTGCGACGGCCTGCCCGGGTCGTACGAATCCCGGGCACCCGCGTAGAGCGCCAGGGCGTGCACGAACGCGATGAGCGAGCACCTGTCGTCGATCGCCTCGGCGGTGGTCATGGCCTGCCGGACAGCGGCGTAGCGCGACTGGTTCAGGGCGCCGATGCCATCGTCGAGCTCCTCGCGGAGCAGCCAGTACAGCAGCGGCTGCAGGCGGGCGTCGGGCAGTGGTTCGACCTCGGCCGGCCGCCGGCCGGGCAGCCGCCAGGAGCGGGGCTGCCGCGCCAACCGCTCCCGTACGTAGGCGTCGAGGTCCGCGAACCGGGCGACGGCGGTCAGGTCCGGCGAGCAGCCGTCCAGCACCTGTACCGCCGCCGACAGCTCGCCCCGTCGCAGCAGGCGGCGGATCTCGCCGAGGTTCTTCTCGCCCTCCAGCCAGATGATCTTTTCCAGCAGCAGGTGGAAGCGGTCCCGGCTGCGCCGGTCGACGACCTCGAGCGCCCCGTGCACGCCGGCGGCGGCGTCGACGTGGCGGCCGAGCACCAGCAGCAGGTCGCAGCGCAGGTACAGCAGCGTGCTGTCGTCCGGATCCCGCCCCAGCCTGCGCTCGACGCGGCCGAGCGCCTCCTCGGCCATGCCCCTGCGCACCAGTTCGGCCACGGTCTTCTCGAACTCCGAGGTGCCCGGCTTCGGGGCGGCGTCCGGGTCGTCGAGCCGGCCGGTCGCGGCGAAGGCACTCATCGCGTCGAGGTCCACCGAGAACTCGCGCCGGGCCTCGTGGGCGAGGGTGCGCAACGCGGTGGTGTCCACGCCCTGCGGGCGGTAGCCGAACGTGGCTTCGTCGGTCACGCCACTCCTCCCGCCGCGGACGCCTCGCCGGACGCCTTCGCCGCGGCGGCCCGGACCAGCGCGATCTCGGTGCTGTGGTTGAGCTCGGCGATCGTGAGCACCGAGCGGCGCAGCTCGGCGCGGCGCAGGTCGTCGGCCAGCACCTCCTGGGTCGACGTGTCACCGGGGAGCGCCACGGTCGGCTCGGGCAGCGACCGCAGCAGGTCTGCCGGTGTCGTCCGGTCGCGTCGGGAAATCTTCATCGAACCCACCTCTCACTGTCCGGGCAGCAGCCGGTCCCCGATGAGTGCCAGCAGCGCGGCTTCCTTCTCCTCCACCGACCGGGCCTGCTCGGACAGCGCCTGGCCGGTCTGTTCGAGGCTCTGGATCAGCTCGTACGCGCCGCCGAGGTCGCCCCCGTCCGGATATGTCGCGAGCAGCTGGCGCACCCGCTCGGTCAGCAGCTGCGACCGGTCGTTCATCTCGGCGACCGTCGGCTGGGCGGCCCGGATCCGGATGATCCCGGGCCGGCTGTCCAGGTCGAGCACCTTCCCGTAGCGCGACCTCCGCTCCAGCAACGCGGCCCGCACCTGGTCGCGTACGGTCGCGTCGCGCACGTAGCGGTCGAGTTCCTGCAGGTACGCCTCGATCGCGTCGCGGGCGGCCCGGCGCGAGCGCTTGTCCTGGTCGAAGACGCGCAGCACCTCCGGGTCGCGCGCGCCGCGCTTCTGCGCCTCGCGGAGCACGGCGATGGCGCCCAGCCGCTCGGCGTCGTCATCGGCCAGGTGGTACCGCAGCATGCCGGCCACCAGGTAGGTGTCGCTGAACTCGGGATCCCTGGCCCGCGCGCACGCCAGCCGGGCCAGCACGTCGGCCGGGTAGTTCCGCTCGTCGCCGGCGGGCCCGTCGGCGGCCGCCCAGGACCGGAGCACGGCCGCGGCCCGCAGGAAGTGGATGTCCCGCAGGACGCGGTCGGCGCCGGTCGCCTCCACCGGCGGCGGCTGGTCGCCGGCCAGCCCGGTCAGGCGGTCGGCGAGGTCGTCCGTGCTCTCCGGCCACGCCATGCTCAGCTCGCCGGCGGGGTCGAGCAGCCGGGCGGCGCCGGCCAGCAGGCCTTCCAGCTCGTCCAGCTGCGGCGCGTCCTCGACCCACAGCGCGAGCGCGAGGCCGAGCTTCGCGACGGCGAGCAGCTCGTCGCGGGCCGGCGGGCCCATGTCGGCGGCGGACTGCTCGAGCCGCTCGAACTGCCCGCGGGCCTCGAGCACGTCCTTCTCGAACAGCGCCTGGGTGCCCAGCACGACGTGCCGGTTGCGCAGGTCCGCGGGAATGTGCTGGCGGAAGTCGCCGAGGCTCTCGACGGTGGCGAACAGGTCGGCCGCGACGTCGATGCTGCCGGCCCGGAACGCCGCCATCGCGCGGTGGAACTCGACCACCCCGTACAGCTTCCGCAGGGCGCTGTCGCGCCGCAGCTCGCCGTCGTCGAGGCCGGTCAGTACCGGTTCGGCGGCGTTGACGTCGCCCCGCTTCACCCGGAGGTAGGCGAGCAGGTAGGCGACGTCGCGGTCGCCGGGGTGCTCCCGGTTCAGCGCCGCGAGCCGGATCTCGGCCTCCTCCAGCTCGTCCAGCTGGAACAGCGAGAAGGCGATGAAGAACCGCACCTCGGCCTGCCGGTCGGGCGCCAGCACCCCTTCCAGCCGGCTGAGCCTGGGCAGCGCCTGCGCGTACCGGCCCTCGGTGACCGCCTGGACCGCCTGCCGGTACGACACCCGCCTGCGGTGCGGGACGAGGATCCGGGTATGCGTGAAGTACCCGCCGAGCCCGAGCAGCGCCACCCCGAGGATCACCGCCAGGATGAGCAACGCGTGCCCGGGGCTGCCACTGCCGGCGGCGCCAGTGCTGGCGGCACCGCCGCTGTCGGCGCCCTTGGTCGCGCCGGCGCCGCGGCCCGGCGCGGGCTTGCCGGTGCCGGGTGGTTTCACGGGCGGCTCGCGGACCGGCGGTTTCGGCACCACGATCAGGGCCGTGCGGTTGCGGCCGCCGACCCGGACCGTCACGCGGTAGGTGCCCCCGGGCAGCGTGCCGCCGCCGTTCAGCGTGACGGTGGCCGGGCTGCCGGGGCCGGGCTTCGGGGCCGCCACCGCCGCGGTCAGCGGCATGAGGGCCAGCAGCCCGGCCGCGAGCGGGACGGCGCTCAGCCGAGCAGCGCGTCGAAGTCGCTTTCCCACCGCGTGCCTTCCTTCTCGGTCAGGATGCCGGCCGCGACCATGCCGCGGATGCGCCGGACGGCGATGCCGCGGATGACCGCCGGCTTGTCGCCGCCCAGCGCGACCAGGCAGGCGGCGTAGTCGTAGAGGACGTCCAGCTTCGAGCCGTCCGCCTGGACCGCGGCGTAGAGCTCCTCGGCCACCGAATACAGGTCGCCCCGCCGGCGGTACACGGCCGCGGCGCGCACATACGGCGTCGCGCCCGCGCCAGGGTCGGTCTTCCGCAGCGCCAGATCGACCAGCAGCGCGTCGTCGTCGCGGTAGGCCGGGTCGGTGTCGGCGGCGGCGCGGAACAGCTCCCAGCGCGCGTCGCAGAGGTCCCGGCGCAGATCCGTCCGGTCCGGCGCGTCCGCGACCGCCCACCGAAGCAGGTGTACCGCCGCCGCCGGCTCCCCGCCGTCGACGTGGATGGCGGCGGCCAGGCGCAGCCCGCGGGCCCGGTGCGCCGGGTCGTACCGGGCGAGGTCGGCGAGCAGGCGGAGCGCCTGGTCGGGGTGTTCCGGCCGGACCCACTCGGCGAGCGCCACCCGGTCGGCCGCCTCCCGCAGCGCCGAGCGCAGCTCCGACAGGCCCTGCGGCCGCGCGCCGGGCGTCGTGTGCCGGTAGCGCGCGATGGTCTGGAACAGCTGCCGCACCGGCGGTGCGGCGCGCAGCGCGGGCGCGATCCCCGCACGGTCCGCCGTCGGTCCGAGCAGCGCGCCCCGCGCCTGCGCGGCGACCCGGTCCGCGCTCGCCACCTCCGCCGGCCGGTCCGCGAGGGCCTGCGCGGCGAGCGTGCCGAGCGCGTACGCGTCCTGGGCGCGGTCGTCGCTGCCCACGCCGCGGACCTGTTCCGGGGCGAGCGCCGCCAGCGCCGTCGTGTCCAGGTCGAACAGGGCGCGCGGGGTCGGCACGGCGACGGGCGGGCAGGGCAGCAGCCAGGCGAGCTCGGTGCCGCCGTGCTCGGTGAGCACGATGGTGCGGAGGTTCAACCCGAGCGGGTGCACCGGGCTGGTCCACCAGTGCGGCAGCACGTCGCAGACCCGGTCCAGCACGGCCAGGCGGTCCGCCCAGTGCGCGCAGCCGGCCAGCCGCTCCTCCAGGGTCTGCCACGGCTTGTCCATCGCGTACTCGACGTAGTAGTCGTTGCCCCGGAAGCCGTCGCCGACGATCCGCGCCAGGTTCGGCCGCTGCCGCTGCCCGAGGGTGCGCAGCCCGTCCTGGAACGGTTCGTCGCGCTGCTTGGGGTCCAGGACGCGGACGATGCGGTCGTGTTCCCCCTCCCGGCTCGCTCGCCACAGCCGGCCGCGATCGGTCGGGCCGATCGCCGCGCCGAGCTCGAATCCGGGCGTCATCGCTTGCGCAGCGGGCGGAACGCGTCGTCGAGGTCGTCGCCGCGGTCCTCCACATCGTCGGCGTCCTTCTCCACGGCCGCGACGAAGGCGAGGTAGGCCGCGCGCAGCTCGGCACCGTCCGCTGTGGACAGCTCGGCCAACATCTTGTACGAGCGGCGGGCCAGCGTCTTGAACTCGGCCGGGGTCCGGTCCGGCGGCGGCACCAGCTCCGGCTCGGCCGGCCGCGCGGCCGGCTTCGGCGGCTTGGGCAGGTCCCCGTAGCCGGCACCGGGCGGCGTGGGCAGGTCGCCGCCGGGGCCGGCCCCGGCGTCCGGGTTGCGGGCGCCGGCCATCGCGTCCTGCAGTGC
This sequence comes from Mycobacteriales bacterium, assembly GCA_039648995.1. GTDB lineage: Bacteria > Actinomycetota > Actinomycetes > Mycobacteriales > CADCTP01 > JBBWZH01. Next base: position 10,361 of record JBBWZH010000750.1, read on the forward strand.
CCGGGCGCTGGCGTCGATCTGCTCCCGGCTCGCCCGGACGTTGCAGACGACCTCGGTCTTCCAGATCTGCTGGTCGTTGAGGCACTTCACCGCGACGTCGAGCAGGCCGTTCTCGTCCAGCTCGAAGGTGACCTCGAAGTTGTAGTAGCCCCGCTCCCGCGCCTCCGGCAGCGCGATCGGCAGCTTGCCGATGAGGTCGTTGTCGAAGGCGACCGGGTTCTCGCCCTGGAAGATCAGGATGTCGATGTTGGTCCAGGGGCCGCCGTTGATGAAGTTGTCCTTGGTGGCCTTGCTCGGGATCGCGCTGTCCTTGGCCAGGATCGGCACCATGTCGGAGCGGTTGGCCAGCACGCCCAGGGTGTGGCTGGTGACGTCGAGCAGGGTGATCGCGCCCTCGCCGGCCGACGTGCCCTGCGGCGCCGCGACCTCCTCGCCGCCGTAGCCCTCCGACTCCAGGTACTCCCTGGCCACGATGCCCGCGCCGCGGGCGACCACCTCGTCCGGGCTGATGTCGCTGCGGATGTCCTTGAGCGGCAGCCCGAGGTGCTCGGCGAGCATCGGCCGGATGCACGCGATCTTGCTGGAACCGCCGACCAGCAGCACCTGCTCGATCTCCTCGCGCTCAAGCCCGCTGCTCTCGTGCGCGGAGGAGATCGCGCCGTCCAGGCACTCCAGCGACTGCCGCAGCGGCCCCCTGATCAGGTCCTCGAACACCGCGCGGGTGATCGGCACGTTCGCGCTCAGCGTCGGCGTCAGGAACGGCAGGTTGAGCGTCGCGGCCGTGGCCACGGACAGCTCCCGCTTGCGCATCTCCGCCTCGCGCTTGACCCGCTGCCAGATCGTGCTGTCGCCGCTGAGGTCGACGCCGTGCTGCAGCTTGATCTGCTTGAGCACGTGGCCGGTGATCAGGTCGTCGAAGTCGCCGCCGCCCAGCCGCGGGTTCCCACCGGTGCCGATCACCGTGACGTTGCCGGGGCTGACCTGGACGATCGACACGTCGAAGGTGCCGCCGCCGAGGTCGTACACGGCGTAGGTGTGGGTCTCCTCGTCCTCCACCTTGTCAGCGCCGAAGCAGGCGGCGGCGGCCGTCGGCTCGTTCAGCAGCCGCTTGACGTTGAGCCTGGCCATCTTCGCGGCGTCCTCGGTCGCGCCCCGCTGCGGTTCCTTGAAGTACGCCGGGACGGTGATCACCGCGTCGTGGATCGGCTCACCGACGAAGTTCTCGGCCTGCCGCTTGAGCTCCATCAGGATGAACGCCGAGATCTCCTGCGGCAGGTAGTCGCGGCCGCGGAAGCGGATGCGCTTCGGCTCGCCGGCGTCGTCGTCGCGCCGGGGATCCCTGAGGTAGCCGCCCATCTCGCGCTTGACCTCGATGATGGTGTTGTCGGGGTCGCTGATGAGGTTGTTCTGGGCCGGCGCTCCGACGATGACCTGGCCCTCGGGGTCGAGCCCGACCACCGACGGGACGGTGCGTGCCCCGAGCGCGCTCTCGATGACCTGGATCTCCTTGCCGTCCCAGATCGAGACGGCGGAGTACGTCGTACCGAGGTCGATGCCGATCACCTTGTGGAAGGGCATGGTTCTCCTATTCGGCGTCGGGTTGCGCGGCGGGGCCGCCCTGGATCTCGACGGTGGGCGGGATGAGCGGCCGGCGTTCGAGCGCGTAGCCGTCCTCGATGACGCGCACGATGGTGTGCGGTGGGGCCTGCGGCAGCGGCGATGTCGCCGCGCTGTGCACGGCGACGCAGCGGTGCCGGTTGGGGTCGTACCGCTCGCCGACCGCGACGGTGACCTTCTCGACGCCCATCCGGCCGAGCACCCCGCGCAGGGTGAGCGCGAGGCTGCGCACATGCCCGGCGACCGCGTCCACGTCGGCGAAGTCGGCGCGGTCGATCATCGCGTCCATCGCGGTGAGCGGGCCGATCAGCTCGGTGCCGAGGTCCTTCAGCGCCCGGTAGGCGAGTGCGCCGGTCAGCTCCCGCCGGAGCGCGCCGATCTCCCGCACCACGTCGGCGCCGAGTTCCCGCTGGCCGCGTTCCAGGGCACCGAGCCGGGCGGTCAGCGCCATGTTGTCGTGCGCGATCTCCTCCAGCAGCTTGGTGACCTGGTCCAGTGCCTCGCCGCCGGCCGGTGGCGGTGTTTCCGGGTCGGGATGTGGCGTCACTGTGGTCGCTCCCGGAGCAGTTGGTCGAGCAGTGCGTTGGGGGTCTCGTCGTCGCGGAAGTCGGTCCGGTCCAGGTCTGACACCGGCCGGGCCGGCACCCCGGCGGCCTCCAGGTGCGCGGTGATCGCCTGACGCAGCACGTCGACGCGGTGACCGCGGTCGGCGAACAGCGGCGCGGCGGCGTCGCGCACGGTGAGGAAGCGCAGGTCGGCGTTCGCGCGGTCGTACTCCGCCCGCTTCGCCGGCCGGGCGAGCTCGGCCACGATCCCGTTGATGTACTTGCGCCGCTCCACCACCTCGGCGCGGTTCTCCGGCTCGTTGCGCTGCCGCAGGTTCAGTTCCGTGCCGATCCGGCTGTGCGCCTTCCGGATCTCCGCCTGGGTCGCGTCAGGTGGGATGCCGAGCACCGCGTAGTACGAATCGGTACCGATATCGACCATGAACACCGGCTACTCCGTCCCCTCGCCGAACTGCGCGCGGAGCCTCGCCAGCCTGGCCAGCGCCTCGTCCAGGTCGGTCACCTCGTGCGCCAACTTCGCCGTGCCGGCCATCTCCCGGGCGTGCCGCAGGGCCGGCACGGCCTGCTCGACCGCCGCCCGGGCGGCCTGGGCGGCCTGCGGGGTCGGGTCGGCGTCCAGGTCATCGAGGGCGCGCTGGACGCCGGCGAGCGCGGTGCCGAGCAGGTCGCGGACCCGGCGGCGGACCGCGGGCGCCGCGACCGGCATACCGGCCAGCAGGTCGTCCAGCTCCGCACGCTGCTCGTCGGTCAGCGCCGGCGCGATGCCCTCGGCCAGCACCTCGGCCGCCTCCTGCTCGCCGGCCCCGCCGGCGCGCCGCCGCAGCGCCCGCGCCAGCGACAGCCGCACCTGGTGGCTGCGGGGGAACAGCCGCAGCGCCCGGCGCGCCGCCGTGATGACGACTTCCAGCTGTACCGCGTCCGCGGGCCGGCGATCCGGGATCTCGTCCAGCGCGACCCGGTCGATCATCTCGATCAGCATGCCGCGGACCCAGTCGACGATCGGGCCCGGCAGCCGCAGTGCCGTCAGGGCGTCGATGTACGCCTCTTCGCCGCGGCCGGACAGCCTGAGCAGGCTGGACCGGAACAGCAGCGGCTCCGGCCGGTGTGGCAGCGTCGTCACGCACTCCTCGACGGCGGCGAGCAGTTGCGGCCGCGCCGCGTCGTCGGCCTCCCCGGCCGCGCGGCCGGCGAGGTTGACGAGCGCGATCTCGGTCTGTTCGACGTAGTGGTCCCGTTCGATGTCGCGATCGAAGTAGCCGTGTTCGATACCGGCCCGGCGGACGAGGCCACGCGGGAGGGCGAGCTGCTTGCGGGCGATCGCGCAGGCGAGCGGCAGCCGCGTCGCCCGCTTGTCCTCGTCCAGCGCCGCCATCAGCCGCAACAGCCACCGCGCCCGGTCCAGCAGCTCCTTCGACAGCGCCTTGGCCCGGGCCTCCTCCAGCGCGATGTACGGATCGTCGGCGCGGGCGACAGGGTCGAGTGCCTGCTCGTACGCCTCCTCGACCCGGGCCGTGGCGAGGTCGGCGAACGCGCGGGCGCCGGCCCACGGCGCGGCCGCGAGCGCCTGCTCGACGTGCTGCCGCAGCGCGTCCCGTTCGGCGCCGACCTGCTCGGCGGTGGCGTCCGGGGGCAGGCCGAGCACGTGCAGCGGCGACCGGAAGCCCAGCCGCGAGTTCAGGTAGTACAGGTCCCACTCGCGCAGCCAGACCTCCAGCGCGTCCTGATCGGCCAGCCACGCGGTCAGCTGCGGCGGGGCGATCCGTTCGGCGGCCGGCGATTCGCAGTAGCGCCGCATGCTCTGCTGGCTGAGCGCGAGGTGCAGCATGCGCCGCTCCGCCAGCAGCACCTGCGGGTCGCCGGCGCCCGCGGCATGCAGGTACAGCAGCTCGGCGAGCCGCCCCCAGGCCGCCGGGTAGTCCTCGGCCGACCGGGTCCGCGCGGCCAGCAGCGCGAGGTTGAGGGCGACCGGCACGCGGTTGCGGTCCAGCGGAATCGTCTCCCGCCACATCAGCCGGGCCTGCGCGAACCGCTCGGCGCTCCAGGCCCGGCGGGCGTAGCCGTCGAGCACCGCCAGCCGCAGCTCGCCGAAGCAGTCCAGCTCGCGCAGCTGTTCCGGGTACGCGCCCAGCAGCCGCACCGCGTCGGCCGGCGGCAGGTCCCGCTCCGGGCCGTACGCCGCGAAGTGCAGCCAGCAGACCAGGACCGGCGGCAGGTGGCCGGCACGCAGGCGGCCGGTCGCGGCGCAAACGAAGTCGGCCGGCGTGGCCGCCTCGGCGAGCTCCAGGACCGCGGTCAACAGCACCGCCGCCGGGTGGTCGGTCATCCGGTCCAGGCCGCCACGGGTCATCAGCGTGCGCACCTGCGCGGGCGGCTGGCCGCACGCGATCAGCAACGCGCACGCGGTGGCGTACTCGGTGACGCCGGCGCCGTCCCCGCCGATCAGCGCCGCCCCGGCGTCGAGGCAGGCGGTGATCCGATCGCGGGCCGGCTTGGGGCGGGCCAACTGCTCGTACAGTGCGGCCTGCCAGGTGTCCGGCGCGGCGCCCGCGCCCGCCGGTGCGCCGCGGCGACTCCGCCGGTCCGCGCCGCCGGCCGGGTCGCCGGCGGTGCGCTGCCGCTCGGCGAGCGCGTCGAGCTCGGCGACGGCCGTCCGCAGGCCGTCGGCGTCACCCGCGTCCAACGCGCCGATCAGCAGCCGGCCGATGTCCTGCTCGGGCCGGCCGAGCTCGAGCAGGGCCAACGCCATCAGCAGGTACGCCCGGCGGCTCGCCGGCGCGAGGCCCACCGCCCGCCGGTATTCGACCAGCGCCTCGCGGTAGCTGCCGGCCCGGTGCAGCAGCCGCCCGAGGTGCAGGTACACCTTCGGCAGGTACGGGTCGTGCGTACCGGCCCGGCGCAGCCGCGCCATCGCCTCGGCCGGCCCCGTCTCCGCGGCGACCGCGAGGCGGAACTCGGCCTCGGCCAGCGCCAGGCGTACCGGCGGCCGCGCCGGCATCCCTTCCAGCCGGGTGATCGCCGCGCGCAGGCCGGCCGCTGTCACGAGGCGGCCTCCGCAGCGAGCATCGCGGCGAGCCCCGGCGAGCGAGTAGCGGAACGGAGGAGGCCGCCGGGCAGCGCTGTCACGGCAGCACCTCGTGCAGTTCCACCCGCCCCGGCAGGCTGACAGCGACGAACGCCCCGTCCCGGGAGAGCGTGGCGTCCCGGGCGTCCGGCCACGCCGCGAGTTCGATGTCGCCCTGCCAGAACGCGCAGCCGCCGCCGGGCGTGCCGATCGTGTAGCGCTTCGCCGAGCCGCTGACCGACAGCAGGGTGTGGCCGGCGGGCACCGCGAAGCACGGGACGCGCACGCCGAACTCGTCGATCAACCAGGCCCGCGTCGCCGGCTCCAACCAGCCGGCACCGCCCGGCTGGCCGCCGCCCCCCTGCTGGCCGCCGCCCTGCTGGCCGCCCCCCTGCTGGCCGCCGTCCGACTGGCTGGGGCCGTCCGGCTGGGCGGTGCCGCCAGGCTGGGCGCTGCTCCCCGGCTGGCCGCCGCCCGGCTGGGCGGTGCCGTCCTGCTGGCCGGGGGCGCCCGACTGGCCGGGGCCGTCCGGCTGGGCGGGGCCGTCCGGCTGGGCGGGGCCGTCCTGCTGGTCGGCCTCGGTCAGCAGCAGGCAGGAGCCGGGCAGGCCGGCCGGCATCAGCCGGATCGCTCCCGGCACACGTTCCGGGCTGCTCCACGACCCGTCCAGGCGCAGGCCGGTGAGCATGTCGTCGGTCAGCATGACCAGCCGGCCGCCGGCGTACGCCAGGCTGCTGATGCCCGTTCCGGCCCGCTGCGTCTGGTCGATTGTGGGCAGGTGCCTGGTGCGCTGCTTGTCGACGTAGATGCGCAGGCCGCCGGACAGGTCGGCGACGGCGAGCCGGTTGCCCCGGTCGGTCACCGCGATACGGTGCGTGCCGGCTTCGACCTCGAGCAGTTCGGTGCGGCCGCCGGCCGGCGAGAGCTCCCACAGCGCGCGCTTCCACGACCCGGCCACCAGCCCCGTGTGGCTGAAGGCCAGATCGCCGACGCAACCATCCATTGTGGACTCCGCGACCAGCGCGCCGGCCTCGAAGCAGCGCACCGCGCCGTCCCAGCCGCCGACGGCCAGCCGCTCGCCCGGCCCGGTGGCGACCACGCGTACCGGTACCGGCTGGGTGTCGCGCCAGACGAGGTCGGAGCCCTCCAGGATCGCCAGCGTCTCGGTGGCCAGATCCCACGCCAGGACGCGGTTGCGGCCCAGCGGCCAGGCGCGACCGGCCTCGAACGGGCTCACCTCGACCAGACCGAGGTGCCGGGCCGATCCACTGCCCGCGCTCGTCGCGTCGAGGCCCTTCTCCTTGCGGTACCGCTGGTTGACCGCCCGCAGGCCGGGGCTGTCCGGCACGGAGATGGCCGCGTCCGCCAACACCTGCCGTGCCTGCGCCGCGGTGTGGCAGCGCCCCAGCCGCGCGAGCACCCCGTCCGCCGCCGCGTCGTCGCCGGGCGCCGGGTAGTTCCCGGTCAGCAGGTACGACAGCACCGAGCGCAGCGCGAACAGGTCGGTGGCGGGGGTGAGCGGGGCGCCGGAACGCTGCTCGGGGCTGGCGAAGAAGGCCCGGCTCTCGGTGGCGCTGCCGCCCGCGTCGGCGGCCGCCAGGCCGACCTGCCGCCCGAGATACAACAGCCGGACCAGGCCGTGCTCGTCCACCAGCACGTTCTCCGGCGTGATGAGGCCGTGCACGATCGGCGGGTCGGCGCGGTGCAGCCCGATCAGCGCCCTGGCCACCCCGGCGCACAGCTCATACCCGGCCCGCGGCGGCAGCTTCCCGGCACCGTCGGTCAGATCCTTGGCGCTCACCCCGTCGAGGGCCGGCAGCACCAGGTACAGGAAGCCGTGCTCGCCGTCGAGGCTGACGGTGCCTGAGCGCAGCGGCGCGACGATCGTCGTCGGGTCGAGCTCATCGCGGGCGACGGGGACGTCGGAGAATGCGGCGTGCCGAGCCGGCGGAATCAGATTGACGGTTATCCGGGTGCCCTGTGTGGTGTCCCGCCCGGCGTACAGAGGGCCGAACGCGTTCCGTCCGATCTCGGTCTCACCGAGAACATAGCCGGTGTCCGGGAGCTGGCGTTCGTCCGGAGTGTCGCCGTGCGGCAGGCTCGCCCAGATCTTCGGCCACGGGTCGGCGACCTTCGTTTCCGGAAATGCCCATTCGGTGATCACCTGCCAGGCGCTGAGCGCCGGCACGATGGATTCCCTGGTGACCTTGAAGTCATCCAGTCGGTCGCGGACGACGTACTCGCCGTATGTCTTGACCAGGGCCAGTGACGCGTTGATGTTCTTCGGCAGGCGGCCGGACACGATGAGCTGCTCGATGAGCAGGTCGAGGCTCGCCGGCGGACGGGGCTCACCCAACTCGCGCTGGTACAGGTAGGACACCAGCACGGTGCTCGCCCGGCGGATCCGGAACAGCACGATGTTCGGGTCCTCGAGGTGCTCGAACGGCTCCGCGCAGGTCCGCGCGACCTCGTCCCGGTCGGGTGCCCGCCGCGCCGGCGCGGCCGGCCCGGTCGGCGCCCGACGCTGGATCAACCTGGTGAGCTGGCTGTACGCCCGCTCGTAGTTGCCGGCTCGGGTCAGGTCGGTCAGCACGATGTGCTTGAGGAAGTTGGGCATCTCGCGGCGCAGCGGCCGGAACAGGACCGGGATGGTGCCGGCGTTCGTGCTCGCCGGGTCGCGGGCGACGCTGCTCTGCAGTTCGAACTTCGTCCACTCGCGGTCGATGTAGTCGTCGCTCAGGCAGGCGATCGTGTGCGCGGAATTGGCGATGGCGTCGGCGAGCTGCCCCACCGCGACAGTACCGCCGGCCATCTCGTCCCGATCGAACCAGACAACATAGCCGTCGCGCTTGAGGGTGAAGACAAATCGCTCGACTAGTTCGAGATCCGCGGTCGCGTAGCTGATGAAGATGTCGTAGAGCGGGCTCACGGATTCCCTGTCACAGGGCGCGCGCCCGGGAGAGATGGCATGAACGACTCCGGGGACCGTATGGCCGGCCGTGCTCGTAGGCGGGTGATCTTCCAGCACCGACGCACCCATTATGCACAGCGGCACGGGCCAGACGATTGCCAACACAAAGACAAACCCCACCCGGCCGATCTGTCAATTACTGGACACCCCGGCAATTCACCGGTCAGGACGAAGAATGTCGCGGCCGACCCTGCCCGCACCGCCGACTGCGGCGCTCACACCCGGCGCGGTCCGGTCAGGCCGCCCACCGGCCCCGGGGGCGTCGACGCCGGCATGACGGTGTCGTCCATGATGAGCCGGGTGGGCCCCGGTGACGATCAGGCATGCCATCGCCTGTGGTGGGCCGGCGGGGGCGCCAACCGTGCCGGCGCCCGGTCGCCGGCGCCATCCCGAGAGGAGACCGTCCGTGTCCTATCCAGACCCGACCTACCTCGGCGCCGGCGGCGAGGTCAGCGCGGTGTTCCGGCCCGCCGGGCAGCCACCGGAGCTGCCCATGCGCGCCAGCGCGGCCAGCTACCTGGCCACCGGCGCGGCGACCGGCGGACTGTTCGGGCTGTACCGGTGGGACTTCACCGGCCCGCCGAGCGGCCCGGACCCGCACTTCCACCGATCCATCTCGGAGTCGTTCTTCATCCTCACCGGCACCGTGCGGCTGTTCGACGGGTCACGCTGGGTCGACGCGACCGCGGGCGACTTCCTGTACGTGCCCGAGGGCGGCGTGCACGCCTTCCGCAACGAGTCCGGCGAGCCGGCCTCGATGCTGTTGCTGTTCGCGCCGGGCGCGCCGCGGGAGGGGTACTTCGAGGGCATCGCCGACCTCGTCAACCGGACCGACGAGCAGAAAGCCGAGTTCTTCCGCTACCACGACACCTTCTGGCTCTGACCGCAGGCACGCTCCCGCGCCGGGCCGCCGCGAGCGGCATATTTGACCGCTCGTTCTTGTATTCGGTAGCCTGCCGGGTGTGGGCAGGGCGAAGGAGTTCGACCCGGAGGTGGCACTTCGGGACGCGTTGCGCCTCTTCTGGGAACGCGGGTACGAGGCCACGTCGATGGCCGATATCGTCGAGCGCCTCGGCGTCGCGCGGGCGAGCATCTACGCCACGTTCGGCGGCAAGCGGCAGCTCTACCTCACGGCGCTCGACCGGTACGGCGAACTCAGCGACCCCGCCGTGCTCGCCGGGTTGTCCCAGCCCGGTCCGGCAGTGCCGGCGGTGCGGGCGCTGGTCACGCGGTACGCGGCGGAGGCCGCCGGCGACGAAGGGCGCCGTGGCTGCTTCATCGTCAACACCGCGGTCGAACTCGCTCCGCACGACGCCGCGGCCGCCCGGCGGGTGCAAGCCAGTTGGGACCGTCTGGAAACCGCGCTGACCGGCGCGCTCATCCGGGCGCGGGCGCAGGGCGAGCTGGCCGAGGGCAGAGACCCCCGGGCGCTGGCCCGGTGCCTGCTGGTGTTCCTGCAGGGCCTGCGGGTGATGGGCAAGGCGGCGACCGAGCCCGACCGGCTGCGCGACGCGGCCGACCAGGCGCTCATGTTGCTGGGCTGACCGACCCACTCGCCGCGGCCGACGCCTGCGCCCATAACAGAACGATCGATCTAGATCAACGGACGGAGGCGGTATGCAGCCAGGACCCTCGCACCGCCCGATCACCGCCGAGCCGCCCGCGCCCCCGGAGGACCCCACGCCCGGGCCGGCCGGCCGCGGTGGCTTGTTCGCGCTGCTCGGCACCGTGCAGGTGACGTTGATCTTCACGATCACGCTGATCGGAATTCCGCTGCCGGCGATCGGTGCCGAACTGGGTCTGGACGGCTCGGAACTGGTCGTGACCAGCGCGGCCTACGGGCTGGCGTTCAGCGGGCTACTGCTGTTCGGCGGCCGGCTGGCGGACCGGTACGGCGGACGTCCGGTCTTCGTCTCCGGCCTGGTCATCTTCGCGGCGGCGTCGGCTATCGCACCGGCCGCGGTCGGCTTCGGCACTCTCGCCACGAGCCGTTTCTGTGCGGGCATCGGCGCGGCGCTGGTCGCGCCGGCGGCCATGGTGCTGCTGCGCGCGCTGTTCCCCGAGCCGGCCGAATACAGCCGCGCGATGGCGACCTGGGGTGGGTTGTCGGTCCTCGGGGGGATAGCCGGCATCGTGCTGTCCGGCGCCGTTGCCGCCGTCGTGTCGTGGCGGTGGATGTTCACCGTCCCGGTGCTCGTGGCCGGCCTCGCGCTGCTGCTCGCGCGGCGCCTGCCGTCCACCGGGCGCCCCTGCCGGCGAGTGGGGCTCGACACCGCTGGGGCCGTGCTGGCGACCTGCGGGCTCACGCTGCTCAGCGTCGGCCTGGTCATGAGCGGCAACCATGCCTGGTCGTCGGTGCTGGTCGGGGCGCCGATCGGGTGCGGGCTGGCCCTCCTGGTGGCGTTCGGCGCGGTGCAGGCACGCGGCCGCGACCCGCTGCTGCCGCCGGCGTTTCTCACCGACCGGCGCCGCGCCGCCGCCCTGGTGATCATCGGCCTGTCGGCCGCGGCGACCGCCGCCGTCTGCCTGTTCCTCGCGCTGTACCTGCAGCAGGTCAGGGGCTGGTCCCCGGCGGCGACCTCGATGGCGTTCGTGCCGTACGCACTGGCACTCATCGCCACCGGACGCGTCGCCGGCCGCCTCGTCGAGCGGCTCGGTGCGGCCAGCACGGTCGTCGCCGGGCTCGCCGTCACCGCGTGCGGCCTGTTCCTGCTGGCCCGCCTCGACCCGCACGCGCCGTACGTCACCGGCCTGCTTCCCGGCCTGCTGGCCCTCCCGGTCGGGATCGCGCTGACTCTGGCCGCGGCCACTGTGCTGGCTGTCGCCGACGTCCCGGCACCGCGGATGGGCCTCGCGGCAGGCACGATGAACACCGCCCTCGAACTCGGGCCCACCGTTGGCCTGGCGCTACTCAGCGCGCTGGCCTCGGCCCGCACCAGACATGCCGCGGCGACCTCGGGCCGGCCCGGCGCCACCACCGACGGGTACGCCTGGGCCTTCGGCGCAAGCGGGCTGGCCGTGGCCCTGGTCGCCGTACTCGTCATCGCCGGACGGGCGGCCGGACGGGCCCAGCGATGACCGGGCCGGCCCGGATCCGGCCACTTGTGGGCCGGTCCATGACGGGCGCTCTCGTCCCGCAACCGCCATCCACTTCTCGAGGAGAGTCGCATGACAGACCGCTTTGCCGGCAAGACCGCGCTGGTCACCGGCGCGGGCACCGGCATAGGGCGCAGCGTCGCCCGGGCCTTCGCCCGCCACGGGGCCGCCGTCGTGGTGGCCGGCCGCTCCGCTGAACCGTTGACCCGGACGGTCACGCTCATCGAGGGTGACGGAGGGCGCGGCACCGCGATCACGGCGGACATCACCCGCTCCGCCGACGTGGCCCAGCTCGTCCAGCGGACGACGGCCACCTACGGCGGCCTCGACATCGCGGTCAACAACGCCGGCACCATCACCGCGTTCGGTCCGATCGGCGATATCGACGAAAACGAGTGGGCCGAGCTGCTGGCGGCCAACCTGACCGGCACCCTGCTCGCGATGAAGCATGAGATCGCCCAGATGCGCCGCAACGGCGGCGGCGTCATCGTGAACGTCTCCTCGACCCTCGGCGCCCACAAGCGGCTTTCCGGGCTCGGCGCCTACGTCACGACGAAGGCCGCGGTGAGCGCGCTGACCCGCAACGCGGCCCTCGACCACATCCGCGAAGGCATCCGGATCAACGCCGTCAGCCCCGGCCCGGCCGACACGCCGATGTCCTACCGCCCGGGCGAAGACCGCGCCGACCGGGACGCCCGGATCCGCCAGCAGCTGCCGGCCGGACGGGTCGCGAACCTCGACGAGATCGCGGCAGCGGTGCTGTATCTCGCCTCCCCCGAGGCCGCCTTCGTCGTCGGGACGGACCTCGTGGTCGACGGCGGGGCCGCCGCCTGACGGCCGGCCGGGCCGGCGCGTCGCGGACCTCCCCCGGCATGGACGCCTACGGCAGTGCCGCGGGGTTGGTCCAGACCAGCGAGTACCGCCAGAACAGGTGGCGCCGCCAGGTGACGCCGGGCAGGATCTCCGCGGC
>JBBWZH010000631.1:0-2617 GCA_039648995.1 Mycobacteriales bacterium
CGCGGCGTCGCGTTGAACACCACCACGATGCCGGCGTACCGGGGGTCGACGTCCGGGCCGGCCGTGTCATCCAGCCGCATCACGATCACGCCCGGGGTGGCCGCGACCGATGGCGGGAACGACAGCTTCTGGCGGATCGCGCCCGCATCGCCGAGCCGGAACAGGCGCGAGTCGGCACGGAGCTTCAGCCAGTCCCGGAAGACCGCGCCGGACCGGGTGATGTCCGATATGGACGGTCGCAGCGCCGGGTCGGCCAGCCGCGGCCCGATGAAGGGCCACTTCGACTCGTTCTGCGCCTGCGGCGGCAACCCGACACCGAAGTTGTTCGACCGGTACGACCAGTCCAGCTTGTTGAACCAGTCACCCGAGTTGAACGAGTCCCGGTCCAGCGACTTGGAGCGCAGGATGTCGGTGCCGGCCTGCAGGAACGGGACGCCCTGCCCGAGGAACACTGTGGACAGCGAGAGTTGCTGCATCCGCACCCGGTCGGTCATCGACGTGGCCTGCGGCAGCTTGTACGCCAGCGCGTCATACAGCGTCTCGTTGTCGTGCGCGTCCACGTAGGTGATCGCGTCGTCCGGGCGGGCGGTGTAGCCGGCCGGTGAGCCGTTGTAGTCCACTTCGGACCCTCGGACGGTGGCGCCGGCCGAGTTGACGAACGTGTAGTCGGCCAGGTTGCCGGTCAGCCCGACCCGGATCAGGTCCTGGTCGTGCAGCAGGGTGGCCTGCTGCTCGGCCGGGCTGCCGTTGACGGCGGCGCCGTTGGGGTCGGTGAACAGGCCCGAGCCGAAGCCCTGCTTGCGCGGGTCGTCGTCGAACGGGCCGCCGCCGCGGACCGCGTCGCGCAGCCGGTCGTTGAACGTGCCGATGCCGGTGCCGGCCATGTTCGCCTGGGTGGCCTGCGGGAAGCGGGCGTTGCCGGCCACCTCACCGAAGTTCCAGCCCTCCCCGTAGAGGTAGACGGACCGGCCGTCGACGCCGTCGTGCGCGACCGTCAGGCGGTCGAGCGCGGCCCGCACGTCCAGGATGTTCTGCTTCGGGTGGTGGCCCATCAGGTCGAACCGGAAGCCGTTCACCTTGTAGTTCCTGGCCCAGCTGACCACCGAGTCGACCACCAGCCTGCCCATCATCGCGTGCTCCGGCGCGGTGTTGGCGCAGCACGTCGAGGTGGTCAGGTCGCCCTTCTCGTCCAGCCGCTGGTAGTAGCCGGGCACCACCCGGTCGAGTACCGACTTCGGGTCCTGGCCGGCGGCGTCGGTGTGGTTGTAGACGACGTCCATCACTACCCGCAGGCCGGCCTTGTTCAGCCCGGCTACCATCTGCCGGAATTCCTTGGTCCGTTGTGGACCGTCCGGATTGGACGCGTAGGAGCCTTCCGGGGTGCTGTAGTGGAGCGGGTCGTAACCCCAGTTGAAGCCGTCCCGGTCGGCGGTGGCGCTGACGCAGGCCTGCTGCGCGGCTGAGTCGGGCGGGTAGCTGGCCAGGTCGCACTGTGGGGTGGCCTGCTGGTCCTTGCGTTCCTCGATTGTCGCGATATCGAACGCCGGTAGCAGGTGGACATCGGTGAGCCCGGCCCGGGCCAGCGCGGTGAGGTGCTTCATGCCGGCCGAACCGGCGTCGGTGAAGGCGAGGTAGCCGCCGCGGTGCGCGGCCGGCACCGTGCTGTCGCCGATGGAGAAGTCGCGGATGTGCAGCTCGTAGACGCTGTTGTCGACGGGCTGGGCCGGCCGCGGGGCGCGGACGAACCGCCAGCCGGCCGGCTGCAGCCGCCCGTCGTCGGCCAGATCGGCGACCACGGACCGCTGCGAGTTCACCGTCAGCGCGACCGAGTACGGGTCGGTCACGTCGTTGGTCTCGATGTGGCCGGTGGTCGGCGCGAACACGCGCAGCCGGAACAGGTAGCTCGCGTCCCGCCAACCGGTGCCGCTGACCGTCCACACGCCACTCGCGTCCGACCGCGTCATCGGCAGTACCTGGTCGGTGGCCGAGCCGGGGCGGCGCAGCAGCAGCGCCGCCGACTGCGCGGTGGGCGCCCAGACCCGGATCGTGGTCCGCGCGCCGGCGATGGTCGGGCCGAGCGCGAGGGGCTTCGCCGCCGCCGCGTAGAGGTCGTCCAGCACGCCGGGCAACTGCACGCCGGTCGCGCCACGCAGGGCGCCGTCGCCGGCCCGGTCCACCGCGACCACCTGGCCGCGGACCGCGTCCGGCACCCGGGGCAGATCGCTCGGCCGCACCCGGAACGCCGGGTAGGTCGCCAGCTGCGGCCACTTCGCCTTCTCCGCGTCGGCCAGGCCGGCCGGGTCGTAGGCCAGCCGGATCGTCAGTCCGTTGTGGACCGCACCATCACCCGCGGTGATGTCGGCGGCGGCCGAGTAGCGCAGCGAGTAGGCGTGGTCGGCGGACGGTTCGACCTTCCAGACCACGGTGTCCTTCGAGATCCACTGGGCCCGCGCCTTGGTCAGGTCAGCGTCCACGCCGGCACCTCCGACGACCGGCAGCAGGTAGCTGACCTTGCCGGTGGAATCGACCGCGCCGGACAGGAAGTACGCGTCGTAGCCGACGTTGGCCACGTCCAACATCTGGTCGCCGCCGGGATCCTTGGTGTCTCCATTGTGGA
>JBBWZH010000640.1:0-4978 GCA_039648995.1 Mycobacteriales bacterium
GCCGTCGCACCAGCGCGGCGGGCCCGCCCGCGCGGCCTCATGGGGCCGCGTCGGGCGGGTCCGGCCCGGGCGTCAGAAGGTGATGCGCTTGCAGGATCTGCTGGCGACGATGGGGTGGGTCATCGCCCGTGCGGTCTGCGGGCCGTAGATGCCGTCGGCGGAGATGCCGAGCGAGCGCTGCACCGCGATCAGGGTGGACCGGGTCAGCGGGCCGAAGTTGCGGTCCACCGACAGGCTCTTGTGATAGCACTGGTTCAGGGTGCTCTGTAGCTCGGCGACCGCGTTGCTGACCGCGCCCTGGCCCATCTCGCAGTTGGGTGAGAAGGAACCGGTGTCCTCGCCCGGCACGAAGGCGTTCTGCCAGTCCAGGTCGATGACGCAGGTCGGCACCGCCGACGCCGGCCCGGCCGGGATCAGGCCGAGCGGGACGGCCAGCGCGGCGGCGGCGAGTAGGGCGGCTTTCCGGATGGCAGGCATGGTGAACCTCGCTCGGGAGTAGGGAGGAATCCGCGATGACCCGCGCCGGCCAGCGACCGTCGCGGCGGGCCGGCCGGCACCGTCCGGCGCTGGTACCCGCGCCGGACGCCGACAGTACCGACTCGAATCGGCCAGATTCAGCGCGAAGCTATGCCTCTTCCCGAGCTGGCTATGCGCTTGTTCCGGGCAAAGATCGGCAGGAACGCCCTGGTCAGCTCAACACGTAGGCACTGCTGCCCTTGACCGACCGGCTCCGCCCGGCCGAGCCCGCGCAATGGCCGCCGCACCGCGGCCATGGTGCGGGTGATCTGGCTTGCGATCGGCCGGAGCGAGCAGGCACCATCGTCGGCATGTCCCGCGTTCTCGTGAGCTGGTGGTCGCCCGAGCGGCGACCCTGACCACTCACGTCCTGGGCTGCCCTCTCGTGGCAGCCTCCCCGCGGTCAGCGCACGGCCAGGCAGCCTCGACAGGTCGGCCTCCATAGTCAAGGAGACCACCGATGGCTGACCGCACACCATCCCAGCGAGCCGCCCTCGACCGCAGCGCCGCGCTCGAACAGCAGGTGCGGGCGACCCCGCGGAAGTTCCGGATCCTGACCGGTGATCGGCCCACCGGCCCGCTGCACGTCGGCCACTACCTCGGCACCCTCGCGAACCGGGTTCGACTGCAGAACCTCGGCGTCGAGGTGATCGTGCTGATCGCCGACTACCAGGTGATGACCGATCAACAAGCGAGCCACCGGCTGCCCGCGACGGTCCGCGGCGTCGTCGCCGACTACCTCGCCGCCGGCATCGACCCGCGCCGGTCAACGATCTTCACCCACAGCGCCGTCCCCGGTCTGAACGAGCTGGTGCTGCCGTTCCTGAGCCTCGTCAGCGACGCGGAGCTGCACCGCAACCCGACCGTCAAAGCGGAGACCGCGGCCACCGGCCGGCCGCCGACCGGCCTCATGCTGACCTACCCCGTCCACCAGGCCGCCGACATCTTGTTCTGCCACGCCAACCTGGTTCCCGTCGGTCTCGATCAACTGCCGCATGTGGAGACGACCCGGCTGATCGCCCGGCGCTTCAACGAGCGGTACGCCAGCCGGTCACCGCTGTTCGCCGAGCCGGACGCTCTGCTCACCGCCACCCCGATGCTGGCCGGGCTGGACGGAACCAAGATGAGCAAGACCCGCGGCAACGGGATCGCCCTGGCGGCAACCGAGGATGAGACCGCGGCGATGATCCGCCGAGCGCCCACCGACGGCGAACGGCACATCACCTACGACCCGATCGCCCGGCCCGCCGTCGCCAACCTGCTCGACCTCCTCGCCGCCGCCACCGCCGGGGACCCGCGACACCTGGCCGGCGAGATAGGCAACCGCGGCGCCGGGCATCTCAAACAGCGGCTGACCGAGGCGATCAACGAACTGCTGCGCCCCCTGCGCTGTCGCCGCGCCGGCCTCGCCGACGACATCACCTACCTCGACGGCGTGCTCGACACCGGCAACACCCGAGCCCGCCAACTCGCCGACGACACACTCACCACGGTGCACGACCTGCTCGGCATGGCGTACGCGAACCGGACAGGGCCACCGTCGCGCCCGCCCGGGCGCCGGCCCGGCCGGTAGTCCACTTCGGACACCCGCCGGCCGACAGACCGACCGTCCGGACAGACCGACCGGACAGACCGACCGTCCGGACAGACCGACAGCACAAGCGGGCAGGCGGGGCGAGCGGGCAGGCGGGGGCGAGCGGGCAGGCGGGGCGAGCGGGCAGGCGGGGCGAGCGGGCAGGCGGGGCGAGCGGGCAGGCGGGGCGAGCGGGCAGGCGGGCCCAGCGGGCAGGCGGGGCGAGCCGGTCAGGGTTCGGTCGCGCCCTGGCGGGTAGGGCTTCAGGTGGCCCCATCGGACGATGGCGACCGATGCGAACGGAAAGGAGCGTGCTCTTAATGGGCACCGCCGACAAGATTGACAACGCCAAGGACCGGTTGACCGGCCGGGCGAAGGAAGCCGCCGGCGCCGCCACCGACGACGAGCGGCTACGCGACGAGGGTCGCGGCCAGCAGACCGAGTCCGACGTGAAGGACGCCGGCGAGAAGGTCAAGGACGCCGCGGACAAGGTCGGCGACAGCTTCAAGCGCTGATCCCGGCCCATACCGAACGTCCGGAGCCCCGGTGGCCCACCCGCCGGGGCTCCGGCATGCCCGCCACCACGACCACCCGCATACCGGCGGTGCTGGCGTCTCAGCGGCCTGCTGCCGAGCAATGCGAGCGAGCGGCCCGACTGCGACGGCCAGTCCACATGAGACGACAGACCGCCGGATTCGTCGTGCTCCGTGCGTGTCAGAGACGGTGAGACATCGGATGGAATGGCGTAGGACTCATCCCACCTCGAACGCTTCGCCGTCCGGGCTGGCGACGACGACGGTGTAGCCGTCGGGGTCTTTGATCCAGATCTCGCGGTGCGCCGGCCCGTTGCCCTGGCCTTCGGGAGGGTTGCGGTCGGGCGGGCGGACGACGGTCGCGCCGAGCTGACCGGCGCGGGTGACGACCCCGTCGAAGTCGGTGGTCTCGCCGAACCAGAGCAGCACCCCGTTGCCGACCTCGTGGTCGGGGTCGCCGATGCGACCGTGGTGGTGCTCGGTGCCCCAGTGGTGCAGTTGGAGCACGAGGGTGCCCCCGGCCAGCAGCCGCTCGTAGTGCGGGCCGCCGTGGTCGCTCCGCAGCCCGAGCAGTGTCTGGTACCAGCGGCTGGATGCTTCGACGTCCCGTACCGCGATCATCGGCTGCGGCTGCGGCTGCGGCGGCCGGACGGCCACGACGACGCCGATGCGGTTGCCGGCCGGGTCCTCGAGCTCGGCCAGCCACCGCTCCCCGCCGTCGAGTTGCGGCGGGCCGTGCACGCGGCCGCCGTGCGCCTCGGCCCGCTGCAGGGTGCGGTACATGTCGTCGGCGCAGATCCACAGCAGCGGTCCGGCGCCGGCCGCCGGCAGCCGTTCGGTGGTCCACTGGCCGATCAGCCCCGGCGCCTCGAAGCCCGGCTGGCCCGGCTCGACCGACCAGCCGAACACCGCCTGGTAGAAGGCGGCGGAGGCGGGCACGTCGAGTGCCGGCACCTGGAGGTAGCCGAGCTGGCCGTGCCGCGGGTGCTGCCCGGACTGGTAAGGGTCATTACTCATGGTCGGTGCCTCCGTCGTCGGGTGGTGGCGGTGCGGATGTCGCGCGGTCGGGGGCGAGCAGCCGGAGAACCGAGGTGGCAAACCAGCGTCCGTACCGTTGGGGGGTCCAGTCGGGCCGCCGCATGAGCCGGTCGAAGACCGCCGGATCCATCAGGACCCAGACCGTGTCCACCGCCTCGTCGCGGCTCCCGTCCGGCCGGAGCGGCGCGTGCCGCGACAAGCCGTCGACGATCCACGCCGCCATGACGGCCCGCTGCGCGAGCATCTGCGCGGCCAGCTCGGCCAGCCCCGGGTCCCGGGCGGCGCCGTCGAACACCGCCAGAACCAGGCCGGCGGAACGCGCCTGGGCCACGGCGAGCACCCCGTCGACGGTCGAGAGGAACTCCGGCGCGCTCCCCGCCCGCAGTGCCGCCGCCGCCCACGGCCGCTCCAGCATCGGCACCGGTTCGTCGTCGCCGGCGATGGCCACGTCGATCGCCGCCTTGAGCAGCCGGGCCTTCGTCCCGAACAGCGCCTCGACGGTCGGCACCGACACCCCGGCCCGCGCCGCCACCGCCCCGACGGTGGCACCGCTCCAGCCGCACTCCATGAACACGGCGGCCGCGGCCCGCACCACCCGGCCGCGGGTCAGCCGGGCGGCGGCGGCCCGCCGGCTCGACCGGTATGCCCGTCGCGCCGGTCGGCCCTCGTCGACCACGCCGCGAGTATTCGGTATGGGCCGCCCATAGTCAATGACGCCGGGGGCGTCATGCCTGGACCGCGACCCGCTCGACGGGCGGTTCGGCGTCCAGCAGTTCGGCGGGGACGCTCTCCACCTCGACGCGCGTGTCGTGGAACGTCGGACCGCCGCCCAGGTCGGTGTCACGTACGGCGGTCACCGCGTTCACCGTGCTGCGGCCCGGGCTCAGCCGCGCCCAGTACGCCTTGTACGTGAACGCCACGCCCGGCCGGGTCGCGTCGTCGACGGCGACCGCCGCCAGGAACGAGCCGCGGTCGTTGCGCACCCGCACCGCGCTGCCGTCGGCCAGCCCGCGGGCGGCCGCGTCGTCCGGATGCAGGTGCACGCGCGGCGGCCCCATCTTGCCGAGGTGCCAGGGCAGCGAGGCGAACGTCGAGTTCATGAAGTACCGGCCCGCGGGAGCGACGAGCACGAGCGGGTAGCGCTCCGCGAGCTGCGGGTCGGCCGCCTCGACCGGCGGCGTGTAGCCGATCAGCGGGTCGACGCCGAGGTGGCTGAGCTGCGGGTCGAGCAGCCGCGCGCGCCCGGTCGGGGTGCGGAAACCGCCGGCGGCGAACGGCGCCGAGCCGGCGGCGACGCCCGTCGTCCGCGCGTAGGTGC
>JBBWZH010000753.1:0-2666 GCA_039648995.1 Mycobacteriales bacterium
CGGGCGGCTGCTTCCCGCCGCCGGACGGCTACTTCGACCGGGTGCGCGAGATCTGCGACAAGTACGGCGTGCTGCTGGTCTCCGACGAGGTGATCTGCGCGTTCGGCCGGCTCGGGCACATGTTCGCCGCCGACCGGTACGGCTACCAGCCGGACATCATCACCTGCGCCAAGGGCATGACGTCGGGCTACTCCCCGATCGGCGCGATGATCGTCTCGGACCGCCTGGTGGAGCCGTTCCTCTCCGGCACGACGAGCTACCTGCACGGCTTCACGTTCGGCGGGCACCCGGTGTCGGCCGCGGTCGCGCTGGCCAACCTGGACCTGTTCGACCGCGAGGACTTATGCGGGCACGTGCTCCGCCACCAGGACGCGTTCCGGTCCACCCTGGAGAAGCTGCTCGACCTGCCGATCGTCGGTGAGGTGCGCGGCGCCGGCTTCTTCTACGGGCTGGAGCTGGTGAAGGACAAGGCGACCCGGGAGACGTTCGACGACGACGAGTCCGAGCGGCTGCTGCGTGGCTTCCTGTCCGGCGCGCTGTTCGACGCCGGCCTCTACTGCCGGGCGGACGACCGCGGCGACCCGGTCGTGCAGCTGGCCCCGCCGCTGGTCTGCGACCAGACCCAGTTCGACGAGATGGAGCAGATCCTGCGCTCGGTGCTGATCGAGGCCTGGTCCCGCCTCTGACGCCCCGGACCTGGATCCGACCGCGCGGCGCGTCGCGGCGCGCCGGAACAAGTTGCCCACTCGCGCAGGTTCTCTTACTGTGAGTCGTTGATCGACTACAATAAGTCGCGGCCGTGGGTGGAGGTCCGCTGCCATGCGCGTCATGGGGGCACTACTGGTGATCTCACTGCTGGTGGTCATCCCCGCCTCCACCCGGATCTCGCCGGCACCGCCGACCGGTGGCGCGGCCGGTGAGCCGCTCGACTCGGCGCCGGCGGCGGTCACCGCGACCGAGCAGTCCGCGGTCGAGGCGTACTGGACCGATGGCCGGATGCGCAGCGCCGCCCGACCCGGGGCCGACCCGCAGGCCGGCGCCGGCCTCGGTGGCCGGGCGGCGCGGCGCCGGCCGGCGGCGCTCCGCCCGCTGCGTCAGCTCGCACCACGCCCGGTCAGCCGGGCCACCCCGTGGCGCGGCGGCGGCGAGGTCGCCCGCGCGGTCGGCCGGGTCTTCTTCACCCTGCGCGGCCAGGACTACTCCTGCTCCGGCACCGCGGTCCGCAGCCGCAACCAGGACACCGTGCTGACCGCCGGGCACTGCGTCAACGCCGGCCCCGGCCCGTACGCGCGGAACTGGGTGTTCGTCCCCGGCTACCGGGCCGGCGCCCGGCCGTTCGGCACCTGGACCGCGCGCCGGCTGGCCGCGCCGGCCGGCTGGGTGCATACCGGGCAGGCTCCGGAGGACATCGGCTTCGCCGTGCTGAACACGGTCGGCGGGCGGCACCTGACCAGCGTCGTCGGCGGCCTGCCGGTCGAGTTCGGGGTCGGCCCCGGCCGGTACGTCTGGACGTTC
The DNA here is from genome assembly GCA_039648995.1 of Mycobacteriales bacterium. Classification (GTDB taxonomy): domain Bacteria; phylum Actinomycetota; class Actinomycetes; order Mycobacteriales; family CADCTP01; genus JBBWZH01. The sequence goes on from JBBWZH010000753.1 coordinate 1,516, forward strand.
GGTTATCCCGGCGCGGCCCCGGACGAGGGCCGGCGGGCCACGTTCTGCCGCGGGGGCAGCAGGGCCGACCCGTTCGGTACGCCCGCGATCGGGTTGGCCTGCACGATGACCGCGGGCGCGAGCGGGGGGCCGTGGCTGACCGGGTTCACCGCGGCCGGCGGCGGCGTCATCTACTCGGTGACCAGCTTCTCGTACCAGGGCATGCGCGGCACGATCTGGGGGCCGCGGCTCGGCCCGGCCGCCAAGGCCCTCTACGCCGCCGCCCAGCGGTGGTGAGTGACGCCCGGCCTGCGATGATGGCAGGGATCATCGGGACGAGGAGGTCGGCGGTGTCGTACTACGGGCCGCAGGGAGACCAGCACCAGGCTGAGCAGGCGCCCGAGCACCGGCACGAGCAGCCGGAGGACTGGGGCTGGCACGCCGAGTTCGGCAAGTGGGCACGCATCGCCGGCGTGATCTGCATCGGCGCGCTCGTCCTGCTCAACTTCACCACCCGCTACAGCCGCACCGAGATGATCTGGGTGGACGGTTTCGCGCTCCTGCTCGCCATCCTGATCGGCAGGGACTGGTACCGCCGGAAGAACGCCTGGCGGTCCTGACGGGTCAGCCGGGCGCGGCGGCGAGCTGGCCGCAGGCACCGGCGATCTCGCGGCCCCGGGTGTCCCGGACGGTGGTCGAGATGCCGTGCCCGCGCAGCCGCTCGACGAACGCGCGCTGGGCGGCCCTGGGGCTGGCGTCCCACTCGCTGCCCGGCGTCGGGTTGAGCGGGATCAGGTTGACGTGGGTGAGCGCGCGCCCGATCCGGTCGGCCAGCAGCCGGCCCAGCAGGTCGGCCCGCTCCGGCTGGTCGTTCACGTCGCGGATCAGCGCGTACTCGATCGACACCCGGCGGCCGGTGCGCTCGGCGTAGCCCGCGGCCGCGCCGAGCACCTCGGCGACCTTCCAGCGGGTGTTCACCGGCACCAGCGTGTCGCGCAGCTCGTCGTCCGGCGCGTGCAGGCTGACCGCCAGGGTGAGCTGCAGGCCCTCGCCCGCGAGCCGGCGCATCGCCGGCACCAGGCCGACCGTCGACACCGTGATCGACCGCTGCGCCAGGCCGAGCCCGTCCGGCGCCCGGTCGGTGAGCCGGCGGACCGCGCCGAGCACCCGGT
>JBBWZH010000649.1:0-10151 GCA_039648995.1 Mycobacteriales bacterium
GGGGGCCGGCACGGCGACGAGATCGGCGTCGGCGCGGCGCTCGGCGGCCCGCTGGTGGTCGGCACGCTCGCGTACGCGGTGACCGGGGCGATGCTGCTGCGACGGCGGTCCCGGCAGTTGGTGTCGGCCGGACGTGTCACCGGCGACGCCCCGTGCGGGGATGCGCCGGACGGGGATGCGCCGCCCGGCGCCGCTCCGGACCGGGACTCCGCCGGCGGCACGCTGGACGGCACCGACACCGCTCGCCTGGCCCGCGACCAGACCTGGTTCCTGGCCATCTTCGTCGTCAAGGTCGGGCTCGGCCTGGTCGCGTTCGCCCTCAAGCCGTGGCTGGGCCTGCTTTTCTTCACCGCCTACGCGGTCTACTTCCGGCGCGAGACCGCCGGTGGCGCCGACCGGGCCAGCAGCGTCGACCTCGCGCCGCTCCGGCTGCGGCCCGGGCGGCCGAGCCCGTCCACGGCCGCCATCGTCGCGCAGACGACCGGCGCGCTGACCGTGATCTTCCTCGCGTCGCAGCTGTTCGTCCGGCAGCTGGAGTGGGCCGGCCCGGCGCTCGGGCTCCCGCCGGTGGTCGCGGCGCTGCTGCTGGCGCCGGTGGCCACCGAGCTCCCGGAGATCATGAACGCGATCATCTGGGTCCGGCACGGCCGTACGCAGCTGGCCCTGGCCAACATCTCGGGCGCGATGATGATCCAGGCCACCGTGCCGTCCGGCATCGGCCTGCTGGCCACGCCGTGGCGGTTCGACACCCCGCTGTTGCTGGCCGGCGCCGTGACCATCCTCGCTGTCAGCTACCTGCTGGTGATCTTCCGGACCGGGCGGGTCACCGCCGGCCGGTTGATCGTCGCCGCCGGCTTCTACGCCCTGTTCGCCGCCGCCCTCGCCGTCCTCGGCGGTTGACCGCCGGCCCCGGCGGAGTCAGGGCGCGATCAGGCGGACCGCGCCAGCCGGTGCGGCGGCCGCGGCGCCCGGGTGGAGCACGGCGGCGATCGCCTCGACCCCGGTGACCAGGCGCGGGCCGGGGCGGACGACGAGCCCGTCGGCGTCGATCGCCCAGACCGGCACGCCGGGCAGCGCCGCGACCACCGCGCCGGCCTGCGTGGCGGCGCCGTCGAGGTGGAAGCCGCAGGGTGCGACCAGCACGAGGTCCGGGGCGGCGGCGGCCACCTCGGCCCAGGTGGTCTGCGCCGACCGCCCACCCGGCCGCGCCGCCACCGGCTCGCCGCCGGCGGCCGTGACCAGATCGGGCACCCAGTGCCCGGCGGTGAACGGCGGGTCGACCCACTCGATCACCGCCACCCGCGGCCGTGGCCGGCCGGCGACCCGCTCCGCGACCGAGGCCAGCCGGCCACGCAGGGCGCCGACCAGCCGGTCGGCCGCGTCCGCCGCGCCGGCCCGCTGACCGACCGCCAGGATCGTGCCGAGCACCTCCGCCAGCGAGTACGGGTCGAGGGAGAGCACGTCCGCCTGGCAGCCCAGCACGCCCAGCGCCTCGTCGACCTGGCCGGACGGCACCGCGCAGACCCGGCACAGGTCCTGGGTGAGGATCAGATCCGGCCGCAGCGCCGCGACCGTCGCCGCGTCCAGCGTGTAGAGGTCGGCGCCGGAGGCCAGCTGCGCCCGGACGTGCGCGTCGATCGCGGCGGGCGTCATCCCGCGGGTGTCCATGCCGCCGATGACGACGGCCTTGTCCGCCCGCGCCGAGGCCGGCTCGTCACACTCGAACGTGACCCCGACGAGATCGTCGCCCAGGCCCAGCGCGTAGACGATCTCGGTCGCCGACGGGAGCAGGGAGATCAGCCGCACCGCCCGAGCCTAGCCAGCGCTGTCTGCCTGGTCGGACACCCGCCGAGTGTCCCCCTCCCGACTACGATCTGAGATCCAGTGCGCGCATTCGTGATCACCGGCCCGGGCACGGCCGCCGTGCAGGATGTGGCCGAGCCGGTGCCGGGCGCGGGCGAGGTCGTCGTCGACGTGGAGCGTGCCGGCGTCTGCGGCACGGACGCCGAGTTCTTCTCCGGCGCGATGGCCTACCTGCACACCGGCCAGGCCGGGTACCCGATCAGGATCGGACACGAGTGGTGCGGCCTCGTCTCGGCGGCCGGCGCCGGGGTCGACCCGGGCTGGCTGGGCCGGCGGGTCACCGGCGACACGATGCTCGGCTGCGGGCGGTGCCGGCGGTGCGCGTCCGGCCGGCAGCACCTGTGCGCCGACCGGTACGAGATCGGCATCCGCAACGGCTGGCCCGGGGCGCTCGCCGAACGGCTGCCGGTGCCGGTGCGGGCGCTGCACCCGCTGCCCGACCCCATCGACCCGGTCCTCGGCGCGCTGGTCGAACCCGGCGGCAACGCGCTGCGCGCGGTCCGCGCCGCCGACCTGGCGCCGGGGGAGCGGCTGCTCGTGCTCGGCCCCGGCACGATCGGCCTGCTCGCCGCGCGGTTCGCGGCCGCCCGCGGCGCCGAGGTGCACCTGCTCGGCCTGCCCGGCCCGGCCCTGGACTTCGCCCGCTCGATCGGTTTCCAGAACGCCTGGACCACGGCGACCCTGCCCGCCACCGGCTACGACGCGGTCATCGACGCGTCCAACGCCGCCGCGCTACCGGCACTGGCCCTGGACCTGGTCGAGCCCGGCCGGCGGATCGTCTACATCGGACTCGCCGGCGAGCCCAGCCAGATCGACACCCGCACGCTCGTGCTGAAGGACGTCACCGCGATCGGCATCCTCAGCGCGTCCGGCGGCCTGGCCGGGGCGATCGAGCTGTACGCGTCCGGCGCCGTCGACCCCCGGCCGCTCGTCGCCGCCACCACCGGCCTCGACGGGGCTGCCGCCGTCCTGGCCGGCAACCGCGACCCCGGCTGGCCGCCCGCACCGAAGATCCACATCGATCCGCGCCGGTGACCGCCGACCGTCCACAGGCGACGGTCCCTACGTCAACTGTGCCAGGCCGATGCCCGCGCCGCCGGGCTGGTCGGCAGGTCAGCTGAACCGATCCCAGACGGCGGGATGCCGTCCAGCACGGTGTCCAGGACGGTGAACCGGTATTCCAGGTCGTCCGGACGGTGCTTGCCCTTCTCCCAGCTCAGGATCACATCGCCGGAGATCCGCCAGGCCCCGGAATCGGACGCCGCAGCGCCTCCGTGGTGGCCGCGCGACGAAGCCAGCGAACAAGATCCACATGACCGGGCACCCACTCGATCATTCGGTCTCAGCCAGCCTGAGAGTGACGCGGGCACCGTCCGGTTCCGGGCTCAATCGAACCGTTCGCGCCGGGTGCGCAGGTGCTGCCACCCGCGGCGGCGCGAGGTCGGCGCGGTCGCTGCGCGCCGTGCCGATCACGACCTGGCCGACACTGGTTTGAGCCCGCCCACGCCGCTTGGGTAAAGTGGCTCACCGCATCGGTCCGGGTGGCGGAATGGCAGACGCGCTAGCTTGAGGTGCTAGTGCCCTTAACGGGCGTGGGGGTTCAAGTCCCCCCTCGGACACGAACCATTCTCCGACGGCTGGGGCTGGGCACATCTCTCGGTAGCCGGTCTCCGTGGCCATCCTTGGACCGCCCGCGGCCTGCTCGCTACGGCAGACCGCGTGGGTCGCTCAGGGGGTGAGGGTGGCGAGCCGGCGTTCCAATTCGCCGCGCTCGACGGCGTTGCTGGTCAGCGCGATCGCCGCTTGGTAGGCGCTGGCGGCGGCGGGCAGGTCGCCGGTGCGGCGTAGTAGGTCGGCGTGAGTGGCGTGCAGGGGTTGGTAGTGGGTCAGCGCGGGGTCGCGCAGTAGCGGGGCGAGCAGCGTCAGGGCGGTGCCGGGGTCGCTGGCGTAGCTGACCGCGGCGGCGTGGTTCAGTTTGATGACCGGCGAGGGGTTGAGCCGGGCGAGGGCGCCGTACAGGGTGGTGATCCGCGGCCAGTCGACGCTGCCGGTGGCGGCCCCCCGCATGTGCAGCGCGGCGATGGCGGCCTGGAGCTGGTATTCGCCGGTGGGCCGCAGCTGTACCGACCGCTGGAGTGCCCGCAGCCCCTCGACGGCGCGTCCGGTGTCCCACCGGGCGCTGTCCTGCTGGTCGAGGGCGACGTAGCGGCCGACGGCGTCCACCCGCGCCGCCTGCCGCGCGTCCTGGAGCAGGATGAGTGCGGCCAGTCCCCATACCTCGGCGTCGTCGGGCATCAGCTCGGTCAGCAGCCGGCCGAGCCGGATCGCCTCGCCGCACAGGTCGGCGCGGACGAGCTGGTCGCTGTTGCTGGCGGAGTAGCCCTCGTTGAAGATCAGGTACACCACGCGCAACACACCGCGGAGCCGGTCGGGCAGCTCGGCCGCCGGCGGCACGCGGTACGGGATGTGCGCGTCGGCGATCTTGCGCTTGGCTCGGACGAGCCGCTTGCCCATCGTGGGCTCGCTCACCAGGAACGCCCGCGCGATCTCCGCGGTCGTCAGCCCGCCCAGGGTGCGCAGCGTCAGCGCCACCTGAGCGGACCCGTCCAGGGCCGGGTGGCAGCAGGTGAAGATCAGGCGCAGCCGGTCGTCGTCGATCACGTGCGGGTCGGCCATCACGGGGTGCTCCTGTGCCTCGAGCCGGGCCAGCGCGGCCAGCCGCCGGGTGCGGTCGGTACGCGACTGGTCACGCCGCAGCCGGTCGATCGCGCGGTGCCGGGCGCTGACCGAGATCCACGCGGCCGGGTTGGTGGGCACGCCGTCGCGGCGCCACGCGGGCACGGCGTCGGCGAACGCGTCCTGCAGCGCGTCCTCGGCCAGCTGGAAGTCGTCGGTGTGCCGGATCAGGGTCGCCAGTACGGCGGCCCGCTCCTGGTGGAAGACGCGTTCCAGCGCCGCGGCGGCCGCGTCCGGCTCGTGGCCACCCCCGCTCATCCGGCGGCTCCGACCTCCGGCAGATCGCTCTCCGTCATGACCGGCCGCACCTCGATGGAGCCGTAGCGCGCCATCGGCAGGCGCGCGGCGGCCCGTACCGCCTCGTCGAGATCGGCGCAGTCCAGCAGGTAGTAGCCGGCCAGGATCTCCTTGGTCACCGCGAACGGCCCGTCGGTGAGGGTCGTGTCCCCCTCCCGTACCCGCACGGTGGTCGCGGTGTCCACCGGCCGCAGCGCGCTGTTGTCGACCAGCACCCCGGCCTGCTGGAGGCCGCGGGTCACCTCGGCCCACTCCGGCAGCTCCGCCCACCGCGCCGCCGCGCCCGCCTCATCGGTGTCCGGCGCGTACAGCAACAACATGTACCGCGACATCCCGCCTCCCAGCGTCGCCCCGTCTCGGTCACTTCGACGCGGCGGCCCCCTCCATTTGGACAGGCCGAGCCTACGAGGGTGTCCAAAGCGGCCGGTGCGCTGCGTCGGATTCAGCACAGCCGCCAACCGGGCGGCGCGGGACGCAGGAGGAACGTCGATGGCTGAGCAGGTGCTGGCCGTGCTGGCGGAGATCTACGCGGCGTTGGCGGCCAACGACGCCGACGCATACGCGCAGCACTACACCGAGCAGGCGACCGTGATCACGCCGGGCCGCTACCACGCCGGCAGGGAGGCGCTGCGGGCCGACCTCACCGGCTGGTTCACCGGACCGTTGCGTGGCGCCAGGGGCGTGTACGACGTGCAGAGCACGCGCCTGGTCAACGCCGACACCGCGATCGTGATCAGCAAGGGCTCGGTGCTGCTGGCCGGCCAGTCGCGGCCCAGCGCCGAAGACGTCTACCTCGACACCTGGGTCCTGGTCCGCCACGACGGACGCTGGCAGGTGGAGGCCTTCCACAGCTGCCCCGAGAAGACGGCCTGACCAGCCACCCACCACCGGCAGGAAGCGAGACACACGATGGCAAGCAGGCAGTCCGGCCTCGTCCGGCAGATGTACCAGAGCTGGGCCGACGCGCTGCGCGACCCGGACCCGATCGAGCCGGCCGGGGAGGGCAACGACCACTGGGGCGACATCACCGCCGAACCGCGCGGCGTCGACTACCTCGAGACCGACGCCGCCGGGGTGCCGGCGATGTGGATCGCACCGACGCAGGCGGCACACGAGCGGGTCATCCTCGCGCTGCACGGCGGCGGCTTCATGGGCGGGTCGCTCTACACCCACCGCAAGCTCTTCGGGCACCTGGCCAAGGCGGTCGGCGCCCGGGCGCTCGCGGCGCACTACCGGCTCAACCCGGCCCACCACCACCCGGCGCCGCAGCAGGACGCGACCACCGCCTACCGGTGGCTGCTCGACCAGGGCGTCGAAGCAGGGCACATCGCGTTCGCCGGCGACTCCTCCGGCGGCGGGCTGTGCGTCACCGCGGCCCTGAGCGCCCGGGACCAGGGCCTGCCGCTGCCGGCCGCGCTGCTGCTGATGTCGCCGTGGGTCGACATGGAGCTCACCGGCGGGACGTACGAGTCGAACAAGGACAAGGACCCGTTCTTCCACCGCGAACTTGTCCAGGGCCTGGTCGACATGCACCTCGCCGACACCGGCGACCCGCGCGATCCGTCCGTCAACCCGCTGTACGCCGACCTGGCCGGGCTGCCACCGATGTTCATCCAGGCCGGCGCCGACGAGTGCGGTCTGGACGACGCGTTGCTGCTGGACCGACACGCCCGCTCCAGCGGCGTCCAGGTCCGGCTGGAGGTGTTCCCCGAGCAACTGCACACGTTCCAGATGGCGGCCGGCACCGCCCCGGAGGCCAACCAGGCGATCGGCATGTTCGCCGAGTGGGCGCGCCCGCTGCTGGGCCTGGGCTGATGCGGAAGGTCATCGCCGGTGGATCCACCCGCTCGTCCACGGCGAGGGGAGCCGCTGCTCCGACCCGGCTCAGCAGGCCGCGACGTCCGCCGCTGCCGCGGGTCGTGCCGTAGGCAAGTGCTAGGCCCCGTCCTGACGGGGCTCGCCTGCGGGAAAGCCGATTGTCAGCACGAGTTTCCCGCGCAGGTGACCGTGCTCGCCAACACGGTGTGCCTGCGCGATCTCGGTGAGCGGGAAGGTCTGCGTGACCGGGAGGGAGAAGCGCCCGGACTGGATCAACTCGCCGATCTGGGTGAGCGCGTGGACGGCGCGGCCGGCGTCCCCGCTGCTGAACCTCACCCCGTGCCGCTGCGCGCCGGCGAAGGCGACGCACGCGCATAGCCGATGTGCGGTGACGTGTAGCTTGTGGACGGCCGAGAGGGGTGGAAGCAGGTGGCTGCTGGTGGTTTCTCTTCGAGTCGGCTGGCTCGGGTGCGGGGGCTGCTGGAGCGGCACGTCGACTCCGGTTTCGTCCCGGGTGCCCTGGCGGTCCTCGCCCGGCACGGCGAGGTGCACGTCGAGGCGACGGGCACGCTTGCGTTCGAGGGCGCGGGGTCGGAGACGCCGATCGCGGGGGACACGATCTGTCGCATGGCCTCGATGACGAAGCCGATCGTCGCGGCGTGCGCGATGACGCTCGTCGAGGACTGCACCCTCCGACTCGATGACCCGGTCGACGACCTCCTGCCGGAGTTGGCGGACATGACCGTGCTCGCCGATCCGAACGGGCCGCTGGACGACACCGTCCCGGCGAACCGCCCGATAACGCTCCGGGATCTGCTGACCTTCACCCTCGGCACCGGCATGGTCCCTGCCGAGCCGGGAACGATCCCGATCGCCGACGCGATGGGTGTCCTCGGCAAGGCCGCGCCGCCGGACGAGTGGATGGGCCGGCTCGGCGCGCTTCCGCTCGTCCACCAGCCGGGTGAACGCTGGATGTACGAGACCGCCGCCAACGTGACGGTCGTGCTCGTCGCCCGGGCCACCGGCAAGTCTTTCGGGGATGCGCTGCGCGAGCGGATCTGCGATCCGCTCGGGATGAAGGACACCGCCTTCAGCGTGGACGCCGAGAGCATCGGCCGGTTGGCCACGGCGTACGCGCGCGACAACGCCGCCGCCGGTGGGCCGCCCGTCGACGATGCCCCCGGCGGGCGGTGGAGTCGGCCGCCGGTGTTCGAAAGCGGTGGCGGCGGGCTCGTCTCGACCGCCGGGGACTACCTCGCCTTCGCCTCGGCGCTGCTCGCCGGCGGTGCTCGCCACGGCGAGCGGGTGCTCTCGCGGCCGGCGGTGACGCTGATGACCAGCGACCACCTGACCCCGGCGCAGAAGGCGGTCTCCGGGTTCTGGCCGGGGTACTTCGACGCCATGGGCTGGGGTTTCGGGATGTCGGTCCGCACCCGCCGTACGCAGCTCGGCCCCTCGGTCGGCAGCTACGGATGGTCGGGCTTCTACGGCACCGCCTGGTACAACGATCCCGCCGAGGACATGACGACGATCGTCCTCATGCAGCGGGCGCACATGGGCGACCAGAGGCTGCCGATGTGGCACGATTTCTGGACCGCCGTTTACCAGGCGATCGACGACTGACTGTCGAAGTTCGAGGTCGTCGCACGGCTGACCGGAGTCCTCTGCACTACTGTGCCGCGTGAGAATCGCCGGCTGGAAGCGGGCGCGGGGATGGTCGCCGCCGCTTGGCGATGACGGTCTTTGTCGCGTGGCAAGCTTCGATGATGACCTTTCAGGGTGTCGTTGCAGCAGAGTCGGGGACCTGGACGCTGGGGGACCTGACGGTCAACCGGATCGGGTTCGGTGCCATGCGGCTGACGGCCAACGCCGACGGCACGTCGAGTGACCGGGACCGAGCCGTTGCGGTACTGCGCCGCGCGGTCGAGCTCGGCGTGAATCACATTGATACCGCCGCCTTCTACTTCTCGGCGCTGCGCTCCGCCAACGAGTTGATCAACCGGGCCCTGGCCCCCTACCCGGAGGATCTGGTCATCGCCACCAAGGTCGGTCCCGGGCGGGACCCGTCCGGCCAGTGGCTGCCGCTGGCCCGGCCCGAGCAGTTGCGGGGCCAGGTCGAGGAGAACCTGCGACAACTCGGCCGAGACCACCTCGATGTCGTCAACCTGCGCCAGCACGGGCTCGACTCGATCGCCGACCACGTCGGGGCGCTGGCCGAACTGCGCGACACCGGCCTGATCCGGCATCTGGGCATCTCCAACGTCAGGCCCCGCCACCTTGCCCAGGCCCAGGCGATCGCGCCGGTGGTCTGCGTGCAGAACCCGTACGGCGTCGACTACCGCCGGCGCAAGCAGGACGAGTTCGTCCGCTCCTGCGGGGAGCAGGGCGTGGCGTTCGTGCCGTTCTTCGCGATCGCCGCCGCTGGACGTGAGGCCGGCGCCCGGCACGACGAGAGCGACGCGCTCCTCACCGTCGCCCGCGCACACGGCGCCACCCCGGCACAGGTGCGTATCGCCTGGACACTGCACCAAGGGCCCCACGTGCTGGCCATCCCCGGCACCGGTAACCCGGACCACGTGGTCGAGAACGTAGCCGCCGGAGCTCTCCGCTTGTCCCCGGCGGAGGTGTCCCTGCTCGACTCCGCGCACGCCACCTCGGAATGAACCCGGTCAGGACACTGCGCTCGACCACAGCCCAGGTCATCGATGCACACGGGTTCGACAATCACCGGGGGCTTCGCGGCGGACAAGGCCCGGTCGAGGTCGAGGGTGTGCGACGGCTGGGGCGAACCTCGCGGTCTGATCGTGCCGAGCGACGCGGGTGACTTCTGATACCGGGGTCCAGTCCGATCGACAGGGGTCGGAGACTACTTCCGATATTTCAGGCTCCCCAGCGGCCGGGGCGGGCACCACGGTCGGCAGCGCCCCGGCAGGCGAGTTCGGACATTCACACTGACAGCGCCGTCCTGCCACGCCGGCCGGCGGTGCCCGCACCGCGGGCCGGTGTCCGCCGCGCGGGCCGCACCCATATGGTGCTGCTCGATCGATACGACGACGGGAGACGGGTCTATGTCACATGTGCGACGCTTCGACCACGTCGGCGTTACGGTCGCGGATCTCGACGTCGTGACCGCCTTCTTCGTGGCGCTGGGCCTGGAGGTCGAGGGCAGGACGTTCGTCGAGGGCGAGTTCCTGGACACGGTCTGCGGCATTCCGGACTCCCGCACCGAGATCGTCATGCTGAAGTCGCCCGGCGACGGCGCCCGCCTTGAGCTCGCGCGCTTCGTGCGACCCGACTCCGTGCCGGGCTCACCGGCCGCCATGGCCAACGAGCTGGGATTGCGCAACGTGTCCTTCGAGGTCAACGACCTGCAGGCGGCTGTCGATTGGGCAGCCACCGAGGGCTATGGACTGGTCGGTGGCATCGGCGAGTACGAG
>JBBWZH010000669.1:0-5375 GCA_039648995.1 Mycobacteriales bacterium
CCGCAGCACCGGCCGGCCGACGACCCCGCAGCCGAGCAGCGCCACCCGCAGCGGCCGGCCGCCGCGGCCGACCGGTCCGCTGTGGACGGGAGCACTGTGGACACCGGTCATCGGCGGCGCCCCCGGCCGACCCAGCCGAGTCCGATGTAGACGACGGCGACGACGATCACTGCGACGACCAGGGTCCAGGCCCAGGACGGGATCGACTTCCGGTACACCAGCACGGCGAGCACCCCGACCACCAGCGCGGTGCGGGTCAGCGTTCGGTTCCGGGTGTGCCGCGGCACCTACGCCACATCCAGCCGGAGCAGGTCGTCCTCGGTCTCCCTGCGGACCAGCACCCGGGCCGTACCGTCCCGCACGGACACCACGGGCGGGCGCGGCTGGTGGTTGTAGTTGTTGGCCAGCGAGCGGCAGTACGCCCCGGTCGCGGCGACGGCGAGCAGGTCGCCCGGGCTCAGGTCGGCCGGCAGCCAGCAGTCCCGGACCACGATGTCGCCGCTCTCGCAGTGCTTCCCGACCACCCGGGCCAGCATCGGCGCGGCCGTGCTGGCGCGGGAGGCGAGCGTGACCGTGTAGGCCGCGTCGTACAGCGCGGTCCGGATGTTGTCGCTCATCCCGCCGTCCACCGACACGTAGGTCCGGATGCCGTCGACGTCCTTCACCGTGCCGACCTCGTACAGGGTGACCGTGCCCGGGCCGGCGATCGCCCGGCCCGGCTCGACTGCCAGCCGCGGCGGGGTCAGCCCGGCCGCGGCGCACTCACGCTGCACGATGTCGCGCAGGCCGGCACCGACCGCGGCAGCGTCCAGCGGGTCGTCGCCGGCGGTGTAGGCGATGCCGAAACCGCCGCCCAGGTCGAGGAAACCGGGCTCCGCGTCGAGCTCGTCCCGGATCCGGGCGAGCAGGCCGACCGTCCGCCGGGCCGAGATCTCGACGCCGGACGTGTCGAAGATCGGCGTGCCGATGGGCGTGTGCAGCCCGGCCAGCTCGAGGCCCGGGTGGCCGAGCACACGCTGCACCGCCTCGAACGCGGCACCGGAAGCCAGCGAGAAACCGAACTTCTGGTCCTCGTGGGCGGTCGCGATGAACTCGTGGGTGTGTGCCTCCACGCCGACGGTGGCCCGGACCAGCACCGGCTGCCGGATACCACGCTGCTCGGCCAGCCAGGCCAGTCGGGCGATCTCGGCGAATGAGTCGACCACGATCCGGCCGATCCCGGCGTCCACCGCCCGCTCCAATTCGGACACCGACTTGTTGTTGCCGTGCATGGCGATCCGGTCGACCGGGAAACCGGCGCGCAGCGCCACCGCCAGCTCGCCGCCGGTACACACGTCCAGGCCGAGGCCCTCCTCGGCCACCCAGCGCAGCACGGTCGTGCTGCAGAACGCCTTGGCCGCGTAGTGCACGTCGAAGTCGGCGAACGCAGTGGCGAAGTCGCGGCAGCGGGACCGGAAATCAGCCTCGTCGCAGATGTACGCCGGGGTGCCGAACTCCTCGGCCAGGTCGCGGACGTCCACCCCGCCGATGGACAGCACGCCGTCCGGCCGGCGGGCGGCGCTGCGCGGCCAGACCGCCGGCGCCAGCGCGGTCAGGTCGGCCGGCTGCAGCACGCTGGAGGACGGCTGGGTGACGTCCGCGTGCAGCGTGCCCGCCTCGTGTGTCCTCACCGGACAGTCCCACGTGGACGGACGGAGCCGGCGGGGGTCACATCCGCTCCGGCGCGGCGACGCCGAGCAGCCCGAGCCCGTTCGCCAGCACCACCCGGGTCGCCGCGCAGAGGGTCAACCGGGCCAGCGTGAGCGGACCGGCCTCCTCGTCGCCCTGCGGCAGCACCCGGCAGGAGTCGTAGAACCGGTGGTAGGCGCCGGCCAGATCCTCCAGGTACCGCGCCACCCGGTGCGGCGCCCGCAGCTCCGCGGCGCTGGCCACCACCCGGCCGAACTCGCCAAGCGCGCGCAGTACGTCGACCTCGCGCTCGTGCACCAACAGGCTGTAGTCCACAGTGGACGGATCTGGCGCGGGGATGCCGAGATCGGTGGCGTTCTCCTGCAGCCGGGACAACCGGGCGTGCGCATACTGCACGTAGTAGACGGGGTTGTCCGGGCTGCGCCGGGCCCACAGGTCGATGTCGATCTCCACGGTGGAGTCGATCGACGAGCGGGCCAGCGCGTACCGGGCCGCGTCCACGCCGACGGCTTCGACCAGGTAGTCCAGCGTGTTGATCGTGCCGGCCCGCTTGCTCATCCGCACCGGCTCGCCGTGCCGGACCAGGTTCACCATCTGCCCGATCACGACTTCCAGGGTCTGGCCCGGGTCGTCGCCGAAGCAGGCCGCGATCGCCCGCAGCCGGCCGATATAGCCGTGGTGGTCGGCACCGAGCAGGTAGACGCAGCGGCCCGCTCCCCGCTCCCGCTTGTTCAGGTAGTACGCCGCGTCCGCCGTGAAGTACGTGGGCCGTCCGTCGCCGCGGATCAGCACCCGGTCCTTGTCGTCGCCGAAGCTCGAGGTGCGCAGCCAGACCGCGCCGTCGGCGTCGTATGCCTGGCCCTGCTCGCGCAGCCGCGCGACGGCCCGCTCCAGCGCGCCGCTGGCGTGCAGGTCGCGCTCGGAGAAGTAGACGTCGAACTCGACGCCGAACGCGGCCAGCGCCCCCTTGATCTCGTCGAACATCAGCTGGACGCCCTCGCGGTGGAAGACCTCCAGCGCCTTCTCGTCCGGGAGATCCAGCACGCCCGGCACGGCCGCGACCACCTGCGCGGCGATCTCGGCCACGTACGCACCGCTGTAGCCGTCCGCCGGGGTGGGCAGACCGCGCGCCGCCGCGTACAGGGACGCCGCGAACCTGTCGATCTGGCTGCCGGCGTCGTTGAAGTAGTACTCCCGGGTCACCCCGGCGCCGCTGGCCACCAGCAGCCGGGCGATCGAGTCACCCACCGCGGCCCACCGGGCGTGCCCCAGGTGCAGCGGGCCGGTGGGGTTCGCCGAGACGTACTCCAGGTTGATCTGCTGGCCGGCCAGCGTCCGGCTCCGGCCGTACCCGGCGCCGGCCGCGACCGCCTCGCCGGCGACCCGGCCGAGCGCGTCGCTGGCCAGCGTGATGTTGAGGAAGCCCGGGCCGGCCACCTCGACCCCAGCGATGCCCGGGTGCGCCCGCAGTTGGCCGGCCAGCACCTCGGCCACCGCCCGCGGCGGCCGGCCGGCCGGCTTGGCCAGCCGGAGTGCGACATTCGTGGCGTAATCCCCATGTTCGCGGCTGCGAGGGCGCTCGATGACGGCCGTCTCCGGGATCGGCGCGGACAGCTCGCCGGCCGCGACGGCGGCCCGGACGGCATCGAGGACGGCAGCGGACAGCTCAGCAGGGACCACACCCCGATGTTAGGGGGTCCCTCCAGCCCATTCTCCGCGGCGCCGCGGACCCTCACTCACCTCGCCTTCACGCCACATCCGTAGACTGACGCCGACCCCTTTCTTCTCACCGAAGGTCAGGCATGGCCGCCAAGGGCAAGACCCCCGCGAAAACGACCTCCAAGTCGGCCGCGAAGTCCACGAAGTCCCGCAAAGGGGCGCCGCCGCCGATCGTCATCTCGCGCCCCAAACCGTGGGGTCTGATCGCCGCGACCGTCGCTATGGTGCTGTTCGCCGGCGGAGTGATCGGCTACGCCGTCCACCAGGTGCAGGCGAAGAACGGCACCAAGCCGAACGGGCTGGCCAGCGACGCCGCGAAGATCGAGGGCATCAGCGTGGTGGACATCCCGCAGCGCAACCACGTCTCCACGCCGGTCAGCTACCCGCAGAGCCCGCCGATCGGGGGCAACCACGACCCGCAGTGGGCCGACTGCAGCGGCACCGTCTACGCCAACCCGATCCGTAGCGAGAACGCGGTGCACGCGCTGGAGCACGGAGCGGTGTGGGTCACGTACCAGCCGGGGCTCGCGGCCACCGAGCTCGACGCGCTGAAGACGCGGGTCGACGGCGTCAACTACATGATGCTCAGCCCGTACCCGGGGCTGAAGACGAAGGTCTCGCTGCAGTCCTGGGGGCACCAGCTGTTCGTCGACTCCACCGCCGACCCGCGGATCGACCGGTTCATCACCGACCTGCGGCTCAACTCGTCGACCACCCCCGAGTTCGGCGCCTCCTGCTCCGACCCTGACTTCAAGACCAGCCCGCGGGCCCCGGACGCCACCGGCGCCACCCCGTCGGCGAGCCCGAAGGCGTCCACCAGCCCGTCGGTGAGCGGGGGCGCACCGACCAGCACAGCGCCGTGACCAGCGCCGGCCCGGCCGCGGTGGCGACCGACAGCCCACCGGCCGTCGCCGCCCCGGACCGGCCGCGCTGGCTGGTCGCCGTGCTGGTGCTGTTCCTCGCGGTCGCCCTGGTCACGACCGGCGGCGCGATCGCCGTGCTGACCGGCGTCGGCCAGCCGCGCCAGCCGGCCGACGACTCGGTCGACGCCGGCTTCGCCCGGGACATGATCACGCACCACGACCAGGCCGTGCAGATGGCGCAGATGGCCCGCGACCACAGCACCGACCCGGCCGTCCGGCTGCTGGCCTTCGACATCGAGACGCAGCAGCTCGGCCAGATCGGGCAGATGCGCGGCTGGCTGCAGACCTGGGGCCTGCCGGAGCAGACCGACCGCGCACATATGGCCTGGATGGCCGGCGCCGCCCCGCACCTGCACGACGCCGGGGCCGGCGCGGTCATGCCCGGCATGGCGACCACCGTCGAGATGGCCAAGCTGCGGTCACTATCCGGCAAGGCGCTGGACGTGTACTTCCTGCAGCTGATGATCCGGCACCACCAGGGCGGCCTGCCGATGGCCCAGTACGGCGCCGCGCACGCCCACCTCGACTACGTGCAGGACCTCGCCGGCAAGATCGTGAGCGCCCAGACCAGCGAGGTCGTCAGCATGGAGCAGATGCTCCGCGAACGCGGCGGCACTCCCCTGCCGTCGTCCTAGCCTCCGGCCCCGCGCGGCCCCGCGACCACGCCGTCCAGGACGATCGTCGTCCGCCAGGACCCCCGTCTCGTCCGCGGCCGGCTAGTGGGCATCGCCGGCGAGCCGGCGGACGGTGCTGACCACTTCCTCCGGATCGAACGGCTTCGTCAGGTACGCCGCCGCGCCGAACGACAGCCCGCGCTCCACGTCCGCCGGCCTCGTCCGGGCCGAGATGAACACGACCCGCGCCCGCCGCGTCGCCGGGTCCGCCCGCAACCGCTGCGCCGTCGCCCACCCGTCCAGCCCCGGCATCATCACGTCCAGCGTGATCACATCCGGGTCGACCTCGCGGGCCCTCGCCAGCGCCGCAAGCCCGTCCGCGGCCTGGTGCACCTCGAACCCCTCGAGCTCAAAATTGATCACCAGCAGC
>JBBWZH010000754.1:0-7763 GCA_039648995.1 Mycobacteriales bacterium
TCCAGCGGGTGATCGGGGTGGAGGCCCGCCAGCAGGTGCTCGACCTGGTCGGCCGGCTGCCGGACGCGGTCGTCGCCTGCGTCGGCGGTGGCTCCAACGCGATGGGCATCTTCCACCGGTTCCTGCCTGACACGTCCGTCGCGCTGGTCGGTTTCGAGGCCGGCGGGCAGGGCGTCGAGGGCGCCCGGCACGCGGCCACGCTGGCCGCCGGCCGGCCCGGGGTGCTGCACGGCATGCGCACCTACCTGCTGCAGGACGTGGACGGGCAGACGCTGCCGACGCACTCGATCTCGGCCGGGCTGGACTACCCCGGCGTCGGCCCCGAGCACGCCTGGCTGCACGACCTCGGCCGGGTCAGCTACCAGCCGGTGACCGACGCGCAGGCGATGGACGCGCTGGCGCTGCTGTCCCGGACCGAGGGGATCATCCCGGCGATCGAGACCGCGCACGCCGTGCATGGCGCGCTCGCGGTGGCCCGCTCGCTCGGCCCGGCCGGCGTGGTGCTGATCTGCCTGTCCGGCCGCGGCGACAAGGACATGGACACCGCCGCCCGCTGGTTCGGCCTGCTCGACGGCGGCGAGCCAGGGGAGCAGCGCGGGTGACGAGCCTCGGCGAGGCGTTCGAGAAGGCCAGGGCGGACGGTCGGGCAGCGCTGATCGGCTACCTGCCGGCCGGGTTCCCGTCGGTGACCGGCGCGGTGGACGGGATCCGCGCGATGATCGCCGGCGGCGTCGACGTGATCGAGGTCGGACTCCCCTACAGCGACCCGCTGATGGACGGCCCGACGATCCAGCGCGCGGTCGACCAGGCCCTGTCCGGCGGCGTCCGCACCGCGGACGTGCTGCGCACGGTCGAGGCGGTCGCCGGCACCGGCGTCCCGGTGCTGGTGATGACGTACTGGAACCCGATCCTGCAGTACGGCGTGCCCCGGTTCGCGGCGGACCTGGCCGCGGCCGGCGGCGCCGGCCTGATCACCCCCGACCTCACCCCGGAAGAGGCCGGCGACTGGCTGGCCGCCGCCGGCGAGACCGGGCTGGCCCCGGTGTTCCTGGTCGCCCCGTCGTCCACGGACGAGCGGATCAGCCGGGTGGCCGGCCTCTGTCGCGGCTTCATCTACGCCGCGTCGACGATGGGCGTCACCGGCACCCGCGACCAGGTCTCCGACCGCGCGCCGGCGCTGGTGGCCCGGGTCCGCGCGGCCACGCAGCTGCCGGTCGGGGTCGGGCTCGGGGTGTCGGACGGGGCGCAGGCCGCGCAGGTGGCCACCTACGCCGACGGCGTGATCGTCGGCTCCGCGTTCGTCCGCGCCGCGGCAGCCGGGCTGACCGCTGTCGAGGCGCTCGCCGCCGACCTGGCCGCGGGCGTCCGCTGCCGCTGACTTGGCTGCCGCGGCTCAGCCGGCGGGGCTCACGGGCCGGGCTGAGCTGCCCGGGCTGAGCTTGACCGCCATCATGCTGGGCTGAGCTGCCGTTCCCGGGGTGAACCACTCTGCTCTGAACCACCGTGCTGGGGTGAGCTGCCGTGCGCCGGGGCTGCGGGCGGTGCCGGCTGGGGCGGTGCTTAGCGGGCGAGGTGGCGGACGACGCCGGACAGGCCCTTGGCGGCGTCGGCGACCGCGGCCTCGGCGGTGGTGGTCACCGGCTGCGGCACGAACTCCGGCGCGTGCCAGCCCAGGTGGCAGATGCGGCCCTGACCGTTCAGGACGGCCTCGCCGGTCACGACTTCGCAGCGGAACGCGTAGGTGATCAGGTCGGGCAAGATCTCGTCATCGCCGTCCAAACCGCCGGTCAGGTGGTACAGGCCGACCAGATCGACGACCTTGGTCTCCAGGCCGGTTTCCCGCCGGATCTCCCTGATGACCGCCTCGGTCGGCAGATCGGCGGCCTCGATGTGGGCACCGGGAAGACCCCACCGGCGCTGCCCGTTCGTCTGCTGGACCAGCAGCACGCGGCCCTCGGTATCCCCGATGATCGCCGCCGCGGCCCTCGTCACGTGGTTCATGCAGGAACCCTAGACGGCCGGTGCCGCCGGTCAACAGGTCGTCGCCAAGCGGTATACAGGGGGTTGCCGGAGTGGGTTACCCGCGGTGCCGGGGTGGGGCTCACGTCGGGGTGACGGAGGAAGCGGCTACGGTGTCCCCGTGCGCCCCAGTCTTGCCTACCTGCCCAGCCCGAGCCAGGGTGTCTGGCACATCGGCGCGATTCCGCTCCGCGCGTACGCGCTGTGCATCATCGCCGGGATCGTCGTCGCCATCTGGATGGGGGAACGTCGCTGGCAGGCCCGCGGGGGCAGCCCCGGCACGGTCTCCGACGTCGCGGTCCGCGCGGTCATCTTCGGCCTGATCGGCGGCCGGGTGTATCACGTGCTGACCGACCCGGAACTGTACTTCGGGGCCGGCCGGCACCCGGTGGACGTGTTCAAGGTCTGGGAGGGCGGCCTCGGCATCTGGGGCGCGATCTCGCTCGGCGCGGTCGGCGCCTGGCTCGGCTGCCGGGCCCGCAAGATCAGCCTGCGCACCTACGCGGACGTGGTCGCACCCGGCGTCGCGGTCGCGCAGGCGATCGGCCGCTTCGGCAACTGGTTCAACCAGGAACTGTTCGGCAAGCCGACCACGCTGCCCTGGGGTCTCAAGATCGACCCGGCGCGGCCGAACACGGTGCCCGGCGCCGAGGCCTACCAGCCGACCTTCCTGTACGAGGCGATCTGGGATCTCGGCCTCGCCGGCGTGCTGATCTGGGCCGAGCGCCGGTTCAAGCTCGGCGCCGGCCGGGTCATCGCGCTCTACATGATGGGCTACCCGGTCGGCCGCATCTGGATCGAAGCCCTGCGCATCGACACCGCCAACCACATCCTCGGCCTGCGGCTGAACATCTGGACCTGCATCGTCGTCTTCGTCGCCGGCCTGATCCTGTTCCTGCGCAGCACCGGCCCCCGCGAGACCGTCATCGAACCCGCCGCGGACGCTGACGCCCCGACCGACGGGACCACCGACGACGCGGCCGCCGAGACCGAGCCGGCGGACGCTGAGCCGGCCGACGCTGAGCCGGCCGACGCTGACGCCGAGGCCCAAGCCGACGCCACTCCGGCGACGACAGCCGACGACGCCGGCGCGGTGCCGGTCGGTGACACCGCCCAGGAAGCGGCCGCGGTATCGGCGGCCGACGCCACGTCGGAAGCCGGCACAGCGCTGGGGAGTGACGCCGCTCCGGACGCTTCCGCCGGGACGAAGGCCGCCGCTCCAGCGGCCGGCGCCGTCCCGGCGGTGCCCGCCGATGCGGTGGCTGGCGCCGCGCCGGAGGCCCCTGCCAGGGCGACGACCGCCGCCGCCCCGGCGGCTGGTGCCGTCCCCGATGCCGCCGCTGTCCCGCAGTCGCCTGCCGGCGCCGCGCCCGACGCGGCCACGGCATCGGGCGCGGGCGCCGCCCCGGCGGCTGCCGCCGCCCCGGCGGCTGCCGCCGCGCCGACGGCTGCTCCGAAGGCCGCGCCAAAGGCCAGGGCCCCGCGCAAGGCGACGGCTCCCGCCAAGGCAGCGGCTCCCGCCGGGACTCCGGCTCCCGCTGAGGCTCCGGCTCCCGCCGAGGCTCCGGCTCCCGCTACGACTCCGGCTCGCGCCAAGGCGACGGCTGCCAGGAGGGCGAAGGCTCCCGCTAAGGGGGCGGCCACCGCCGAGGCGAAGCCGGACGGCCCGCCGGCGGGCGACGCAGCGGCGGAGGTTGACGGCACGGCGTCCGGGACGACCGGGTCGGGCCCGGCCGTGGACGCGAAGGCCTGAGCGCTGGTCGCGTGGCGATGACTCCGGACATGTCCGCGGACGGGCCGGCGGAGATCCACCACGAACACCGGGATGTGACCGGTGGCTGGCTCCGGCCGGCGGTGTTCGGCGTGATGGACGGGCTGGTGTCCAACTTCGCGTTGATCGCCGGGGTGGCCGGCGGCGGCGTGGACCACAAGGCGGTCGCGCTGGCCGGGTTCGCCGGGCTCGTCGCCGGCGCGGTCTCGATGGCCACCGGCGAGTACACCTCGGTGGCGTCGCAGTCGGAGCTGACCCGGGCGGAGATCGCGATCGAGCGGACCGAGATCAAGCGGTCGCCGGAGGCGGAGCTGACCGAGCTGGCCCAGCTGTACGAGGCGCGCGGGGTCGAGCCGGCGCTGGCCCGGCAGGTGGCGGAGCAGTTGTCCCGGAACCCGGAGCAGGCCTGGCGCATCCACGCCCGGGAGGAGCTGGGCGTCGACCCGGACGACCTGCCGTCGCCCTGGACGGCCGCGTTCTCGTCGCTGATCTCGTTCACCGTCGGGGCGTTCCTGCCGCTGCTGCCGTACCTGCTCGGCGCCGACTCGCTGCTGTTCGCCTCGGTCCTGGCCGGCGCCGGGCTGTTCGCCGCGGGCGCGGTCACGGCGCGGTTCACCGCCCGGAATTGGCTCTTCAGCGGCACCAGACAGCTGGTTCTTGGCGCATTTGCGGCGGCGGTGACATTCGCCATCGGCTCGGCCGTCGGGCAGGGCCTGGGCTGACCCGCCGGGCGGGTTATCCACAGGCCGAAAGTGCTATCCACAGGCGGCGGCTCCCGGGTTTCGCGCCCCCTCCGGCGGTCCTAATGTGAGTCGGGTCATGGCACGCCGGCGTGGCTGCCGCACCGACCACTGGGGGTCGCATGGCACGGATCGATGTCACCGTCGACGGGGTCCGCTACACCGATGAGGTGGAGCCCCGCCTCTTGCTTGTGCACTACCTGCGTGACCGGTTGGGCAAGGTGGGCACGCCGGTCGGCTGCGACACCTCCAATTGCGGCGCCTGCACGGTC
This sequence comes from Mycobacteriales bacterium, assembly GCA_039648995.1. Taxonomy (GTDB): domain Bacteria; phylum Actinomycetota; class Actinomycetes; order Mycobacteriales; family CADCTP01; genus JBBWZH01. Next base: position 4,803 of record JBBWZH010000754.1, read on the forward strand.
CACCTGGACGGGGTGAGCGTGAAGAGCTGCGCGGTGCTGGCCGTGCAGGCCGACGGCGCGGCGGTCACCACGATCGAGGGGCTGGCCAGCGACGGGCGGCTGCACCCGGTGCAGCAGGCCTTCCACGATCAGCACGGCCTGCAGTGCGGCTACTGCACGCCGGGCATGGTGATGGCCGCGGTGGATCTGCTGGCCGCCAACCCCGACCCGACCGACGAGGAGATCCGGCACGGCCTGGAGGGCAACCTCTGCCGCTGCACCGGCTACCAGAACATCGTGCGTGCGGTCCGCGCCGCGGCCGACGCGGGGCTGGCCGGCCCGGCCGGTTCGGAGCTGGCCGGTTCGGAGGCGACCCGGTGACCGAGGAACTGGACGCGGGCGTCATCGCCGAGCAGATCGCCGAGAGCGGCCAGCTCGGTGGGCCCGGCGGCGGCCGGGAGGTCGGCCAGGCCCGCCGGCGCAAGGAGGACGCCCGCCTGCTCACCGGCCAGACCAGGTGGACGGACAACATCGCGCTGCCCGGCCTGCTGCACATCGCGCTCGTCCGCAGCCCGATCGCGCACGCCCGGGTCACCCGGGTCGACGTGGCGGCGGCGCGGCAGCGGCCGGGCGTGCTGGCCGCGTTCACCGGTGCCGACCTGGCCGCGGAGCTGGGCACGCTGCCGTGTGCCTGGCCGGTCACGGCCGACATGGTGCACCCGGATCACCGCCCGCTGGCCACCGACGAGGTGCGGCATGTCGGCGAGGCGGTCGCCGTCGTCGTCGCGCGTGACCGGTACGCCGCGGCTGACGCGCTGGAGGCGGTCGAGGTCGACTACGAGCCGCTGCCGGTCGTCACCGACATGACCGAGGCGCTGCGCGACGAGGTGCTCGTGCACGCCGACAAGGGCACCAACAAGACATTCCTCTGGCCGTTCGACGGCGGCGACTACGACGCCGCCCGGGCCAAGGCCGACGTCGTGGTCAGCCGGCGGTACATCCAGCAGCGGCTGATCCCGGCCGCGATGGAGCCCCGCGCGGTGGTGGTCGAGCCGATCGCCTCGGCCGGCGAGTACACGGTCTATTCGGCCACCCAGATCCCGCACATCCTGCGCATCATGCTGGCGCTGACCACCGGCATCGCGGAACAGAAGATCCGGGTGATCGCGCCGGACGTGGGCGGCGGCTTCGGTTCGAAGCTGAACGTGTACGCCGAGGAGGTCATCGCGCTGGTCGTGGCCAAGCGGCTGGGCCGGCCGGTGAAGTGGACGGAGTCACGCAGCGAGGGCTTCCAGGCCACGATCCACGGCCGCGACCAGATCCAGGACATTGAGATCGCCGCTACCCGGGACGGCACGATCCTGGGTGTGTCGGTCGACCTCAAGGCCGACATGGGTGCCTACCTGCAGCTCGTCACGCCCGGCGTCCCGATCCTGGGCGCGTTCATGTACAACGCGATCTACAAGATGGAGGGCTACCGGTTCCGCTGCACCGGCGTCTTCACGAACAAGACGCCCACCGACGCCTACCGCGGCGCCGGCCGGCCGGAGGCCACGTACGCGATCGAGCGGATCGTCACCGAGCTCGCCGTCGAGCTGGGCATGGATCCGATCGAGCTGCGCCGCAAAAACTGGATCCGGCACGAGGAGTTTCCCTACACCACGGTCGCCGGGCTGACCTACGACTCCGGCAACTACGAGGCGGCCACCGGGAAGGCGCTCGGCCTGTTCGGCTATGACGAGCTGCGCGCCGAGCAGGCGCGCCGCCGCGAGTCCGGTGACCCGGTGCAGTTGGGCATCGGCATCTCGACCTTCACCGAGATGTGCGGGCTCGCGCCGTCCCGGGTGCTCGGCAGCCTGTCCTACGGCGCCGGCGGCTGGGAGGCGGCCAGCATCCGGATGCTGCCCACCGGCAAGGTCGAGGTGGTCACCGGCACCAGCCCGCACGGGCAGGGCCACGAGACGGCGTGGAGCCAGATCGCCGCGGACGCGCTCGGCGTCCCGTTCGACGACGTCACGGTGATCCACGGCGACACCCAGTCGGCCCCGGTCGGCATGGATACCTACGGCTCGCGCTCGCTGGTGGTCGGCGGCGTCGCGGTCCACCTGGCCGCGCAGAAAGTGGTCGGCAAGGCCCGGGCGATCGCCGCACACCTGCTGGAGGCGGCCGAGAGCGACATCGAGTTCGCCGGCGGGGTGTTCTCGGTGAAGGGCTCGCCCGAGGCACGCAGCACGATCCAGGAGATCGCGCTGGCCACGTTCGCCGCGCACAACCTGCCCGACGGCATGGAGCCCACCCTGAACTCGGACGCTGTGCTCGACCCGGAGAACTTCTCCTTCCCGCACGGCACCCACCTGTGCGCGGTCGACGTCGACACCGAGACCGGTGCGGTGACGATCCGCAAGTACGTCGCGGTCGACGACGTCGGCAAGGTGGTCAACCCGCTGATCGTGGAGGGCCAGGTGCACGGCGGCATCGCGCAGGGCATCGGCCAGGCACTGTACGAGGAGGCCGTCTACGACCCGGACGGCAACCTGATCACCGGCACCATGGTCGACTACCTGGTCCCGGCCGCCTCCGACCTGCCCGAGTTCACCACCGACCGCACCGAGACGCCGGCCACGTCCAACCCGCTCGGCGTCAAGGGTGTCGGCGAGGCGGGCACGATCGCGTCCACCCCGGCCGTGGTCAGCGCGGTGGTCGACGCGCTGCGCCCGTTCGGGGTCGACGACGTGCAGATGCCGTGCAGTCCGGAACGGGTCTGGCGGGCGGTGCACGGCGCCGGCGGGGCCGCCGGGGCCGGCCGCGCGGCGCAGGGCACCGTCGCCTACGGTGGTCCGCAGACCGCGACCACCGCGGGAGGTGCCGAATGATCCCGGCCAGCTTCGACTACGTGCGGCCGTCCACTGTGGACGACGCGGTGGCCGCGCTGGCCGCCGCCGGCGAGGACGCCAAGGTGCTGGCCGGCGGGCAGAGCCTGCT
>JBBWZH010000697.1:0-4193 GCA_039648995.1 Mycobacteriales bacterium
CGGCCAGCACGGGCACCGCCGCCTGCGCGACGATCGGCCCGGTGTCGACGCCGCCGTCCACGACGAACAGCGTGCAGCCGGTGATCTTGACGCCGTACGCCAGCGCCTCCCGCACCCCGTGCATCCCCGGGAACGCGGGCAGCAGCGCCGGATGACTGTTGATCACGCGACCGCCGAACCGCCCCAGGAACGCCGGCCCGAGCAGCTTCATGAACCCGGCCAGCACGACCAGGTCCGGCTCGAACGCGGCGGTCGCTTCGGCCAGCCCCACGTCCCAGGCCGCCCGGTCCGGAAACCCGGCCAGCGTCCGGACGTACGTCGGCACCCCCGCCTGCTCGGCCCGCGCCAGCCCCGCGATCCCGTCCCGATCCGCGCCGACCGCGACCACCGCGGCGCCGTAGTCCGGCTCGGCCGCGGCATCCAGGAGCGCCTGCAGCAGCGTCCCTGCGCCGGAGACCAGGACGACCAGGCGGGCGGGCACGCCGCGACCCTATCTCCCGCGGTCCCGCCGCCCGCGCCCCGCGGCCGCCCAGGCGCCGCGCGGCGGCTCACCCACCGGACGGCGGCTCACCCGCGGGCGGCCGCGGCGCCGGGATGAGTGCGGCCACCAGCGTGGCGGGCACGCCGACCTCGACCGCGACGGCCAGCCCGAACTGCCACGGTGACGGACCCACCGCGGTCAGGTAGCCGCCGCCGACCGAGCCGCCGGCCAGCACCGACAGCGCGGCCACGACGCCGCCGGCGAGCAGGCCGGCGGCGGCGCCGTAACCCGCACACCGCCAGGCACGCCCGGCCCCGGCCGGCCGGCCGGCCGAACCACCGGCTGGCCCGTCACCCGGGCCGTCGACGGCGCCGTCATCGGGGGCGGTGGTCGGCGTGCGGCGGGCGATCGTGAGGCCGGCCAGCACGCCGGCCAGCAGGGGGACGAGCAGCACCAGGCGGAATGCCTGCGGCGGCGCGGACCCGGGCAGCGCGGCCAGCACCGGCAGCGCCGGCACCGGGCCGAGCCCCACCCCGAACGGCGAGACGCCGGTGCCGACGCCGACCGCGAACCCCGGGCCGGCCACCCATCCGGCCGCCCAGATCGCCGCGTTCGGTACCAGGAGCACCCCGACGACGAGCAGCAGCAGGCCGCCGACCTGGCCGGGGTCGAGTGCCCGGGTCAGGTCCATGGCCCGGGTGCCGTGCACGGCGAGCGAGATCGCGGCCACCGCCGCGCCCGCGCCGAGCAGCGTGGTCACGGCGACCGCGGCGGCGCGGCCTACCGGCGGCACCGCCCGGGGCAGCACTGCCACGGCCGCGCCGAGCAGCCCGGCGGCGCGGAGCACGCCGGTGCCGGCCGCCGCGGCCGCCAGGACCACCGCGCCGGCCGCCGCGGACAGCGTGCCGACCCGGGTCGGCCCGGTAGCCGCCGCGTTCGCCACCACCGCCGCGATCAGCCCGTACAACAGGGCCAGCGCGCCGATCGAGCGCGCCGCGGCCCGCAGCCCCCGACCTGCCGGCCCCGCGGCCAGCGCGCCGCCGGCCCGGTAGAGTAGCAGCGCCGGCAACGCGGTCAGGCCGAGCGGGATCGCGTCCACCGTGCCGCCGGGGATCGAGAGCCGGCCGCCCTGGGCGAGCAGCCAGGCATCCGCGGCCAGCCGCATCGCCGCGGCGGCGGAGGCGGTCCCCCGGGTGTCTGTGATCCACGCCACCAGCACGACCGCGGTCAGTACGGCCAGGCCGGTCAGCGCCGATCCGAACGCGGCGAGGACGACAGCCGCGACCGGCGACGGCACCGGCCGCGCCGGGCCGTCCGCACGTTGGCTCCGGCCCCGCAGCAGATCCGTCACGACGTCCCACTCTGACATCCACCGGGCGCCGAGCCGCTCAGGCGCGCCGACCCGTCAGCCCCGCCCGACGACCCGGCACCCGACCCGGACCGCCGCCGGCCCGACCGCCGCCCGGCGCGCCGCCACCGGGCCTGCCGCCACCCGGCCCGACCGCCGCCGGGCCCGACCGCCGCCCGGCCCAATCGCCGCCCGGCCTGCCGCCGCCGGGCCCCACCGCCGCCTGGCGCGCCACCGGGCCTGCCGCCACCCGGCGCGCCACCCGGCCGGCCGCCGCCCGGCGCGCCGCCGGGCCGGCCGGAGCCGGGCGTGCCACGGGGCCGGCCGCACACAGGTGCGACCGGCCCCGGACGGCCGTGCGGAGGATCAGCGCTGCGGGTAGCCGCCGCCCTGACCCGGGTAGCCGGCCGGCGGGTAGTCGCGTGCCGGTTGCTGCTGCGGGTAGTCCTGGCTCGGGTACTCGCGACCGGGCTGCTGGCCGGGCTGGCCCGGGTAGCCCTGCTGCTGGCCGTACCCCTGCTGCGGCGGCTGCTGCTGCTGGCCGTACCCGGGGTGGGCGGCCGGCTGGCCCGGGAAGCCCTGCTGCTGCTGTTGCTGTGGCCAGCCACCGTCCGGCCCGGGCTGGCCGGGCTGACCCGGCTGGCCTGGCTGACCGGGAGCGGGCTGCCCGGGGCCGCCGCCCCACGCCTGAGCGGCCGGGGCAGCCGGCCGGGCCGCCATCCGTCCGGTGTGCTGCAGCCAACTGACCACGGCGACCGCCGCCTCGGCCAGCGCGACGACCAGCGCGAGGTACACGCCGATCTTGTGGGCCTCCTTCAGGTCGGACACGCTTGAGACCAGCGGCGAGCCCTGCACCAACTGGACGATCACGAACACCACGCCGACCACGGCGAGCAGCGCCGGGACGGAGGAGAGCGGGTCGGCCGTCTTGTCGAGCAGTCGGCGGACGACCAGCACCGCGGCGACCACCAGCAGTGCGGTGCCGACGGTGCCGGCGGCGAGGTCGAAGCCTGAATAGGCCACCTTGTCGCATTCGCTGCGCGCCTCAGCTGGCACGCCGGAGCAGTCGATGCCGTACCACGGCAGGAACGCCATGATGATGGCAACCAGACCGAGGCCGGCGGTGACGAGGTCGAGCACCGGCAGCGGCGGCCCCGAGCGGGCCGGTGCTGGCGGTGCTGGGTTGGGTACTCCGTACCCGGTCATCGAATCTCCTTCCGGCCACGGGGCCTCACCCACGGCCGCTATGGGCTGTCGCGGCAGAACTCTGACGATCCGGCTTACCCGCCGGATGGCTCGGTGCAACTCCGGCACAACCAGCAGATCGGACGCACCGGACGGACACCCTACCCCGCCGGATCGGGCCAAACCGGTTGGCCTCGCCGCCGGCATATGGTGCACGTCTCACCACCGGGCCGGCCCGTCGCGTTCCGGGCGCACCAGACCGTCGGCGAGTGAGCACAGACAGCCGCTCACTCACGGCACCCGGCGCAGGCGCCAGCGGCCGCGTGCCTGCCCGACGCGTGAGTGCCCGACCCGGGGGAACCCGGCGCGGTCAGTGCGCGCGCATGACCTCGCGCATCAGCTGGGCCGTCTCGCTCGGCGTCTTGCCGACCCGGACGCCGGCCGCCTCCAGGGCCTCCTTCTTCGCCGCCGCGGTGCCGGACGAGCCGGACACGATCGCGCCGGCGTGGCCCATCGTCTTGCCCTCGGGCGCGGTGAACCCGGCGACGTAGCCGACCACCGGCTTGGTCACCGAGGCCCGGATGAAGTCGGCCGCCCGCTCCTCCGCGTCGCCGCCGATCTCGCCGATCATCACGATCGCGTCGGTCTCCGCGTCTTCCTGGAAGGCGGCGAGGCAGTCGATGTGGGTGGTGCCGATGACCGGATCGCCACCGATGCCGACCGCGGTGGAGAAGCCGATGTCGCGCAGTTCGTACATCATCTGGTACGTCAGCGTGCCGGACTTCGAGACCAGGCCGATCCGGCCGGCCTTGGTGATGTCGGCCGGGATGATGCCGGCGTTCGACCTGCCGGGGCTGATGAGCCCGGGGCAGTTCGGCCCGATGATCCGGGTGCCGCCGGCCCGCAGGCTGTACGCGTAGAACTCGGCGCTGTCCTTGACCGGGATGCCCTCGGTGATCACCACGCAGAGCGGGATGCCGGCGTCGACCGCCTCGATCACGGCGGCCTTCGCACCGGCCGGCGGCACGAACACCACCGAGACGTTCGCGCCCGCCCGCACCGCCTCGGCGACCGTGCCGAGCACCGGGATGCCGTCGACCTCCTGGCCGGCCTTGCGCGGGTTCACCCCGGCCACGATGCGGGTGCCCGACGCGACCATCCGGCGGGTGTGCTTGGTGC
>JBBWZH010000758.1:0-31608 GCA_039648995.1 Mycobacteriales bacterium
ACCGCGGACTTGATCGTGCCCTGGAATGCCGGGCCGGCCTCGGTCACGCCGAGGTGCAGCGGGTAGTCACACTGCTCGGCCAGCTGCTCGTAGGCCCGCACCATGATCACCGGGTCGTTGTGCTTCACCGAGATCTTGAAGTCGCGGAAGCCGTGCTCCTCGAACAGCGACGCCTCCCACAGCGCCGACTCGACCAGCGCCTCCGGCGTCGCCTTGCCGTACTTCGCCAGCAGCCGCTTGTCCAGCGAGCCGGCGTTGACGCCGATCCGCAGCGACACCCCGGCGTCGGTGGCCGCCGTCGCGATCTCCGCGATCCGGTCGTCGAACTGCTTGATGTTGCCGGGGTTCACCCGCACCGCCGCGCAGCCGGCGTCGATCGCGGCGAACACGTACTTCGGCTGGAAGTGGATATCGGCGATCACCGGGATCTGCGACTTCCGCGCGATCGCCGGCAGCGCGTCCGCGTCGTCCTGCGACGGCACGGCGACCCGCACGATGTCGCAGCCGGCCGCGGTCAGCTCCGCGATCTGCTGCAGCGTCGCGTCGACATCCGCGGTCAGCGTCGTCGTCATCGACTGCACCGACACCGGTGCGTCCCCGCCGACCTCGACCGACCCCACCGCGATCCGGCGCGAGCGGCGCCGCTGGGAGAGGACCGGCGGCGGGGCCGCGGGCATACCGAGGTCGAACTTCCCGGGTGTCATCTGGACTCATCTCCTCGACAAGCGCGGCGTTGGCAGGCGCGGCGTTCGGCGGCCGGCGTGCTCGGCACGTCAGGTGTCCCGCCGGCGGGACGGCGGCTCTGGGTGGTGGCGCGAACCGGGGGCGTCGGATCAGGTGCCCGGGTCGGACCGGCGCGGGCTCCCGAGGCATTCGGTGACCCGCCGGGCGAGGCCGTCCCCGGTGAGCCCGAGTCGCCGCAGGATCTCCGCTCGCGGTGCCTGCGGGTGCCACTCGTTGCTGACACCCATCGACTGGACCGGCGTCGGGACGCCGGCATCGCGGAGCGCCCGAGCGACCGCGTCACCGACGCCGCCGGTCCGCACCCCGTCCTCGACGACCAGGACCATGCGGAAATCGGGCGCCATCCGCACGACCTCATCGGGCACCGGGACCGGCCAGCGTGGGTCGACCACGGTGACCCCGTACCCGCGCTCGGTGAGTAGCCCGGCCGCCTCGACGGCGATGTGCGCGAATGGCCCGACGGCGACGACGAGCACGTCGTCCGGGAGCGAGCGGTAGAGGAGGTCGGTCCCACCGGTGCCGCGGAGCGCCGGCAGGCTGGCCGGCAGCTCGCCGGTCGGAAAGCGGACCAGCGTGGGGCCGGTCGAGATCTGCAGCGCCTCGCGCAACTCGTCGCGGAGTGTCGCCGCGTCCCGGGGCGCGGCGATTCGCATCCCGGGGACAATGCCGAACACCGCCATGTCCCATATCCCGTGGTGGCTCGGGCCGTCCGGGCCGGTGATCCCGGCCCGGTCCGCGACGAAGGTCACCGGCAGCCGGTGGAGGCCGACGTCCAGCAGAACCTGGTCGAATGCGCGATTCAGGAAGGTCGAATAGACGGCGACCACCGGGTGCATTCCACCCATTGCCAGACCGGCCGCGGACGTGACCGCGTGCTGCTCGGCGAGGCCGACGTCGAAGAAATGGTCGGGGCGGTCGGCCATCGCCGCGGCCGTACCGGTCGGCCCCGGCATCGCCGCGGTGATCACGACGAGGTCGGGCCGCCCGGTGGCGAGTTCGCGCAACTCCGCGCTGAACGCCGCTGTCCATTTGGCTCCGGTACGGCGCAGCGGTTGCCCGGTGGGCGGGTCGAACGGCGGCGGGGAATGCAGGCAGTCCTCGGCGTCCTCCTCGGCCGGCGGATAGCCGGACCCCTTCCGCGTGACGACGTGCACGACGACGGGACCGCCCAATTCCCGGGCCCGGGCCAGCGTTTGTTCGAGGGCCGGCAGGTCGTGTCCGGGCACCGGGCCCAGATATGTCAGGCCGAAGCCGGCGAACACCTCCTGCAGCACCTGAGTGCCCTCGAAGCCCTCCTTGAGCAGGTCGATGGCGGACGGCGCGGGCCCGTCGGGCGGCGGCGCGGACCGGACCGACGGCCGGACGTGCCGGAAGATCGCGGCTAGTCGGCCGGGGGTGGGCGCGTACGACCGGCCGTTGTCGTTGACCACGATGACGACCGGCCGGCGTCGGGCCGCCGCGATGTTGTTGAGCGCCTCCCAGCACATCCCGCCGGTCAGCGCGCCGTCGCCGACCACCGCGACGACACATCGCCGCTCCCCCCGCAGTTCGGCCGCCTTCGCGAGGCCGTCGGCGTAGGACAGCGCGGTCGACGCGTGCGAGTTCTCGACGAGGTCGTGAACGCTCTCCGCGCGGGCCGGGTATCCCGAGATCCCGCCGGGTTGCCGGAGCGTGTCGAACCGGTCGGCCCGGCCGGTCAGCATCTTGTGGACATACGCCTGGTGGCCCGTGTCGAACACGATCCGATCCACCGGTGAATGGAATACGCGGTGCAGCGCGAGGGTCAGCTCGACCACGCCGAGATTCGCGCCGAGATGCCCGCCGGTACGCGCGACGCTGGAAATGATGAGTTCCCGGATGTCCTGCGCGAGCACCTCAAGCGACCGGTAATCCAGGTCCCTGAGATCGGCCGGTTCCTGAATACCGAGGAGTCGGTCCTGCCGATTGTCGAGCATGCGGCGCCTCCCTACCGAAGGACGTTGGGCCCGAGTATCCAGTCCCGGTGCACCGCTATCCAGACCGGTTCCGGGATTTGCCGGGGGACACACTTCGGTGCCCACTCTGTACAAGACGCCGGCTGTCTAAGACGCTCAGCCGCGAATGCTAGCACTGCGAATGAGCGTTGCGGCAAGCTGGCCGAGTAGGCCGGCCGCCATCCCGGAGAGCACCCGGTAGCCGCTCTCTTGTAGCGCCTCGCCGCCTTTGTTCGACTGGGAACAGCCGGCCAGCAGACCTTCCGGCGTGACCAGCGCCAGCAGCGCGTCGAACGCGCGGGTGGCCGACGCCCGGGCCGGGCCGGCCAACTGCCCGGCTTCCGCGCCGATCGCGAGCCCGGCGGCGATACCGGCCGATCCGGCGGCTTCCGGGCCGGTGTCCGGCCGGTCGAGGTAACAGGACCACAGGCCGTCGCCCCGCTGGGCGCGCACCGCGAGTTCGGCCACCGCCCGGAATTCCGCCCACAGGTCGTCGACGGCGACGAGGCCGGTGAGACAGCGGGCGGTACGGGCGACACCGAGCAGGTACCAGCCGAAGGCGCGGGCCCAGTTCCGGTAGGAGCGGGTCCCGTCCGGCCGCTGCCGCAGGAAGACGGCGCCGCGGTCCCGCAGCCGGTCGCGGCGGGTGAGCAGTTGCCGCCGGGCCCGCGCCGCCAGGTCGGCCGACGCGAGCCCGCTCGCCGCGACGGCCATCGGGTAGGCCACCGTGTAGCAGCCCTCGGCCGTGGTGTCGGTGTCGCGCACGCAGCCGTCGCCGTCCGTCGCGGCGGCCCAGAACTCCTCGGCCATCCGGACGGCCCGGTGTCGCGGGTCGTCCCGGGCCAGCGCGGCGACCGGGAGGGTCGCCTCGATGCCGTAGTAGCGGTCGGTGATCCGCCGGCCCCGCGGGTCGCCGTAGCGGAGCACGCCGTCGCGCAGGTAGCAGCGCAGGTGGTCCTCGCGGGCGCGCAGGGCGCGGGCGCGCAGGGCCGGCACCGACTCGGCGATCTCCGCGTGCGCGTCGAGGACGCAGCCCTCCATCCAGCCGAACGGCTGCACCGAGTCGATCGAGCAGAGCCGGTCCAGCAGCCGGCGCAGCGGCGGGTCGGCGCCGGCGAACACGAGAGCCGGCCGGTGCCCGGCCGGCGCCGAGTCGTCCGCGAAGATCCACAGCGGCGAGGACCCCCGTGTCACCGCCAGCTCCACGCCGTGCGTGAGCGCGGCCGCGAGGCCGGCGGCGTCGAGGGGGAGGACGACGCGCTGGTGCGGGTCGGCGTACCGGACGTCCAGGCAGCCGAGCTGCGCGGTGCCCCCGGCCGGCCAGACCGTGACCCGCTTCTCCTCCCGGTCGTCGCGGGCGACGGTCAACCCGAACGTGGCCGCGGTGCCGGCCGGCCGGGCCGCCGGCCAGGTCAGCCGGAGCCGCCGGCCGGTCGCCGACGACACCGGCACCGCCGCGACCCGGGCGCCGAAGGGCACGAGCACGTCGCCGGGCACCGGACCGTCGCCGTCGGCCGGGTGCGCCAGCAACCGGGCCGCCGTCCCGGCACGGCGCCCCTCCGGCTCGGCGGTGCCGTCGGCGTTCGGCCAGGCATCATGCATGGGGTGCCCTCCTCGGCGGGGCTCCGGGTGCGGTCGCCCCGGGATCGAACCGCGGTGGAGCCCGCGGCGCCGGCCGGAGCGGGCGGCGCGGGCCGGCGTGGTCGGTGAACTCGAAGGAGCGACATGCAGCTGACCGGCATCGCCGGTACGACGGCGCTGGTGACCGGGGCGCGGGGCAACATCGGCCGGGAGATCGTGGCGCGGCTCGCTGAGGCCGGCGCGCGGGTTGCCGCCGCGGACCGGACCGCCGCGGCCGGCGGTCCGGCCGGTGGTCCGGCGGGCGGCGGAGCCGGTGGTCCGGCGGGCGGTCCGGCCGGTGGTCCGGCGGGTGGCGGAGCCGGTGGTCCGGCGGGCGGTCCGGCTGGCCCCGCGATGGTGCTGCAGCTGGATGTGCGGGACGAGGACGCCGTCCGGCGGGCCGTCGCCGGCGTCGAGGACGCTCTGGGGCCGATCGGGCTGCTCGTGCACGCGGCGGGCATCTCGGGGGAGATCGCCCCGCTGCTGGACCGGACCCGGCAGGAGTACGACGAGATCTTCGGCGCCAACGTCCTCGGAACGTTCCTCTGCACGCGTGAGGTCGGCCGGCGGATGGCCGCCCGGCGGCGCGGGTGCGTCGTCGCCATCGGGTCCAACAGCGTGTCCGTGCTGCGCTCCGGCCAGGCGCTGTACGGCGCGTCGAAGGCGGCGGCCCAGTACATGACGCGGTGCCTCGGCCTGGAGCTGGCCCGGTACGGGGTGCGCTGCGTGACGGTGAACCCCGGCACGATGGAGCTCCCGATGGGCGGCGGCGAGCGGCCGCCGGAACGGCTGGGGGCACTGCTGGACGGCAGCCCGGGGGAGTTCCGAGCGGGGATACCGCTGGGCCGGCTGGCCGCCGCCGCTGATGTCGCGGACGCGGTCTGCTTCCTCGCCTCCAACGAGGCCAGTCACATCACCTGCGCCGATCTGACGGTCGACGGCGGCGCCGCGCTGCGGCCCGGCTGACCGGCCTCGGCCATCATCTCCACCACGGCGCGGAACTTCAGGTCGGTCTCCCGGAACTCCGCCTCCGGCACCGAGCCGGCGACGATCCCCGCGCCGGCCCAGGTGCGCACCCCGGCGCCGGTGATCTCGGCGCAGCGCAGCGCGATGCCCCACTCCCCGTTCCCGGCGGCGTCCACCCAGCCGACCGGCCCGGCGTACCGGTCCCGGCCCTCGGGTTCGAGGCTGCGGATGAGCCGCAGCGCCTCGTCGGTGGGGGCGCCGCAGACGGCGGCCGTTGGATGCAGCGCTCCGGCCAGCCGGAGCGCCGACATGTCCGGCTGCTCCAGCGTTCCGTCGATCCTGGTCGCCAGGTGCTGGATGTTCGCCAGCCGGAGCAGCTCCGGCGACGCCGGCACGGTCAGTCCCGTGCACACCGAGGCGAGCGTGCCGGCGACGGAGTCCACCGCGAAGCGGTGCTCCCGGCTGTCCTTGGCCGACGTCCGCAGCTCATGCGACAGCGCGGCGTCCTGCTCGCCGTCCTGCCCGCGACCTGTCGAGCCGGCCAGCACGACCGACGCGATCCGGTCGCCGTGCCGGGAGACGAGCAGTTCCGGGGTCGACCCGAACAGATCCCCGCACAGGAACGTGAAGCACTCGGGGAAGCGCCGTGTGGAGACCCGCAGCAGCGCCGGCAGGTCGATGCCGCGCTCCGACTGGCCCCGGATCTGCCGGGCCAGCACGACCTTCTCCACCCGGCCGGCGTCGATCGCCGCCAGCGCCGCACCGACCCGCTGCGACCACTGCTCGCGGCTGATCCCGGTGTCGGTCCACCGGACCGGGCCGTGCTGCTCCGCCGGCGGCTCGGCCCACCGGTCCGCCGCCGCACGGACCGGCCGGTGGAACGTCGTCCGCCAGCAGACGCCGTCCCGCTGCCCGACCACGACGGCCGGTATCACCAGGACGCCGCCGGGGACGTCCGGGTCGAACGGAAAGGACCCGAGGGCCACCGGACCGCTGCCCGGCACCCGGACATCGTCGTGGACGACGGTCTCGGCGAGCAGCGACTCCCACGCCCGCTGCGCCCGGTCGAACCGGTCGGGACCGGGGTCGATGCGCAGGCGGGCGGCTTCGCCGAACCCGACCAGACCTTGCCCCGCGCGGAGCCACGCGCAGCAGCCGCGCCCGGAAACAAGCTCGACGAGATTTCCAGGATCCGCGATCACCTCGCTGCGGCATTGCCACACGCCGTCCGTCCCGCGTCGTTGCACGAGTTTCTTCACGTATGCTCCTGACGGATTGGCCTCGTCGCGCGCACTGGCCGCGCGAGCCGGTCCACATATACCTCAGTCCGACCGATTCCTCAGCCGTGACAAGTGGACTTCCCGGTGGTGACGACGCGGTGTCGAATGTCAGCCTCGAGACGGAGATCAGCGCCGGCAGCGTGCTGTACCTCGACCTTCTCAAACGCTGCCTGGTCAATGTTATCTATCGTGATCCGCCGGTTCCCATGCCGCCGGCCACGGGCGCGAGTTTCGACCTCGCGAAGCGCGTCGCCGGCGGCGACCGGCCGAGTCAGGCGCACACGATGATCGGCCTGAACCGCCTGGACAACCTGCAGCAGCTAATCGGCACCGTGATCCGCGACAGAGTTCCCGGTGACCTGATAGAAACCGGCGTGGCCCGGGGCGGCGCCGCGATCTTCATGCGCGCCGTGCTCAAAGCCTATGACGTCACCGACCGGCGGGTGTTCGTCGCCGACTCATTCGGGTCATTCCCCCGGTCCGCGGAGTCGGGGATCACCAGGCGATCCTATTCGTCGCCCGTATGGCGCCAGATGGGTGAGGCCTATCAGCGCGAGCCGGCGGCGTTCGAGCGGATGGCCGGCGAACTGCGGGCCGGAACCTCGTACGACGAGGTGCGGGACACCTTCGCCCGGTACGGGATGCTGGACGACCAGGTGTGTTTCCTGCCGGGCTGGTTCAGCGAGACGCTGCGCACCGCGCCCATTGCCGCGCTCGGCCTTCTCCGGATCGACGCCGATCTCTACGACTCGACCCGGGAGGCGCTGATCCGGCTCTATCCCAAGGTCAGCCCGGGCGGATATACGGTCGTCGACGACTATCACACGTTCGCCGAGTGCCGGGAGGCGGTCGACGAATACCTGGCCGGCCAGCAGTCGATCGAACTGCGGGTGGTCGACGAGGCGGTCTACTGGCGGAAACCGGCTCCGCGCGGCTGACCGGAGTGCCGGAGCGCCAGCGGAGGGGTGTCGTTGACCGAGCCGTGTGCCGACGACGTGGTCCGTGTCGCGGCGGGCGACCCCGACCGCCTCGCCGACGACACCGACGCGTGGATCCTGGCCGCCGCGCAGCAACCGGACTGGCGCGGGCACCCGGACTACGCGTGGGTGCGGTCCGCCGTCGGCCGGCTACCGCCGCTCGTCCCCGAGCCGGAGGTCGCCGCCGCCCGGCGGGCGATGCGGTCGGCCGCCCTGGGTGAGGCCGTCGTCCTGCAGGCCGGCGACTGCGCGGAGAGCCTGGACGACTGCGCGCCGCCGCACGTCCGCGCGGTGTGCGATGTGCTGGACGGGCTCGCCGACCGGCTCGCGCGGCAGGCCGGGCGCCCGTGCCTGCGGATCGCGCGGATCGCCGGCCAGTTCGCCAAGCCGCGGTCCCGGGACACCGAGGTGGTCGGCGGCTGCGTGCTCCCGGTGTTCCGCGGCCACCTGATCAACTCCGAGGTCCCGAGCCGGTCCGCGCGGCGGCACGACCCGGGCCGCATGCTGCGGGCCCACCGGGCCGGCTCCCGGGTGCTCGAGACACTCGGCGCACGGCCGGACGGCGCCGGCTCGCCGGCGGTGTGGACCAGCCACGAGGCGCTCGTGCTCGAGTACGAGCTGGCCCAGCGGGTGGCCGGCGCGCGCCCCGGGCAGCCGTACCTGGCCTCGACGCACATCCCCTGGGTGGGCGCCCGGACGGCCGCCGCCGACTCCGCCCACGTCCGCTTCCTCGCCTCGGTGTCGAACTGCGTGGCCCTGAAGGTCGGTCCCTGGCTGGCCCCCGCCGAGCTCGTCGCCTGCTGCGCCCGCCTCGACCCGGATCGGGAGCCCGGGCGGCTGGCGCTGATCTTCCGGCTGGGTCGCCGGCACGCCGCCGAGCTGCTCCCGCCGCTGCTGCGGGCGGTCCGGCGCGCCGGCCACCCTGCCGTGCTGCTGTGCGACCCCATGCACGGCAACACGTTCCGCACCGCGTCCGGGATCAAGACCCGCCTGCTCAGCGACATCCAGGCGGAAGTCGCCGCCTTCCAGGACGCCTGCGGCGAGTGCGGCGTGCGGCCCGGCGGGCTCCATCTCGAGGTGGCCGCCGCCGACGTCACCGAGTGCATCGGCGCCGGCGTCCCCGACGACCGGGCGCTGACCGCCCGGTACCGGACGCTGTGCGACCCGCGGCTGAACCCGCGCCAAGCCGGCGAGGTCGTCGACCGCTGGCGGCCCTGACCAGCCGACCCGACCAGGTGGCCGGCCGCGGGAAAGGCGCGCCGGTTGTCTCGCCGGCGGGACACACCGCCCGGTGCCCCGGCCCACTCCAGCGGGCCGGACCGGAGAATTCCGTCGGCGCCGCGCGGAATCAGCGGACCGCGCCGCGGATTCGGTGTTCTTGCCGCGGGCAGCGGTTACGCATAACGTCAGCGACCGTCGTAGTTGTGCCTAGGATCGGAAGTGGCTTCGTGGCATATGAACGCGAGAGTGTCGCCACCGCACCGTTGCCCAGCGCGGCAGAGCCCGGGCCCGACCAGGTCAGCGGTGCTCGGCGTTCGCTTTCCCGAATCGAGCATTACGAGCTGATGCGGCGGAACCTGGCGGCGGCCCGTGATTACCTGACGTCGACGTTCGACACCCTCGCCGACGGGTGGAGTGTGAATTCGGCCGAACAGATCGGCCGCTATGTCCTCGGCCAGCAGGGCAAGATGATGCGCGCCTCGATCACGGTGGCGTCCTGCGCCGCGGTCGGCGGCGATCCGGCGATGCTGACGCCGGTCGTCGGTGGAATCGAGTACGGGCATCTCGCCAGCCTCATGCACGACGACCTCATCGACGGGGACATGACCCGCCGCCAACTCCCGACGGTGTGGAATTCGTTCGGCGCATCCGACGCGATCATCGCCGGCGACCTGCTGATCTTCGCGGCGTTCTACGCACTCGCCAACTGCCGGCCGCAGGTCTCCGCGGAGCGGGTGGCGTGGGCGCTGAAAGCCGTCTCGCGGGCCGGAATCGACGCCTGCTTCGGCACGTCACTGGAGATGCAGCTCACCGGCCAGATAGAGACCTCACTGGACACATACCTGAAGATGGCGTCCGGGAAGGCCGGTGCCGTCTTCCGCGGCGGATCGGAGGGCGGCGCAATTCTGGGCGGCGGGTCCGCCGACGAGGTGGACGCGCTCAAGAAATACGGCGACGACCTCGGCATCGCGTTCCAGATCGTCGACGACCTGCTCCCGTTCGAGAGCGACGAGAAGACGATGGGCAAACCGGTCTACAGCGATCTGCGCAACCGGCGGCCGACCTTGCCGGTACTGCTCGGCGCCCAGCGGGCGAGCGGGGCGGACCTGGCCTTCCTGCACAGCGTGTTCGCCGACGAGCCGGCCGACCGGCCGCCGGTCGAGGAGGCGTTCACCCGGACCCGGGACCTGCTCGAGCGGACCGGGGCGTTCGACGAGGCCCACCGCCTGGCCGGCGCCTACTGCACGTCGGCGCTGCACCGGCTGGACCGGTTCGGCGACAACGAGGGCGTCCAGATCCTGACCGACCTGGTCCAGATCGGTCGCGACCGGGTCGCGTAGTGCGCCACCCACCGCCCGGAACGCCCGACGCCGGAGACAAGGGCCGATGAACGAGCAGCTCTCGGCACACCTGGAAACATGGCGCCCGATGGTGTCGCTGAACGCCGGCATCACCTCGGTCGCCGGCGCGGCCGTCGCGCAGCACGGCCTGCACTCGGCGGGCCGGACCGCGGTGATCTTCCTCGCCACCGTCTCCGGCTACCTGGCGTCGCTCTACGGCACCGACTTCAAGGACCGCGCCGAGGACGCCCGGACCCGCCCGCACCGCCCCATCCCGTCCGGGCGGCTGAGCGAGGACAACGCGGTCATCATCATGTCGCTCTGCATGGGAGCCGGCCTGCTCGGCGCCTCCTGGCTCGGCTTCCAGGCGGTTCTCGTGTCATGTATCGCGCTCGTGATCGCCGTGATCCGGGCGACGACGAAGGGCTGGGGCCTGATCGCGCCGGTCACCCGCAGCCTCGCCACCGGCGTGAACCTGCTGTTCGGCGCGGTCGCCGCCGTGCCCGGCGGCACGCTGACCGGTCTGCGGTCGGCGGCGTGGATCACGGCGGCGCTGTTCGTCGTGGAGACGTTCCCGAAGAGCCTGCTCGGCGGCCTGTGGGACGTCGAGGCGGACCGGGCGACGGGCGTGCGGACGTGCTGGGTGCGGTACGGCTACCAGCCGATGCGCCGGCTCGTCCTCGCCGGCCTCGCCGCCTCCATGGTCTTCAGCGTCGCCCTGCCGGCCGTGGTGAGCGTCCGGGCGGCGCCCTACTACCTCCTGCTCGTGCCGTTCCTCGTCTGCACGGCCCTCGGCGGCCGGGACCTCCGGCCGGAGCGGGACACCCGGGCCGGGCTGTCCGCGCTCATCTGGCTGTTCCGGGAACGCGCGCTGCTGGTCGGCGCGATCGTCGCGGGCACCGCCGGTCTCCCGATCGCGCTCGCCGTCTCCGTCCCGGTGATCGTGGTGGGCGAGTGGCACCGCCGGGTTCTGATGGCGCCGCGGATGTACCGGCTCGACCCGGACATGGTGGCGGACGGCGGGTGACGGCGGCGGTGCACGACCTGCTGGTCGTCGGCGGCGGCGTGGCCGGCCTGGCGATGGCCATCGCCGCCGACCGGGCGCGGGTGCCGGACATCGTGGTGCTGGAGCAGCGCCGGCAGTCCCGCGAGGTGCACAAGGGCGAGTTCCTGCAGCCGGCGACCCTCGACGTGCTCGACCGCTGGGGCATCGCCGCGGAGCTGGAGGGCAAGGGGGCGCTGCGGCTGGACGGGTTGGAGTGCCGGCGCGCCGACGGCCGGCAGCTCGGCGGGCTGTCGTACCGGACCCTGCCGCACCGGCTCAACTACGGCCTGGTGCACACCCACACGGTCATCCGGGACACACTGCTGGCCCGGGCCGAGCAGGTCGCCGACCTGCGGTTCGGCTGCCACGTCACCGGGGTGCTCACCGAGGGCGGGCGGGTCGTCGGGGTGACCGTGCGGCGCGGCGGGGTCAGCGAGGACATTCGCGCGTCGCTGGTGGTGGCCGCGGACGGGGCCAACTCCACGCTGCGCCGCCAGCTCGGCATTCCGTTCACCCGGGTCCCGTACGGGCACGGGTACCTCGGCTTCGACGTCGACAACCCGCGGCTGCCACCGCGGGCGGTGAACTTCGTGACGACCGACGGCGCCCGCATCCTCTACCCGATGCCGGGCGACCGCGGCCGGCTGTACGTGCAGATCCCGGCGCAACAGGTGTCGTCCGCGCGCCGGCTGGCCCCCGACGAGCGCCGCGCGCAGCTGCTGGCGACCTGCCCGGGCCTGGACGGCGTGCTCGCGCCGTGGCCGGAGCTGGACAGTCCACAGGGGTTCTCCGCGTACCGTGCCCGGGCCGCGGAGTGGGTGCGGCCGGGAGTGGTGCTCATCGGCGAGGCGGCCCACGTGATGCACCCCATGGCGGGGCAGGGCATGAACACCTCGATCATCGACGGCTGGTCGCTGGCGGCGGCGCTGGAGCGGGTCGCGGCGCCGCGGCGCCGGTCCGCGGACGGCGTCGACGCGGCGCTCGCGGCGTACACGGCGAGCCGGATGCTCGAGGTGACCCGCACCATGCAGATGAGCCACCGGCTGGCGCGGATGTGCAGCACCACCTCGCGGCTCGGCCACCGGATGCTGCGATTCCTGCTCCGCCCGACCCCCGCCACCGCCGACCTCCGGCTCGAGGCCGCGGCCCGCCTCGCCGGGCTGGAGAACAGCCCGCTGGGCGCCCGGTCGTGGGCGCGCGCCGTGATCGGCATCTGACGTCCGAGGAGGCCCGCACGGCATGGCTGACGAGCTGATCGACGCCACGGTGGCGTCCGCGCAGAAGTACCTCGGCACCCGGCAGCGGGACGACGGCAGCTGGTGCGACCGGCTGGCGTCCTCCGCGCACGCGACGTCGCTCGCGGTGCTGGCGCTGTGGAAGGTGGACCCGGCGCGGCACCGGCGGGAGATCGACGAGGGCCTGGCCTGGCTGGCCGACCACCAGCGCGCGGACGGCGGGTGGAGCGACTCTGACCTCGACCCGCCCAGCAGCAAGAGCGGTACCGCGTTCACCGTCGCCACCCTCTAC
The DNA here is from genome assembly GCA_039648995.1 of Mycobacteriales bacterium. GTDB lineage: Bacteria > Actinomycetota > Actinomycetes > Mycobacteriales > CADCTP01 > JBBWZH01. The sequence goes on from JBBWZH010000758.1 coordinate 12,694, forward strand.
GCGCTGGACCGGGAGCGGTTCTCCGCCGCGATCGACCGCGGGCTGGTCTGGCTGGACGAGGTGGGCGGGGTCAGGCTGGTGCCCGGCATGGAGGGGCCGCCGCCGAAGACCTGGCCGGCGGCCGCCGCGGTGGTCTGGGCGCTGGCCGGGCTGCGCCCGTTCGAGGAGCAGCCGTACCAGCCGATCGAGGTGATGCTGCTGCCACCGCGGCTGCGGAACAAGATCTCCGTCGCGATCCCCGGGGTGCTGGGCCTGGGCGTGATGCAGGCGCACGTCCTGCGGGTCGGGCGGGTGCGGCGGCTGCTGCACCGGCTGGCCGAGCCGCGGGCGCTGCGGTGGATCGAGGCGGCGCAGGGGGAGAACGGCGGGTTCGAGGAGAGCCCGATGCTCACCGCGGTCATCCTGATCGGCCTGCAGGTCGCCGGGGTGGCCGACGAGATCCGCGAGCGGTGCCGCTCGTACCTGCTCGACACCCGGCGCGCCGACGGCTCGTGGGCGATCGACCGCGACCTGGAGGTCTCCGCGACTCGGTACACGGTCGGCGCGCTCGTCGAGTGTGCCGACCCCGCCGACGGTGTGGACCTCGACCGGACCCGCGACTGGCTGCGGGACGCGCAGTGCAGCACGCCGTTCACCCCGGTGCGGATCCCGGCCGGTGGGTGGCCGTGGGCGCTGTCGTCCGGCTGGCCGGAGGCCGACGACACCGCGGGCGCCCTCGGTGCGCTGGCGGCGCTGGGCATGCCCGCCGACGCCGACGCCATGCGGCGGGGGATCCACTGGCTGCTGACCCGGCAGAACCGCAACGGGTCGTGGTCGGGCTGGGTGAAGAACGGGTCGCTGCTGAACGACGGGCCGTGCCCCGCGGTGACCGCCGAGGTCGCCAGCGCGCTGCACCGGCTCCAGGTGCGGCTGCCGCGGCGGGACCCGGTCGACCGCGCCGTGCGCTACGTCGCCGGCGTGCAGCAGGCGGACGGCAGCTTCACGTCGCTGTGGTTCCGCCACCACGTGTTCGGCACCGCCCGGGTGCTGGAACTCTTCGCCGATCTGGGGCTCTGCGCCGGTTCCCCGGCGCGGCGGGCCCAGGGCTGGCTGCTCGGCAACCAGCGCGAGGACGGCGCGTGGCCGGCGACGTCGGACGAGCCGACCGTCGAGGAGACGGGGTGGGCCCTGTACGCGCTGCTGCGCAGCGGCCTGCCGGCCGAGGATCCCCGGCTCCGCCGGGCGGCGGCCTGGCTGGTCGACGCCCAGGAACAGGGCACCTGGCGGGCGAGCCCGGTCGGCCTCTACTTCGCCACCCTCCGGTACAGCGACGACCTGATCGCGCACGCTGCGGCGCTCCGCGCGCTGGCCCGCTGGTCGGCGCGGGTCACCAGCGGACCATCAACTGCCTGATGCTGCCCAGCGGCGGGTGCGCGGGCTCCGCTGCCGGCGGCGGGTCGACCTCGGCCAGGGCCGGCAGTCCCCAGATGAGGCTCCGCAGCGCGACCTCCAGCTCCAGCCGGGCCAGCGCGGCGCCGAGGCAGAAGTGCGGCCCGTCGCCGAAGCTGAGGTGCGGGTTGGGCTGCCGGCCGAGATCCAGCCGCTTCGGGTCGGGAAAGACCCGCGCGTCGTGGTTCGCCGCGTCGAGGGACACCATCACGGCCTCACCCTGCCGGATGGCGACCGATCCGAGAGTGACGTCCTCGGCCGCCACCCGCCCGCGGTCCACGCCGACCGTCGGCCCGAACTGGCGGCGGAGCAGCTCCTCCACGGCGATCTCCAGCAGCTCGGGGCGCTGCCGCAGCCGGTCGAGCTGTGCCGGGCCGCGCAGCAGCTGCAGGACGGCCCGGGTCACCGCCTCGACGGTGGTCTCGTGGCCGGCCGCGAAGAGCATCATCAGCAGCTGCAGCAGCTCCATCTCGGTGAGCTGCTGCTCGTCGCACGCGGCGACCAGCTGGGCGGTGAGGCCGCCGCTAGGGCGCTCCCGCTGCGCGGCGATCTGCGCCTGGAAGTAGTGGAACAGGTGCAGGCCGGACGTGCGCACGGCGTCCTGGTCGGTCACCGCCTGGGAGAGCTTCGACCGCGTCCAGACCCGGATGGCCTCGTGCTCCTCGGCGGTGACGGACAGTCCCAGCACCTCCCCGATGACCGCCAGTGACATCGGCGTCGCGAACTGGCCGACGAGGTCCGCCGGCGGGCCGGCCGCCACCAGCTCCGTCAGCAGGCCGGAGCACACCTCGGTGACCGCCGGCCGCATCCGCTCGACCGCCCGCCGGCTGAACGCGTGCGCGACCAGCGCCCGCATCTCCCGGTGCGCCGGGCCGTCCATGTGCAGCGACCGCGGCTTCGCGGCCGTACCGGCGGACCCGGTCAGCCCCGACGACGCCGCCTCCCGCCGGAACCGCGGGTCGGTCAGGACCTGCCGCACCTCGGCGTGCCCGAGCACCAGCCACGCGGTCGTGTCGTCGTCCAGCGCCACCTCGCACACCGGCTGGTCCCGCAGGAGCGCGGCGAAGTGGTCCTGATCCATGGCGCGGACCTGGTCGATCCGCAGGGACGGTGCGCTCTGCCGCATCGCTGCCTCTCTCGATCCTTGTCGAACCCATCACCACTGGACCGGTAGCTCGACCAGGCCGCCGGCCAGGCGCTCGCCGCGGAGCTGGAGGCTCTCCAGCGCGACAGCGAGCCGCAGCGTCGGGTGGCCGCGTACGAGGCGGGAGAAGACGCTCTCCAGCTCGATCCGGGCGAGCGCCGCGCCCGAGCAGAAGTGCCGCCCGTGGCCGAAGGTGAGGTGGCTGCCCTCGGACCTGGCCGGGTCGAGCCGCCGCGGTGCGGTGAAGGCGTCCGGGTCGATGTTCGACGAGGTCAGGTCGAGGAGAACCAGCTCGCCGGCCCGGACGAGGGACCCGCCGATCTCGATGTCCTCGTTGGCGAACCGGGGGACACCTCCCACCGTCTCGCCGTCCGGCCGGATCGGCGGGGGCAGCGGGAGGCGCAGGACCTCCTCCACGAATCCCCGGACCCGGGTCGGGTCGTCCCGCAGCAGCCGCATCTCGCCGGGGTTGGTCAGCAGCAGTACGGTGCCGCGGTCGATCGCCGCCACCGTCGTCTCGTGGCCCGCGAACAGCAGGCCGACCGCGAGCTGGGTCACCTGCTCCAGGGAGCACCCGGCCGGGTCGCTGAGGTGCAGCGCGACCAGGTCGGTGAGCACGTCCCGCTCCGGATCGGCGAGCTTGCCGTCCACCAGCGACCGCATGTACGTCCACAGCGCGCCGAGGCCGGCGATCGAGCGCTGCTCGTCGGCGGTGTTGGCGGCGTCGTCGCACCAGCTCCGGAAGGTGGACCGGTCGCCGTACGGCACACCGAGCATCTCGCAGATCACCAGGGCGGGCAGCGGGAACGACACGACCTCGTGGAAGTCGACCGGCGGCCGGTGGGCGGTGAGGTCGGCCAGCACGCCGTCGGTCAGGCGCTCCACCCTGGGCCGCATCTCGGCCAGCCGGTTCGCCGACAGCCACTGGTTCAGCACCTTCCGCAGCGGGCCGAGTGTGTCCTGGCCGGCCTTCGCGGCCCGGCCGAACAGCACCGACCTGCTGTACCGCGGTGCGTGCGCCGGGTCGGGATGCCCCCGGCCCAGCCGCGGGTCGACCAGCAGTTGCCGTACCAGGTCGTACCCCGCTACCTGCCAGGCCGGATCGCCGGCCGGGGTGGTGACCAGCCGGACGGTCCCGGTCACCGGGGCCGCCTCTCCGGACGCCGGCCCCGCCCGGGTCGCCGCCCCTGTGCCGGTTGCTCGCCGCGCCCGGGTCGCGGGCCCTGCGCCGGTCGCCGACCCCGTCCGGGTCGCCGGGCCCGCGCCGGACGCCCGCCCCGCGCCGGACGCCCGTCCTGCCCGGGTCGCCGGCCCCGCGCCGGACGGCCGTGCCGCGCCGCGCCCACGTCAGCGGCTCGCATACTTCTCGACCAGTTCCACCGCGTGGGACACGCCGTCCTCGGTGGCGATGCGCGCGGCCAGCGCCCGGGCGCTGGCCCGCATCCGGCCGTCGCCGGTCGCGGCGAGCACCGCACGGCTCAGCTCCGCCACGGTGACCCGCCGGAACGGCAGCGGTCGCGGCCCGGCGCCGCGGTTGAAGACCTGCCGGCAGAAGAAGAAGTGGTCGTACATCACCGGCATGGTCACCGTCGGGCAGCCGGCACCGAGCCCGGCGCCGATCGTCCCGACGCCGCCGTGGTGCACCACCGCGGACACCCGGGGGAACAGCCAGCTGTGCGGGACGGCGTCGGTGACGTACAGCCGGCCGTCGGGCTCCCGTGGCCGCCAGCCGCTCCAGCCGGTGGCGATGACCGCCCGCTGGCCGAGCCGCCGCACCGCCGCGGCCGCCAGGTCCATGATCTCCGGCCGGATCTGGGCCAGGCTGCCGAGGCCCACGTACACCGGAGGGGGGCCGGCGGCCACGAACTCGGCCAGCTCCGCCGGCGGCCGCCAGCCGGCCGGCTCCGGCTCGGACCAGTAGCCGGTGATGTGGACCGGGTCGGCCCAGTCCGGTGGCCTGGGCACGAGGGCGGAGCTGAACCCGTAGAGCACCAGCGGGTCGGCGCGGTAGCCGACGCTGTCCGCGCCCAGCGCCCGCCGCCGGGCCGCGGCCACGCCGCGGCCGAACATGGCCCGCAGGGCGGCGAACGTCACCCGGTAGGTCATCCGGTTGTACGCCGCGCGGCCGTGCCGGACCGTCTCCGGCAGCTCCGGCCAGAACATCTGCGGGAACCCGGCGGTGGCGTGGAACGGCTGCAGGAAGCCCGACACGTGCAGCGCGCCGACGCGTTTCGCGACCGGTTGTCCAATGCAGAAGCCCGGTGCCGAGGAAATGACGATATCCGACCCGCGGGCGGCGTCGAGAGTCGCCGTGAACAACTCGTCGAGCATCGGCTGGAATCCCGACGGCTTTCGCAGCAGTTTCGCCATCAGCACCGAGTGCCGTTCCCGCGACCGGCCGCCCGACAGCCACGCGGTCCACCGTTCGGTGTTCCCGGTCACCACGTGGTAGCCCAGTGAGCCGGATGCCCGGATCAGGTCGGACATGTTGCTGCTGGAGGCGACGGTAACCTGGTGCCCGGCCTTGGCTAGCCCGTTCCCGAGGGCCACGAAAGGCCGCACGCTTCCTACCGTACCTATTGCGAGCACAGTGATCTTCATACTTCCTTCAAGCCCGCGAAAGCGTGCGACAGCTCGCCTCGGCGCGGGTCGGAGTCGCCCTTACCGGTAACTGGCCACGAACTCTGCGGCAGAGCCTAGGGTCGGCGGGTGACCGAGTCAAAGAGACGGTGGTCCCGGATGAGGGGAGCGGAAGATGGGATCAGCAGAGACTCCGGTTGCCGGAGCCAGGGTCGTCGTCACGGGTGCCGCCGGCTTCATCGGCTCCCACCTGGCCGAGGCGGTCGGGGCCCGCGGCGCGACGGTACTGGGGGTTGACCGCCGGGATCCGTCGTCGGATGCGAACGCGGCCGCCAATCTGCGGGAACTGCTCGGCTCCAGCGGCTTCACGTATCTGCGGGCCGACCTCCGCCGCGCCGCGTTGGAGCCATTCTTGGAAGGCGCCGACGTCATATTCCACCTGGCCGCGCGGGCCAGCGTCCGGGAATCGTGGGGCGACAATTTCGAGGAGTACGCGACGGCCAACCTGTGCGCGACGCAGCGGGTCATGGAGGCCGCGGTGCGGCTGCGGGTCCCGCGGGTGGTGGTCGCGTCGTCGTCCAGCGTGTACGGACGCACGGACGGAACGCCGAGCCGGGAGACCGGGCCGGTTCTCCCCGCGTCGCCGTACGCGGTCACCAAGCTCGCGGCCGAGCAGCTCGCGCTGGCGCACGCGATGCGGGCGGGCAGCGTGACCACGGTCATCGCGCTGCGCTACTTCTCCGTGTTCGGTCCGCGGCAGCGCGCCGACATGTTCATCCACCGGGTGCTGCGCGCGGCGCTCGATGGGCAGCCGATGCGCCTGTTCGGCGACGGATCGCGCCGGCGGGACTTCACCTATGTGTCCGATGTGGTGGCCGCGACGGTGGCGGCCGGCGCCGCGCCGCCGCGCTCGCAGGTACTGAACGTCGGCACCGGGCACCGCACCGCGCTGTCGGAGGTGCTTGCGGTCGCGGCCGACCTGACCGGGGCGCCCGTTCCGGTGGTCGTCGACCGCGGTTCCGACGGGGACGTCCGGGACACCCTGGCCGACCTGACCGCCGTCCGGGCGGCCCTCGGCTGGGAACCCGAGGTCGATCTCGCCGCCGGAATGTCCCAGCAGATCGCACAGCTCAGGAAGGAATTCGTGCCGGGTGCCGCCTAGTCACGCCGTGCGGAAAGGCCGCCGGTCGGCGGCCCTGTCCCGCCGGCGGGACAGGCCGGGCCGGACCATTGCCGGCGGCCGCCGGACTCCGGTGATTGGGACCGCGGCGCGGGAAATGGCGCTATTGGCACCCAGATCGTGATCGGGTATGTTCCCCAGCCACGAGCGGCTCTGATACCCCTGATCGGGAAGACGCCCCAGCGCGGCTGAGATGCTGAGTGCCAGTCGCCAATGGCCGTTCGCAATTGGAGGGACGATGCTCGGGGAGAAGTCAGCGCCCGTGCGGGAGGAGCCGGTGGGCGGTATCGCGGAGCCGGACCGAATGCCCACGCCGGCCCTGCTGAACGAGGTGCGGCAGCGGATCGACGAGGTACTGAGGGACTTCACCGCGGCCAAGGCGCAGCAGATCCCGGCGGGCGTCGATATCGGCCCCGCGGTCCGCGCGCTGGCCGACTTCGTGCTCACCGGGGGCAAGCGGATCCGGGCCCAGCTCGGATACTGGGGATGGCGTGGCGCGGGAGGTGAGGACGACGAAAGGGACAGTGCCTACCGGGCCGGCGCCGCGCTGGAACTCTGCCACTGTTTCGGCCTGATCCATGACGACATCATCGACGCCAGCGAGACCCGCCGAGGTCGTCCGACGCTCCATCGACAACTGGCCCAGTTGCATTCTGAGCAAAGCTGGCGGGGCTCGTCCGACGCATTCGGCAACTCGACCGCACTACTGCTCGGGGACCTGTGCCTGTTCTGGGCCGACGAACTCCTGACCCGCGCCTGCGGGCCCGATCGGATGGCCGCCGTCCGCTCCGCCTGGCACGAAATGCGGGTGGCCGAGGTCTGCGGCCAGATGTTCGAAATGGTGGCGCAGGCCGGCCGCGACTTCACCGTTGCCACCGGCCTCGCCGTCGCCCGCTACAAGACCGCGCTCTACGCCACGGCGCGGCCACTGCAGGTCGGCGGCGCGCTGGCCGGTGCCCCGGCCGACCTGCTGCGGTCCTACCTGGACTTCGGGACGCCGCTCGGTGAGGCGTTCCAGCTCCGCGACGACATTCTCGGGGTCTTCGGCAAGCCGGAGGTGACGGGCAAGTCGGCCACCGACGACCTGCTGGAGGGCAAGCCGACCGTACTGATCGCGCGCGCGCTGGACCTGGCCGACGCCGACCAGCGCGCGGCGATCGACCGCCTCTACGGGGACCCGGACCTCGACGAGGACGGCGCCACCGTCCTGCGCGAGGCGATTCTGACCACCGGTGCCAAGGACTCGGTGGAGGAGATGATCAAGGAGAGGGTCGAGTTGGCGCTCGCCACACTTGCCGACTCTCGCGCCACGGGCGAAGCACGCCGGGTGCTCAGCGATCTCGCCCTGATGATCACCGACCGCGACAGTTAGCAAGACGGAGGGTCTGATGAGCTCCAACCTGAAGAACGACTACGCCCAGACGATGATCCGTGACGACTTCGAGCGGTCCCTCGTCGAGTACTGGGACACGAAGCAGGACGACGCGATCAACCTGCTCCTCGGTGCGGAGGACGGCCTCTACCACCACCACTTCGGTCTGGGCGACTTCGACCGGACGCTGGAGCACGCGCCCCCCGACGAGCGGGAGGCCCGGGTGCTCGAGGAGATGCACCGGCTGGAGAACGCCCAGGCCCGGGCGCTGGTGGAGGCGCTGGGGGACGTGCGGCCCGAGCACCGGGTGCTCGACGCGGGGTCCGGCCGGGGCGGCACCAGCTTCGTCGCGTACGACCGGTACGGCTGCTACGTCGACGGCGTCAACTTCTCGTCCTACCAGGTCGACTACGCCAACCGGCTGGCCGCCAGCCGCGGCTGCGCGGACAAGGTCCGGTTCCATCTGCGGAACATGGTGGACACCGGGTTCCCGGACAACTACTTCAACTTCATCTTCACGAACGAGACCACCCCGTACGCCGACCTCACCGAGCTGTTCACCGAGCTGTCCCGGGTGCTGGCTCCTGGTGGCCGGTACGTCGGGGCGACCTGGTGCCGCAACGACGCTGTGGCGCAGCAGTCGCCCGAGGTGCTGGAGATCGACGCCCACTACATCTGCCGCACCCACCGGCGCAGCACGTACTTCCGCCGGCTGGCGGAGCACAACCTGGTGCCGCGGACGGTCATCGACCACACCCTCGCCGCGACCCCGTACTTCGAGGTGCGCCTGCTGACCCGGCTCCGCACCGGCTCCGAGCAGCCCTACCTGGACTGCTACCGGAAGAAGCTGATGGACTACATCTTCTTCGTCGTCGAGCGGGTCTGACCCGGCGGTGGCCGACGACCTCGCGGCGGCCGCGGTCCGGAACCCGGTCTCCGCGCTGTACGACCGGCTCATGTGGGAGCCGCTGACCGAGCGGTTCTTCGGTGCCACCGACTTCTTCAACTGGGGGTACTGGCCGGACGGCTGCGCGAGCGCGGCCGAGGCCTGCCGGAACCTGGTGGACCGGCTGGTCGAGCCGGTGCGCCCCGGCAGCGAGGTCCTGGACGTCGGGTGCGGCAAGGGCGCCGTCGCCCGGCACCTGCTCGCCCGCCACCCGGTGGGCGCGGTGACCGGCATCGACCTCACCGACCGGCAGCTCGAGCGGTGCCGCCAGAACGCCCCCGGCGCGTCGTTCCGGCGGATGAGCGCCACCGCGCTGGAGTTCGCCGACGGCTCGTTCGACGACGTGCTCAGCATCGAGGCCGCCTTCCACTTCCGGGACCGGCGTGGGTTCCTCGCCGAGGCACACCGCGTGCTGCGGCCAGGCGGGCGCCTGCTGGCGTCCGACGTGCTCAACGCCGCTCCACCGGCCCCGGCCGACGCGGCGGGCGGGGCGGGGCGGGAAGGCGGCCGCCCCAGCTATCAGGACTGGCTGCGGGCGACCGAGCCGCCGGAGAACTACCTCGACGGGCCGGCCGCCTACGCCGCACTGCTCACCGGCGTCGGGTTCCGGGACGTCACCGTCACCGACGCGACGCAGCGCTGCGCGGTCCCGCACTTCGCGCAGTGGGAGAGGTTCCTCGGCGACCTGGCGGAGCAGGGGCAGATCAGCGAGGAGGACCGGCTCCGCCGGGTCAGCGGGCTGCGGTCCCGGCTGCGGTCGGTGCGCCACTACGTGCTGGTGACCGCCGTCAGGTAGGCGCGCCGCCCTCGGCCGGGCCCCCGTCGACTGGGCCGCCCTCGGCCGGGCCCCCGTCGGCCGGCCGCTGGGGTGGCCGCGGCCGGTCCGGCCCGCCGAACCGGCGCAGCGCCCGGATGGCCTCCGCCCGCTCCGCGGTGACCCCGGCCGCCCGCTGCCGCACCGCCTCGTCCACGGTCAGCCCGGCCCCCAGCCACGAGCCGACCTCGTCGAGCGGGATGCCGGCGGCCCACCAGGCGCGGACCGTGCCGGCCGGCGTCGCCCCGCCCGCCGCCAGCCCGGCCGCCTCGCCCGGTAGCAGGCCGAGGGTGCGCCACACGTCGGCGTCGGCTGCCTCGACCCCGGCAGCGGCCCAGGCGAACGCCTCCTCGTCCAGCCACCCGCGCAGCGCGTACCCGCGGACGAGGTCCGGCGCCAGCCCGCGCTGCAGGAACGCCGCCGGGCCGGTCGCCGGCGCGCGGGCCGGCCCGCGCGCGGTGCCGCGAGCCGGCCCGGCCCGGGCACGCTCCCGCTGGTGAACGGCGTCCTGCGGGCTGAGGCCGCGCCGCATCGCCTGCCGGGCGCCGGCCGGGCCGAGGCCCACCTCATGCCAGTGGACGGCGTCCGCGGCGGCGATACCGGCGGCGCGCCACGGCTCGACGGTGTCCGGCGTGACGCCGGACGCGCGCCACTGGACGAGGTGCACGGGGTCGGTGACGCCCACCCGCCGCCACGCCAGCGCCTCGGCGGGCGCGACCCCGCGACGCCGGAACTCGGCGGCCTCGGCCGCGGTGAATCCCGCGTCCCGCCAGGCGTCGTCGTCGCCGGGCGGCGGCGGTTCAGGGCCGGTCACACCCGGTCACCCGCCACCCGTTCGATCAGCACCGTCTCGGCCCACTCCGGGGCGGCCGCGAACGAGCCCAGCAGGCCGACGACGACCCGGCACCCCGGCGGCGGCTGCGCGGGCCACGAGGTCTCCCCGTCGGTCAGCACGACGACGACGTCCGGCCGCGGCCGCAGCGCCGCGGCGGCCGCCAGCCCGGCGCCGGCGTCCGTACCGCCGCCGCCGAGCAGGTGCACCTCGCCGACGTCCCGCACCCGCTGCGGTGTGTACGGCACGGAGTCGAAGCAGAGCACGGTGGTCTTCTCCCGCCGGACGCCGACGCTGCGCAGGATCGCCCGCAGTTCCGCCAGCGCCTGCCCGAGAAGATCCTCGTCACAGCTCGCGGACGTGTCGAGCAGGACCGCCACCCGCGGGCTGGGCTGGTGCAGGCTGGGGATCACCACGTCGGGCACGCTCGCGGACCGCCGCGACGGGCGGTTGTAGGTGAAGTCGACCTTCCCGGCGATCCCGCCGACGGTCCGCCGGACCAGGCCGGACAGCCGTTTGCGCCAGTCGACCTGGGGCCGCCACCGGTCCGCCGCCCAGCGCCGCCACCCGGCCGGCACGTCGCCTATCCCGGCCGCGCCGGACCGGATCTGGCTGCCGACGTCGCGGGCGAGCAGCTCGGCACGCAGCCGGCCAACCCCGGCCAGGTCGGTCTGCCACGGCCGGCGCTGCCCGTCGCAGCAGCTCCCGCATCCCGCACCGGCCGGCAGCGGCCGGCTGTCGGCCGCCTGCACGGCGTGCCAGTACCGCTCGGCGAGCAGCCCCGCCGGCAGGCCCAGCGCGTCCGGCCCGGTCAGCCCGGCCGGCCGGAGGAGTCCGTACGAGGCCAGGTCGTCGTCGATCTCGGCGTCGCAGGCGGCGTTCCACTCCCACCGGACGCGGTCACCGCTCGGGCCGCCCCTGACCTCCTCGCCGCCCAGCGACAACGGCGACCGGGCCGCGTGGCCGTGCAGCAGGTGGGTCACGTGGTGCAGCAGCCAGTACGCCAGCTCCGGCGTCGGCGTCGTCCGCAGCAGGCCCGGGTCGGCGTACACGTGCCAGGCCTCGTCGGTCGGGAACCGGGACAGCTCATCGGCGGGGACGCCCGGGTCGGCCGGGACGAGCAGCTGGAGCGCGAGCACGGCGGTCGCGAGATAGGGCGCCCTGGTCACCGCGAGGACCCGCGCCGCCGACCACCGGCCGCGCAGCTCGGCCGGCAGGTCGGTCACGGTGAGGTGGCGCATGCCCGGCCCCTCACAGCAGCCCGGCCGCCCGCAGGATGGGCACCAGGTCGAGCACCGCGTCGGGGAGCTGGGCGCCGTCCGGCCGGTGCTGCGCGAGGGTGCGGGCGGCCAGCGTGGCGACGTCCGGCGCGGTACGGGCGGCGAGGCCGACGACGCGCCACGCCGCCTGCCACGACTCGGCGTCGCCGCGGCCGGTCGCCGTCGCGACGACGGCGGTCAGCACGGCGAAGGCCCGGTCGCTCCGCTCGGGCAGCGTGAACGAGTCGGGGTCGGCGAGCAGCGCGTCCGGGTCGGGCAGGTCGAGCTTGTCCAGCCAGGCCAGGAACTCCAGCGCGGGCCCTTCCCCGACCGCGCCGACGGTGAGGGCGACCCGCGCCTCGTCCGACGCCTGCGCGGCCGCACAGCCGGCGGCCAGCCGTGCCACGGCCTCCCAGCTGCGCGGGCTCGGCCAGGCGCGGCTCGCGTCGTTCGCATCCGTCGGCACCGTGAGCACCAGCTCGGGCCGGGCCTGCAGGAACGCCGACACGGCGGCCCGGGCCGCGGTGGTCTGCGCCAGCGAGGGCTCGCGCTCGACGTTGGCCAGGCGGGGGGTCGGGAACCCGAGCGCCAGCCCCCGGGAGATGGCCCGCACGTCCACCGGCCAGTCCAGGTGGACGAGGCGGTTGGCCAGCGGCGGCGCGAGGTCCCACCCGTCGGCGGCCTGGGCCGGCGGGTTGGCCGCGGCGATGATCCGCACCTGCGGCGGCAGCGGCAGGTCGCCCACAACCCGTTCGAGGATGACGCGCAGCATGGCCGCCTGCACGGCGGGCGGGGCCGTGGTCAGCTCGTCCAGGAACAGCAGCCCGCGGCGCGCGTCGTGGAGGCGCTGCGCCCAGGCCGGCGGCGAGAAGTGCACCGCGCCGTTCAGCACGACCGGCAGGCCGGCGAAGTCGGACGGCTCGCGGATGGACCCGACGACGACCTCCACCGGCAGGGCCAGGGCTCTGCCGAGGGACAGCACCGCCGAGGTCTTTCCGGTGCCGGGACTACCCCAGAGCAGGACCGGGGAGTTCGTCGAGACGGCGACCGCCAACGCCTCGATCGCGACGGAGCCGTCCATGCTCCTCCCCATCGGGACCGGCGGCCCGGCCGGACCGGGCGGCGATGAACCAACCGTAGCGCGCCCCGTCGCAAGGCTGCCGCCACCGGGGCCCGGCGGGCGGTAGGGCTTGACGGGCGGTAGGGCCGGCGGGCGTCAGCCGGGATCTGGCCCCCCGTCGCCGGCGAGTCTGGTTCGGGCCGCGTCGTCCAGCGCCCCGGCGATCCAGGCCAGCAGGTCGAGCCCGGCGTGGCGGGCCGCGTCCTCCCACGAGCGCTGCCGCTCCGCCGGCACCGTGAGCAGGATGGCAGCGGGGCCGGCCGACTGCTCGTCCGGCCGGGTGCGGGCCGCGCGCACCCGCGCCCGGAGTTGGTTGCGTGACCAGCCGTGGTGGTGCGCCAGACCGAGCAACCGATCCTGCTCGGCCTCGCCCAGTGCCGCCACCTCCGCGTGGTGCTGGAAACTCAGGCCGTTCCGGCGGCGGGACACGGGGAAGCGCCGGGCCACCCAGGCGTAGTTACGCAGCGTCTGGTAGTCCAGAGAGGACTCCTCCACCAGCCGCCGGTACCGGTCGGCGTACCGGTCCTGCCCGTAGATCAGCCAGTCTCCGAGCCACCAGGCGGACGAGTCGGTGATCAGATAGATCTGCTCGCCAATGCTCCGCCACTTGTCGACCGGCAGGTCGGGCGGCAGGTTGAGCCCGATCCGCCTGGCCAGCGCGGTGCCCGGGATGCCCAACCGGTCGGAGACCGGGTCCGGGGCGGCCGCGGCCAGCGCGGGAGGGCGGGAGCCGTCAGCCCCGGTCGTCGGTCGCGCGCGCATGCCAGTTGTCGGCGCCATCCACCAGTGGTCCTCACAAAGAGTCCGCTCGGCGGGTCCGCCGTGGCCGCTCCGCCAGCCGGTGCCCGTCGCTCCGTTGGTCCACCCGGACCCTAGTAAGGGGCATTAGAAGTGGCTGAGAACGAACGGACGCCGCCGGCGCGGTAGGACGACGCCGGGCAGCGCGCGGCGAGCAGGCGGCTAACGCGGGGTCATCGTCGATGCTGGCGCGGACGGCGTGGCCTTGCCGCCGATGAGGTCGAGGTCGAGGTCGATGTCCCACCGGCCCTCGCACTCGGCCCGCTCCAGGCGTGCCTGCCCCGCGGCGTACGAGCCGGTCGTGAAGAAGACCTCCGCCTCGTCGCCCTCGTTGTCCATCCCGCCCGGGCGGTAGCCGACGGCGGTCACCGCGTCCTGGATCAGCACCGTGACCTCGTCGAGCGGCTTGGTCGTGACAGCTTGTAGTATTAGATGACCCTTCGCGTTCGCGACGTGGGTGACCGTACCGATCTTGTCGAACGACAGCCCGGCCGGCATGAGCGCGATCTCGGCCGGGCGAGCGGAGCTCGGTGACGCACAGCCGGCATCCGCGTGGCCCGTGTCGCCCGCGGAGCCGCCGGAGCTGTTTGCGCCGTTTGAGCACCCCGCCAGAGCGACCAGCGACGCGGCGCCCGCCAGCGCTCTGACCAGCGGCGACGATCGGTGCCGGGCGTCACCGTGGTGGGCCATGACGGCATTCTAGGTACGTCCCGGCCAGGATCGTCGCAGAACCGATGATCTCGACTTCTGGGGTGTATTTTTACTCCGCGGCGCGGTGCATATACGGGGCGGGCCGCCGCTCGGAAACGCGCGATCGGCGCGGCGGAGCGGGCGCGCCGGGCGTGCCCACCTGACCTGGAGGCCGGCGTGGCGATGCGCAGAAGGACCCCTGCCCCGATCCTCGCGACGGCGACCGCCCTCACGATCCTCCTCGGGGCCGGCGCCAGCGCCGCCTCCGTCACCGGCTCCCAGCGCGACGGCGCGCGGACGGGACCCACCGACCGGTCGGCCGTCGTGGCCGGGCCGGTGGGCGCCGACGAGTGGCTGTACCGGCAGCGGGCGAACGCCGACGGCTCGATCCCGGACGCCGCCGTCACCGAGGCGATCGCGCAGTCCACGGCGTTGGGCGCGGTGAGCCAGGGCCTGCCGAACGCCAACCAGGTGTGGGCTCAACTCGGTCCGAGCAACATCGGTGGCCGCGTCCGCGACATCGCGGCCGACCCCACGACCAAGGGCGTCGCCTACATCGCCACCGGCACCGGCGGCCTCTGGCGGACGGTCGACGGCGGCGCGACCTTCATCTCCGCGTGGAACGACCAGCTGCCCCAGTCGATGGGTGCCGTCGCGGTCGACTCCCACGGCGTCGTCTGGGCCGGCACCGGCGAGCCGGACCACGGTGGCGGCTCGGCGTACTACGGCAAGGGCGTCTACAAGTCGGCAGACAACGGCCTCACATGGACCAACATGGGCCTGACCGACGGCGACACGGTCGGCCGGATCGTCATCGACCCGCGTGACGACGACCGGGTGTTCGTCGCGGTCATGGGCGCGCTGCACGACACCGAGCCGACCCGTGGCCTGTTCATGACCGAGGACGGCGGGGCCAGCTGGACCCGCGTCATCGTGCCCGACAGCGCCTCCACCGGCGCGATCGACGTGACCATCGACAAGGCCGACCCCGACATCATGCTCGCCACGACCTGGGACAAGGTCCGGGACGAGAAGTCGCGCATCTACGGCAAGAACTCCTTCCTCTACCGTTCCACCGACAGCGGCCGCACCTGGACGAACATCCAGCAGGCGCCGCTGCCGCAGAGCCAGGACGTGCCTGGGCAGGCCGTCACCGACACCTACGTCGGTCGCATGGGAGTCGACTTCAGCGACACCGACCCCAACCGGGCCTACCTGATCTCCAGCGCGGCCGGTGGCAACTTCAACGGCTTCTTCACCAGTACGGACGCCGGCGCCACCTGGACCGCTGTCGGGGCCACCACGGGCGGCACCCTGCAGAACATCAGCGGCGGCTTCGCCTGGTGGTTCGGCCGCGTCTTCGTCGACCCGGCCGACCCGCAGCACGTCTTCGTCGCGGGCGTCAGCCTCGCCGAGAGCCTCGACGGCGGCCGTACCTGGACGACGTCGACCACCCCGCACGCCGATCAGCACGGCCTCGAGTGGGACCCCAACACGCCGGGCAAGGTCTTCCTCGGCAACGACGGCGGCTTGTACTGGTCGACGCAGAACGGCGCCGCGCGCGGCCTGTGGGCCAAGACCCCCCGGCTGCCGGTGACGCAGTTCTACGCGATGGACGTCTCCGCCCAGGACGGCTCGCGCGTCGACGCCGGCGCCCAGGACAACGGCTCGCTCAAGTCGTGGGCCGGCGACAACACCGTCAACGGTGACTGGTTCGGCTTCGTCGGCGGCGACGGGATGATGAACCGCATCGACCCGACGAACGACCGGAAGTACTACGGGTGCTCGCAGAACGGCGGCTGCCGCGGTTTCCTCGACGGCGCCGGCTTCACCATGACGATCCCCGGCGCGCGGAAGAACTGGGTGGCCCCGATCGAGTTCGCCGCCGACCCGCGCTTCATGTTCGGCGGCAGCGAGTTCGTCAGCCGGATCGACACCAACGCCGGCCAGCGCGTGTGGCAGCAGATCAGCCCGGACCTCACGGACGGCACCGAGCCCCGCGCCCCCGGCTTCGGCACCATCACCGCGATCGGCACGACGCCGGCTGACCCCAACCTCGTCTACGCCGGCACCGACAGCGGCCTGGTGTGGGTCAGCCGCAACGCGATGGCCGCCCCCGGCCAGGTGACATGGGAGAAGCTGCAGAGCCCGGAGTTCCCGGGCCGCTGGGTCACCCGCGTCACGGTCGACCCGCAGGACCCGAAGGTGGCGTGGGCCGCCTTCTCGGGCTGGCGCTCCGGCGAGTCCTACCCGCACCTGGTCATGACCAGCGACGGCGGCCGGACCTGGGTCGACATCGTCGGCAAGCGGCTCCCGCAGGCGCCGATCAACGACGTCATCCGCGACCCGGCGCGCAAGAGCTGGCTCTATGTCGCCACCGACGTCGGCGTCTTCCGGACCCCCAACCTCGGCAAGACATGGATCAAGGTCGGAACGAACCTCCCGCTCGTGCCGATCAACGACATCGACCTGCCCCCCGGCAGCGACAAGCTCTACGCCGCGACCTACGGCCGCGGCATCTGGACGACCTCGCTCGCCGGTCCGTCCTGAATCGGCCGATCCCGACCCGGCCCGCCCCCGGTGCTGCATGAGCCACGTGCGTGGCTCGTGGTGGCCGCGGCGGCGGACCTTGCCGCCGCTGTCGGGCGGGGGTTGCTAGTGCTGCCGGGCGGCGGTTCGGCGGCCGAGCAGGTAGCCGCCGGCGCCCAGCAGGATGGCCAGCGCGATGCCGGCGATGCCCAGGGCGCGGGCGGTGGAGTCGCTGCCGCTCGCGGTCGTGGCCGTCGCCTGGGTGCTGGCGGCGACGGTCGGGCCGGGTGCCGGGGTGCTGGTGGTGCTGGGTGTGGCGCCGGCGCCGCTGTTGCCGAGGGTGAGGACCGGGGCGGGGTGTTCGGGTTCGGCCTGGCCCTCGACGGTCTCGTCGATCCAGGCGACCTGCTGGTTGTTGCTGTAGGTCTGGATCGCCTTGAACGCCAGCGTCGCCTGGCCGTCGGGGAGCTTGCCGACGTCGATGGTGAAGTCGTCGTAGCCGCCGACCGGGATCGCCGCGGCCGCCGAGGCCGTCCAGGTGATCTCGGAGACTGCCTCGGAGATCGTGCCGTCGTCGGTCTTCACCGGCGGGTTGATCTTGGCCTGCTTGACGCTGGAGGTCCAGCCCGGGTGCGGGCTGACCAGGACACCGAGCAGGGGGTGGTCGGTGGGCAGTTGAACGGCCACTTTGGTGACGGTCGCGGCGTCCTGCTCGTTCGGCACCCGGAAGGCGACGACGGCGTCGCTGGCGCCGACCACCGGCGTGTCGGTGTGAACGGTGACATGCGCGGACGCCGGCCACGCCAGGGCCCACATCGCCGCCACCGCGGCAGCGGTCATCCAGACAACGCGGCGGAACCGGCGGTGGGCTGTCATCGGTGCACCCTTTCCCTGGCCATGAGGAACCGTCCGAGCGTCGCCGGCCACCCGGCCAACGCGACCGTTCGTGCTTACAGTCGTCCACGGAGGCCGCGGAGTTCCCCAGACCGGCCGAATGTTCGATCCCGGCGAGGTTGGCCCGGGCCGGAACCGCCGCCGGTGTCCAACCGCGACGATCGGCGGAGCACGCTGTCACGGCGGCTTCTGGCTGAGGCCGGGCACACCAGCGCGGGTGACCGCGGCTCGCCGGCGCGGAGATCCCGTACGCTGCCCGGTCGGGGCGTCCCCCGCCACGGCGGAGCGGCGCACCCGGCGGTCCCGGCATGGAGACGGACGGTTCCCGGTGGATGAGGATCTCGACGAGGCGACCCGGGCGGCGGTGGCGGTTCAGGCCGGTGACACCGCGGCGGCGGGCCGTTTCGTGCGGGCCACCCAGGCGGACGTGTGGCGGTTGTGTCTCCAACTCGGCGACCGCGGCGAGGCCGAGGACCTGACGCAGGAGACCTACCTGCGGGCCTTCGCGGCACTGCCGGGGTTCGCCGGCCGGTCGGGTGCCCGGACGTGGCTGCTCGCGATCGCCCGCCGGGTGTGCGCCGACGCGGTCCGCCAACGGCAGCGGCGCCCCCGCACGCTGCCGGTCGCCGACCTCCCCGACGCCCCGACCGTCAGCGGTGACCTCGCCGAGGGCATCGCCCTGCGCCACGCCGTGCAGGCCCTGGACCCCGACCGGCGCGACGCCTTCGTGCTGACCCAGATGATCGGGCTGACCTACCCGCAGGCCGCCGAGGTCTGCGGGTGCCCGGTCGGCACGATCCGCTCCCGGGTCGCCCGCGCCCGCGACGATCTCATCGCGGTCGCGCAGGAGCAACGCGGCTCCGCCTGAACACCGCCGGCCGGGGATCGCCCGGCCGCCGGCGTCGAGGACCAGGTCCCTACCCTGCTGGCTGCCGGCCCGTCGGCGCGGGTCGGGTTCGGCGGATCAGGGCGGCGGCGGTGTCCAGCACGAGGAACAGGGCGAGGCTGCCGCCCAGGACGGGCAGTGCCCAGCCCAGTGCGGCGACGGCGACCACGGCGAGGGCGAGCAGCGGCGTTGGCAGGCGCCGCCAGGCACCGGGGGCTGGCGCGGCGGCCAGCCGGGCGGTACGGGCGGGGCCGGTCGGGCGGCGCTGCCACCACATCCGGTAGCCCCAGACGATCAGGCACAGCAGCCCGACCGCGACCGCGGCGAGCAGGATCTGGTTCACCAGTCCAAACAGGACACCCATGTGCGCCTGCACGCCGAGCTTCGACAGTTTCGCCGTCACCGGGTAGTCCGCCCACCGGACACTGTGGACGATCGTGCCG
>JBBWZH010000721.1:0-8402 GCA_039648995.1 Mycobacteriales bacterium
CGAGCACCGCGATCGCGACGTCGTGCCCCTTGGCGCTGCGGCCCGACGAGTCGTAGTCGACGACTGTGCCCGGCGCGACGGCCGCCCGGATGCCCTGCAGGATCGTGGTTCCTGGCGTGATGTTGCCGCTCGAGCCCTGCCAGCTGACGGTCCACCCGCCGGCCTGGTTGCCGAGGTCGTCGGCGTTGCTGCCGGCCAGGTAGATCCGCTCGGCGCCGGTCAGCGGCAGCACGTTGTCCCGGTTCTGCAGCAGCACCTGGGATTCGGCGACGGCGCGGCGGGCCACCGCCCGGTGCGCGGCCGAGCCGACCTCGGCCAGGTGGGTCCGGTCGGTCAGCGCGTGCTCGAACAGCCCGAGCTGGAACTTCTTCGTCAGGATGCGGCTGACCGCGTCGTCGATGCGGCTCATCGGCACCCGGCCGGCGTTGACCTCGGCGGTCAGGGTGCTCTCGAAGGTGCCGAACCCGGTCGGCTCCATGAACATGTCGGCGCCGGCGTTCACCGCGGTGCGCACCTTGGTGGCGAAGTCGCCGGGGATCTGGTGGATCGCCTCCCAGTCGGTGATCACGAAGCCGTCGAAGCCCAGCTGGCCCTTCAACGTGGTGGTCAGCAGGTTCGCGCTGGCGTGCACCTTTGTCGGGTTTCCGGTGCCGTCCTCGGTGAAGTCGATGCTGGAGAACGACGGCATCACCGAGCCGGTGTGCCGGTCGCGCACCGCCGAGACGTACGGGGCCAGGTCGATGCGCTCGAAGTCGGCCCGGCTGGTCACGGTCACGCCCTGGTCGATCCGGTAGTTGCTGGTGGTCGAGGTCCCGTACTCGGTGTCGCCGTCGCCGCCGAAGTGCTTGGCCGCGGCCAGCACCCGGTCGTTGGCCGCCAGGCCGCTGGCCGCCGGCCCCTGCAGGCCGTCGATCGCCGTGGTCATCGAGGTGACCAGCGCCGGGTCCTCGCCGAAGCTCTCGTACGTCCGCCCCCACCGGTCGTCCCGGGCCACGCACAGGCACGGGCCGAACGCCCACTGCGGCCCGGTCGCCCGGGTCTCCGTCGCGGCCACGTGCTCGACCTCGGCAACCAGCGCCGGGTCGCGGGTCGCACCCAGCCCGATGTTGTGCGGGAAGATCGTCGCACCGAGCAGGTTGTTGTCGCCGTGCACCGAGTCGGTCCCGTACAGGATCGGGATCTGCAGCCGGGTGCCGAGGGCCTGCTGCTCGAACCGGTCCACCATGTCGGCCCACGCCGCGGGCGTGTTCGGGCTCGGCACCGAGCCGCCGCCGGACAGCACCGACCCCAGCAGCGCGGTCCGCACGATCGTCGGGTCGGCCGACACCGGCGCCCGCTCGGCCTGCGTCATCTGCCCGACCTTCTCGGCCAGCGTCATCCGGCCGAGCAGGTCGGCCACCCGGGCCGGCACCGGCAGCGTCGGGTCCTGGTACGGCAACCCCGCTGCCTCGGCCTGCCGGCCGCCGTGCTGAGCCGCGGACACGGCCGCCACCCCGGCCGCCACCAGCGCCAGCACCACAACACCACGCGACGGCGACGGCATGACGCGACTCCCGGTAGTCGACGGAGAAGGCAGAAGCCCCAATCCGGACCGTTTCGCCGCGATAGTCCTGGACACAGTCACGGTGTCACACCCGCCACCCCACCGTCCAGATCCCCGGCGCCCACTCGCGACGGAACCTGTACGCGTATATGCTTACACGATGGAACCGAGGGAGATCGTCCGTCGGGCTCGCGCCGAGTCGGGGCAGTCGGTGCGGGCGCTCGCGGATGCCGCCGGCGTGGCTGCCAGCACGGTGCACCGGATCGAGCGCGGTGATCTGCAGCCGACCGTCGACACGCTGGTCCGCATCACCCAGGCGGCCGGGTTCCGGCTGACCATCGAAGCCCACGTCGACTATGCCGCCAGCGTTGTCGGGCTGGCCCGATCCATCGAGCCGGACGTGGCCGGCGGCGACTTCGCCACCGCGATTCGCAAGGCCGCCGAGTTCGCCCGCCGGTTCACCTCCGCCGACCTCGCGGCCAAGGTCCGGATGATCACCGCCCGGCCGGCGCGGACCGGCGACCCGCGCTGGGACGCGTTCGTCGCCGGGCTGGCCGAGTGGCTGGCGGTGCGCGCCCGGCTGCCGGCGCCGGCCTGGGTCCGGGACGACGACCGGTATCTGCACCGCGGCTGGTGGGTGACGCCGATGGCGTCGATGCGCGCCTGGGAGTACGCCGGCAGCCCGATGTCCTTCCAGAGCCGTGGCGTCTACCTGCACCGCGACTCGCTGGTCAACGTCTAGCCGTGCTGGCGCGGGAGCGCATCCTTGACCTGTTCGCCGCACTGGACGCCGAACTGCGGACGGCGGGCGTACGTGGTGACCTGTTCGTGGTCGGTGGGGCCGCGATGACCGTGGCGTACGACGCCCGTCCGGCCACCCGGGACGTGGACGCGATCTGGCACCCGGCCGGTGACGTCCGGGCGGCCGCCGCACGCGTCGCCGCGCAGCAGGACGACCTGGATCCGGACTGGTTGAACGACGCGGTCAAGGGCTTCCTGCCGGCCGCCGGGCCGGACCACGCCACGGTCATCTACGACGGCGCCAACCTCACCGTCTCGGTGCCCAAGCCGGACTACCTGCTGGCGACCAAGCTCCTCGCCAGCCGGGTGGGCCGGGACGAGGCGGACATCCTGTTGCTTTACCAGCTCTGCGGTTTCAGCACCGTGGACGAGGGTCTCGACCTGGTCGAGCGCTACTACCCCGGCCGCCCGGTCGAACCGAAGGTGCGGTTCTTCTTGGAGGAGTTGGTTCTCGGGCGCGGTTAGCCGGCCAGGCCCATCCAGGCGGCCAGGCCGCGGAGGCTGTCGGTGGAGCGGCGTTCGGCGGCGGCGAGGGTGTGCACGGTCTCCCGCGCCATCGGGCTGTAGCGGGTCTCCTGCGGCGCGATGAGGCGGGCCATCAGCAGGGCTTCGAGGGTGGCCCGGCGGTCATTGCGGAGCAGGTGGGCGCGGGCGAGGTCGATGTAGTGGTGGCCGGCGCGCTCGGCCGGGGTGCGGTCGGTGATGTGGACGCGGTCGGCGCGTTCGACCGCGAGGCCGCCGTCCATCATCTCGACGCCGAGCGCGCAGCCCCAGATCGCGACGTTGGTCGGGCCGAACGCGAGCCGGTAGTCGTCCCGGTCGCCGCCGAGCTGGCGCGCGAGGTGCTCGGCCTCGGTGTGGTGCGCCCAGACGTCGCGCTCGTCGCCGGCGTGCGCGGCCATGTACGCCGACATCAGGTGCAGGAACCCGCGCACCGACACCTCCTGCGGCGACTTCGGCGGGTCGAGGCTCTCCAGCGCGCCGGACATGACCGTGCGGGCGCCGCGCCAGTCGCCGGCGCTGTCGAGCTCGCCGGCGTGGAACACGTGCGACAGCACCATCGCCAGCGGATCGCCGGACTGCTCCGCGGCCCACTCGTACCGGTCCGCCACCCGGGAGCACAGGTCGCCGTGGCCGAGCTTCCACAGGAACTGCCGGGCCGCGTACCAGGTCTCGGCCCACAGCCCCATCACCTGCTCCCGCTCGGTGCCCTGGTGGGTGAACGAGGCGGCCCGCAGGTCGGCCAGGACGGTCGGGAGCTGGGTGCCCAGGGCGTACAGGTTCGTCCCGTGCCGGCGCCTGCTCACCTCCGCGACCGCGGCGCGCAGCTCCGGCAGGCGCATCGCCGCCGGGCCGTCCGCCGGCGCCATCCGGTACGCGACCAGCTCCCGCCGGATGTCCGGGACGAACTCGTGCACCGCGTCGTGGGCGCGGTCGCCGGTGCGGTACGGCTGGCCGGTGAGGTCGGCCCGGTCGGCATGCAGCGTCTTGGCCACTGCCGCGACCAGAGCCGGCGACGCCGGCTTGACCCCTTGCTCGACCTTCCGCAGCAGTGACACCGACACGTGTGCCCGGTCGGCCAACTGCTGTTGAGTCAGGCCTTTCAACTTCCGACGGCTCGCAATTCGGCCGCCAATGTGTTCGCCGGTCATTGCACTGTGGGCCCTTCAGGGTCTGGGTCAGGAGTCCCCAACGGCGTACCCGCATACCGTACGGGCTGTGACATCAGTGTGCTACTTCAGAGCGTGCGCAACACCTTACGGTAAGCATTATGACCCTGGAAATGTCCCACGCGTGCCACGAAATGTCTGTGGGTTCGGCCAGTTCCGGACCTCCTGCGTCCTCCGTCCGGCGGCGGCCACCGGCTGGCGATAAGGCTTGGGCCGTAGGGGTTTGCGGCGCGAACGCCGGATTGGCGGATGCACCGGCTGTTGTCGCGGCGACCTCGGAGGGAGGCACTGGATGAAACGGATCGTGGTGGGCTTGGCGTTGATTGATCTGGTCATGGTGGCGGCGTTAGTGGGCTTGGTGTTCGCACTCTACGCTAACTGATTAGTTGACTTGGCTTTCATCGCTATCCAGCGGCGACCGCGTTGCACACAGATTCGCCGGCGTCCTTGGCACCGGCCGGGGACGCGACGCGGGATTGGATCCCGGGCCGCCGCGGTGGCGGTCGGCCGGCTGAGAGACAGCCTCACCCCGCGTGGGGTGACGGGGATGAGCAGGGTGCGCGGCCGGCTGGCCTCGGGATGTCAAGTTCTCCGGGGCCGGTTCGGCGCAGCCGGCTACGGCCTGCCGGTGTGCGGGAGGTCGCCGGTGCGGACGACGTACTCGGCCAGGTCGCGCAGCTTGCGGTTGCTCAGCTGGCTGGTGGAGCGGAGCAGTTCGAACGCCTCGTCGCTGCCGAGGTGGCGGCGCACCATCAGGATGCCGATCGCTGTGCCGATCGTGCGGTTGCTGGCCATCGCGTGTTCCAGGTGGCGGATCTGTTCGAGCTCGCGAGCCTGGGCGAAGGCCATCGCGGCGTGCGCGGCGAAGACCGCGCCGAGCGGCAGCACGTCGTCCGGGAACGACTTCGGCACGCCCGCGTACAGGTTCAGCGCCCCGAGTGTGTCCTGGTCGGTGAACAG
This sequence comes from Mycobacteriales bacterium, assembly GCA_039648995.1. GTDB lineage: Bacteria > Actinomycetota > Actinomycetes > Mycobacteriales > CADCTP01 > JBBWZH01. Next base: position 4,975 of record JBBWZH010000721.1, read on the forward strand.
GCGGTACGCGAGCATGCTGCGGATGCCGGTGCGGTCGGCGGCGCGCCGGGCGAACAGCGGCCAGCGGGTCTCGGCGGCCAGGTCGTGGCTGCGGAACGTGCGGTGCTCGCTGATCGCGTTCAGGCACGGGCCCTGCCGCGTCTGGTACTGCAGAGCGTCCACTGTGCCCGGCACGTCGTCGCTGGCCGCGACCGTCTCCGGCCGGCCGCGCCGGACCACGGTGATGCCGGCGTGGTCGCAACCGTCGACAATGGACACGGCCAGTTGGCAGATCCGGGCCAGCGTCCGCTCGGTGGTGGGCTCGGCGTGCAGCGCCCGGGCCACGCCGGCGAACTGGACGGCCAGCTCGGCCGGCGAGTCGGGCTGCGGTACGAGCGCCGCGACCGGTGCCGGCACCGCCCGGCCGCCGCCGAGCGGCCCATCGCCGCCGGCTCGGGGCCGCGGCCGGTCCGCGTCGGTCCGGCGGGTCAGGCCGGGGTCGGTCTGCTCGGCAACCATGCGCCCTCCTGTGGCTGATCGGGCCATGGCTGCGCCCCGTCCAGCCGGCTGGCTGCCGGCACACATGGAGGACGAACCGTCCGCGGCCCACCACCGGCATACCCGTCGCCACGAGCGGTAACCAAACTGGCCACGGGCCGTGTCAGTCGTGGCACTGGCGCGCGGGCGGCGGAAACCACTCGCGGTGCGCGGCCCAGCGCCGGCCTGACCTGTCGGTTCGGCCGTTGGTAACGCCCGGTTCGCCTGGTTGTCCCGCAGCCGGCGCCGGCCAGCCCTTACTGTCGGTTTGCGCTGGCGGTGTCCGCCGGCGCGCGATCACGGCGGACGAGGGAGAGCGCATGCGAAGGCGACGGGCTCACGCGACGTGGCTGGGCCGGGGAGTGGCTGTGGGGTTGGCGGTGCTGGCGGTGAGCGCCGCCCCGGCGAGTGCCGGAACCACGCCGGCCGGCGCGGCGGCCCCGCCAGCCCCGGCGGGCCCGCCAGCCCCGGCGGCACCGGGCGGCTCCGCGGCACCGGGCGGCCCGGCCGGGTCGGCCACGCTGAGCGGCCGCGCGGTGCTGCCGGCGGCGACGTTCGCCGGCGGACCCGCCAGCGGGCAGTACATCGGCCCCGGCCCGATCGCCGGCCAGCCGGTGCCGTTCGCGCACCAGCCGGTGCAGGGTTTCTCGGCGCTGCTACCGGACCGGCACGCCCGCGGCGTCTACTGGGCGCTGATCGACAACGGGTTCGGCTCCGAGGAGACCAGCGCCGACTCCGACCTGCGGCTCTACCGGGTGCGGCCGGACCTCTCCGCGCCCGACCGGACCGGTTCGGTGCGGGTGCTCGGCCACCTCGACCTGGCCGACCCGGACCACCGGGTGCCGTTCACGATCACCAACGAGTTCACCCGCGACCGGCTGCTCACCGGCGCCGACTTCGACCCCGAGTCGGCGCAGCAGGCGCCGGACGGCACGTTCTGGATCGGCGACGAGTTCGGCCCGTTCCTGCTCCACTTCGGACAGTCCGGCCGGCTGCTGCAGGCGCCGATCACGCAACCGGATCTCGACCATCCCGGGCAGGTGCTGCGCTCACCGCAGAACCCCGGGCTGGAGGAGCCGACCGCGCTGCGGGTGATGAACGCGCTGCGGCAGCACGCCCAGCAGTTCGGCGGCGTGGCGCCGATCCTCTCCCCGGACGCCAGCCTGCTCGCCGACGGCGATCCGTCCACAGTGGTCCCGAACCGCGCGGCGCCGCCGGCCGGTAGCGGCCTGGACGCCGCCAGCAGCGAGATCCTGGACGTGGCGAAGCTGCACACCGACGGCTTCAAGGTCGTCCCGTACACAGTGGACAGCCCGGCGCAGATGGACAAGCTGCTCCGGCTCGGCGTCGACGGGTTGATCAGCGACGACTCCGACCTGCTCTACCAGCGGGTTGCCGCGTTCGACAAGAACGGCGACGGCATCCCGGGCGACTACCTGCTGCCGGACGGCCGGATCGACCCGGCGAAGTTCGACGCGCAGGGCCACCGCGGCAGCCGCGACCTGCGACCGGAGAACACGCTGCCCGCGTTCGAGGCCGGCCTGGACAACCTGGTGTCCACTGTGGAGACCGACACGGGGATCAGCCGGGACGGCGTGCCGGTGATCGACCACGACCCGGCGGTCACCCCGGACAAATGCCGGCGCGCCGACGGCCGGCCGCTGCCCGCCGGCGGGGTGTTGATCCGCGACCTGACCGCGGCGCAGATCCAGGCCCGGTTCGTCTGCGACCTGCTGCTGCCCGGCCGGCCGCGGCAGACCAACGACCTCGCGCTGTCCCCGGTGGCCACCGCGTTCGCCGCCGCCAGGCACCTGCCGAACGGCGCGTACACCAAGCCCACCCTGCAGAACCTCTTCGACTTCGCGAACTTCTACGCCCGCTGGTTCGCCACCGGGCCCGGTCGCGGCGAGCCCGGCGCTGCGGTGCAGGCGGCGAACGCGGCCGCGGTCCGCTTCAACGTGGAGACGAAGATCAACCCGCGGCCCGAGTTCGCCGACCGGACGATCGGGCCGGTGCCGTTCGAGCGGATCGACGACGCCGTGATCGCCGCGAACCACCTGCAGTCACGGGTGACGCTGCAGTCCTTCGACTGGCGCACGCTGCTGCTCGCGCAGGCGCACCACCCGGACATCCGCACGGTCGCGCTGGTCGGCGACTTCCCGGTGTACGCCGACCCGGCGATCCCGGGCAGCGACGACGGGACGAACCTGCAGCCGGTGCGCCCCGGCGGCAACACCCCGTGGCTGGGCGGGCTGCGGTGGCCGTACCGGCAGACGCTGACCAACGAGCCGGTGCGGGTGCAGCAGAGCGGCGGCTACGAGGGGATGGCGATCTCCGCGGACGGCCGGCGCCTCTACCCGGTGCTCGAACACCAGCTGGACGGTGTCGGGCGCACCCCGCTGGTGGCCGAGTTCGACATCGCCCGCCGCGCCTACACCGGCAACACCTGGAACTACCCGCTGGACCCCACGACCTCGAGCGTGCCGGACTTCCAGTTCTACGCGCCGAACCGTGCGCTCGCCCTCGAGCGGGACAATTCCACCGGCACCACGCTGGGCGTGAAGCTCGTCTACGCGGTCACCTTCGGCGCCCCGGGCAGCACGCTCACCAAGACCCGGGTCGCCGACCTGCTGCACCTCGCCGACCCGGCCGGCATCGCCCGGCACGACCCGTTCGCCCAGCCCGGCGACCTGGTCGGCGACCCCGGCGAGTTCGCCATGCCGTACGTCACGATCGAGTCCGTACTCGCCCCCGACCGCGGCCACCTGATCATCGTCAACGACAACAACTACCCGTTCAGCGTCGGCCGCCACCTGGGCACCCGCACCACCGACGACGACGACTTCATCAGGATCACCCTGAACCAACCCCTCCCGACCTGACCCCAAGCCCCACCCGACGGGCCGGCGACC
>JBBWZH010000730.1:0-4973 GCA_039648995.1 Mycobacteriales bacterium
GTCGACCTGCGGCCGTTCGGCATCCCGCTGGCGCCGTACGTGTTCGAACGGGAGCTGCCGGAGGGGGTCCAGGACGTCGACCACACGCTGGCGGTGAAGGACCTGGTGTTCGTCCCGGAGCTGGCCGCCGCGCTGCGCGGCCCGGACGCCTTGGCGGACGCGCCGATGATGTGGCCGGAGCACTGCGTCGACCCGGGCCTGCTGGCCGAGCGGGACGTGGTGATCGTCGGCGGCCCGGACACCAACTTCTGGCACGGGGCGCTGTTCGAGGCGGCCGCCCGCGAGTTCGCCGAGCCGCGCAGCTCGATCCCGCTGGCCATGGACATGCGCGACGAGGGCGCCTTCCCCACCTACGGCTCCCGGTCGATGACCGTCCTACTGGGACGGTCCGAGGACGTCTTCCCGTACGGCCGCAACGGCCTGGTCGAGCTGGACGAGCGGCTCTACCCGACGTACGCGATGATCCTCACCTGCCGCAACCCGTTCGCGGCGGCGGTCGGCCGGTCGCACTGGTGCACGTTCGTCGCCGGCACCAGGAGCCTCGGCACCAGCGGCGCGGTCCTGGCGCTGGCGCTGATGCTGCAGGCGATGCGGGCCGACCCGGCGGTGAACTTCTTCGTCGAGGTGCCGACCGAGTCCGGCCGGGTGCACGCCCCGGTGTCGGCGGCGCTGTGCCGGACCATCGAGGTGGAGCAGGCCGCGCTGCGCCGGGACGGCCAGCTCACCCCGCGGCAGCGCCGCCGGCTGCCCCCCGAGAACCTGGACGTGCACTACAGCGACAGCTACATCCCGGTCGAGGTGGAGCACCTGTCGTACGCCGGCGGCCCGCCGCGGTGGGCCCCGCTCGGGCGGATCACCTCATGACCTGAGGGTGGCGGCGGTGTGGCCCGCCACGCAGCGTTTAGGCTCACCAGCTATTCGTGTCGCGGGTGGGCCCCGCACCCCCGGGCCGCCGGCCGCCGCGGCGGCCGCTCGACGGAAGGACGGTACGGCAAGTGGACAGTGCGTCCGAACAGGCAGCGGACGGCGGCCGGGCCGACACAGCCGTGCCACCCGGCGACGCGGAACCGCGGCCGGGCCGACCGGGTCGGGTCGGGTTGTCCGACCGGCGGCGGTTGGCGCTGGCCAGCTCACTGATGCTGTTCGTGGAGCTGGCGCTGATCCGCTGGACCGCCGCGAACGACGTCTACCTGGCGCACCTGACCAACTTCGTGCTGCTGGCCAGCTTCCTCGGCATCGGGCTGGGTTTCCTGCGTGGCGGCTCGGCCCGTGACCTGTTCCCGTGGGCGCCGGCCGCGCTGGCGGTGCTGGTCGGCTTCGCGCTGCTGTTCCCGGTGACGATCGTCGCGCTGTCCGGGCCGCGGCAGATCGTCGGCATCCACGGCTCGGCGCCGCTGCCGCGGTGGGCCAGCCTGGCCGCGATCTTCCTGCTCACCGTCGCGGTGATGGCGCTGCTGGCCGAGGAGGTGGCGCGGACCTTCGCCCGGTTCGAGCCGCTGGAGGCCTACCGGCTGGACATCGCCGGCAGCCTGGTCGGCATCGTCGCGTTCGCCGCACTGTCGTTCCTCGGGCTGCCGCCGGTGGGCTGGGCGGTGCTGGTGGCGGCCGCGCTGGTGCTGCTGCTGGGCCGGCGTGCCGGGCGCTGGCAGTACGCCGGGATCACGGCCGTGCTGCTGCTGCTCGGCGCACAGTCGGTGTTCGGCGGTGACCACTGGTCGCCGTACTACAAGGTGCACGCGGTGCCCGGCGACAACGGCTCCAGCCTGGTCGTCTCGGTGAACAACGTGCCGCACCAGACCGCCTACACGCTGGAGCGGATGAAGGACTCGCCGACCTCCCGCTACCTGCTGCCCTACACCCACCTGCCGGCACCGCAGGACGTGCTGATCATCGGCGCCGGCACCGGCAACGACGTCGCGATGGCGCTGGATCAGGGCGCCCGGCACGTGGACGCGGTGGAGATCGACCCGGTGCTGCAGCACCTCGGCCGCGACCACCACCCCGCCCGCCCGTACCAGGACCCGCGGGTGAGCGTGCACATCGACGACGGCCGCGCGTACATCGAGCGGACCAGCCGACACTACGACCTGATCATCCTGGCGCTGACCGACTCGGCCACGATCGTCACGGGGCAGTCCGCGCTGCGGCTGGAGAACTACCTGTTCACCACCGAGGCGCTGGACCGGGCCCGGTCGCTGCTCAAGCCCGGCGGCGAATTCGCCATGTACAACTACTACGAGCCGTGGCTGCTGGACCGGTACGCCGGCAGCGTCACGGCGGTCTACGGCACCACGCCGTGCGTGCAGATCAGCGGCGAGCAGGTGGGCCAGCGGCTGCAGGCGGTGCTCACGATCGGGGTGGACGGCAGCACCCCCGGCTGCGCGCAGAACTGGCAGCGGCCGGCCGGCGCGCTGGCCCCGTCCACCGACGACCGGCCGTTCCCGTACCTGGCCGATCACAGCATCCCGTCCTTCTACCTGTGGATGCTCGGGCTGATCCTGCTGGCGGCGCTGGTGCTGGTCCGGCTCACCTCGGGGCAGCAGATCCGGCGGATGCGGCCGTACCTGGACCTGGCGTTCATGGGCGCGGCGTTCCTGCTGCTGGAGACGAAGAACGTGGTGCAGTTCGCGCTGCTGTTCGGCACCACCTGGTTCGTCAACGCGGCGGTCTTCGCCGGCGTGCTGCTGTCGGTGCTGGCCGCGGTCGAGGTGGCCCGCCGGGTGCGGCTGCCCCGGCCGCAGCTGCTGTACGCGGGGCTGCTCGCGGCGCTGGTGCTGGCCTGGCTGATCCCGCCGGCCGCGCTGCTCGACTTCGCCGTGCCGCTGCGGTTCCTGGCCGGGGTGGCGATCGCGTTCGCGCCGATCTTCCTGGCCAACCTGGTGTTCGCGCAGCGGTTCCGCAGTGTCGGCGCCTCCACGGTGGCGTTCGGCGCGAACCTGCTCGGCGCGATGGTCGGCGGCGCGTTGGAGTACCTCGCGCTGGTCACCGGCTACCGGTTCCTGCTGATCCTGGTCGCGGTGCTGTACGGGCTGGCGTTCCTCACCGGACGCCGCCACCTGAGCCCGTCGGCCGCCTAGCGCTGGCATGACGGCGCGGCCGGCCCGGGTGTTCCGGGCCGGCCGGCGCGATCAGGTCGGTAGCGGGGTCAGGGCAGTCGCGGGGTCAGGGCAGTAACCAGGGTGTGAGCACGGGCCGCTGCCGGCCCGGCTGGCAGCGCAACCGGATCGGGCCGTGCCCGGGCAGGGGCGCGACGAACCGGCCCGCGCTGTCCACGTCCACCGGGTGGGTCACGCCGCTGGACGTCATCACCTCCAACGTCACCGGCGCGGCCGGCAACACCTGGCCGATCAGGTTGGCCGCGTCCACCTCGCATTCGATCAGCAGGTCGTCAAGCTGGTACGTGAGCTGCCGCGGCCAGGCCGGCGGGCCGCGCAGGCCCGCCGGAGCCGGGACGTCCGCCGAGTCGAACAGCAACTCGGCCAACTCCGCATCCAGCGTCCGGAGGCCGAACACGGCCTGCGCGGCGGTCACCACGTCCGGTGGCACCGGGCTGACTTCGTCCATCACCTCAGCAAGCCGCGCCAGCAACTCGTCGTCATCGAGCACGCGTGGTCACCTGTCTGTAGCGTCCGGGATCAGTTACCTACCCTTTGGGCGGCCCCTGCAAGGCAATCGGGGCCGCCGTCAGTGCCTTACTCTTCTCGCCGTTGACGTCGATGTCGCGGGCGGCTTCCAGCACCTGGTCCAGCGCGAGGCGGCGACGGCGGACCGGGTCCGGCACGTGGCTGAGCTTGCTGATCTCCAGCGCGATCGCCCCGGCCACCGCCGGCGCGGCGAACGAGGTGCCGTTCCACCGGGCCCAGCCGGCGAACGGCGCGACCGGCCGGGTCGGTTCCGGGGTCGGCGGTGCCGGGTGCTGCCCGGGCAGGTGCAGGACGTGGTGGCCGCCGCCATGGTCGTGGTCGTCCGGCGGGTTGGCGGCGAGCAGCCCGTTCCAGTGCACGTATGAGCTGATCACGTCGACGCCGGGGGCCCAGATGTTGACGAACTGCGTGTTGCTGAACCACGCCGGCCGCCCGCTGAGGTCCAGCGCGCCGACCACGACGGTCAGCTCGTCCTGCGGGGCCAGGTGCTCGGCGGGAAACTGGTCGGGGTTGTTGCCGGCCGCGACCACGATGACCGTGCCGCACTCGTCCTGCAGCGCACGGACCGCGGCCAGCGTCTGGCTGGTGCCCTCGTCGGTGGTGCCCGGCTCGACCTCGGGGGTGAGCGACAGGTTGACCACGTCGGGGTTCAGCTCGCGCAGGCTGTTGAGGACCGCGGCCAGGTCGGCGTCGTCGGCGTGCCCGTCAAGGTCGACGACGCGGCGCGGGACCAGGCTGCTGGCCGGCGCGTACTGCAGCACGACGCCGGCCACGAACGTGCCGTGACCGATGTGCCGCGGCAGCGCGTCACCGGAGAGATCCCACAGGTCGGACGATTCCAGGCTGAGCGGCTCCTGGTAGCTGCCGGCCAACCACGGGTGCCGGCTGATGCCACTGTCCAGCACGGCGACCGTGACGCCGGTGCCTTCGGTGAATGTGGCCTTGTCACGGAGCCGGGGCTCCTCGGCCCAGCGCGCGGGCTCGGCCGGTGCGCCGATGATGTGGTTGGCCAATCGATAGCGGCTGGCCGATAGTCGCCGCAGGCTCATTCCTGCCCTCCTCGCCGATGAAGGTTCTACGATGAGAGCAGTGTCGCCGTTTGTTGATACGCAGAGCGACGAATTCCACAAGAAGCGTCCCACTTCTTGGTGAGCGACGGTGTGGATGGTGGCAGGGGCCGCAACGCACGGTATCGGGCAACGCGAGTTGCTGGCGCGTTCGCGGGAGGCCGTTGAGCTGGCCGCGAGCGAGCCGGTGACGGCGCGCGCGCTAGCGGCTGCGGTATTGCGCGCTACGCCAGATGGTCCTGCTGCGGCGCAAGCTGAATGG
>JBBWZH010000137.1:0-5015 GCA_039648995.1 Mycobacteriales bacterium
CGGGCCTGCCGAGGTGTACGCGGTGGCCAGCCACTACGCCCGCGGCGAGGCCGCCACTACACCGGAGCGGGTGTTCAGCACCGGGTCCGCGGCCGGCATGCTGGCCCTGGACGAATACGCCCCGAGCGCCGCGGTGGAGTTCCTGGAGCCGGCGGCCGCGGCCGCCGGGGCGGCCGGCATCGTCCCGGACGGTCGCTTCCAGGAGGCCCTGGGCCGGGCGTACCTGGCCTGCGGCCGGGCCGAGGCCGCGGTGGCGGTGCTGGAGGCGGGCCTCGCTGCCGAGCCGGACCGGGTCCGCCGGGCCAGCCTGTCGCTGCGGCTCGCCATCGCGTACCGGCTGCGCTGGCAGATCGACCGGTCCACCGACATGGCGTGGCGGGGGCTGGCCGAGACCGGGCATGTGCTGCCCCGCCACCCGGTCCGGCTGGCGCTGTGGACCGTGCTCCACCTGCTGTGGTGGATCGTCGCGGGTGCCCGGCGCCCCGCCACCCGGCCGGCCCGCGGCGAGCAGCGCGAGCGGCTGCGGCTCGCGATCGAGCTGTGCGCCGTCCTCGGCACCAACGCGTACATGAACATCCGCCCGGCCCTGTCGCTGCCGGCCAACCTGCACTCGGCCCGGCTGGGCGCCCGGCTCGGCCGGTCCGGCGAGTACGCCACCGGCCTGATCACGCTGGCCTCCGCGGCCGCGATGCTGCGGATGCGCCGGCGCCGGGACCGGTACCGCCGGGAGGCGTTCGCCATCGCCGCCGAGCTGCGGGACCCGGCGCTGACCGCCGACCTGTCCTTCCTGTGGGCGGCCATCCACGCCGTCGTCAGCAGGGGGCCCCGGGCGGAGCTGATGCGGGTGGCGGAGGAGACCCGGCGCTGGGTCAACCCCGACTACTACCTCAACGTGGCGTACATGCGCTGCATCGAGCTGGCCGCCCGTGGCCACACCGGCGCGGCGGCGGCCCTGTATACGCACGGGCTGACCGCGGCAGCCGAATCGGACACGCCGGTCGCCCTCCCGATCGCCGGCCTCGTGCTCGATGCGATGTTCGGCCGGCCGGTCGACCCGGCGGAGATCCTCACCGGGCGCTGCCGGCCGGAGTTCGGACCGGGCGTGCGGATCAACTACGTGCTGGCCGCGCTCGTGTGCGCGGTGGAGCGGGGCGAGCTCGGCGCGCCCTTCGAGGCGGCGGTCGAGGCGTTCGCGCGGATCCAGGCGCCGCAGTCGGCCCTGATGATGGAGAACCGGCTGTTCTTCGCCTACCACGCGCTCGGCCGGCTGGCGCTGGCCCGGCAGGCGTCCGGCGAGGAGCGGCAACGGCGCCTGGCCGATGCCCGGGCCGCCGTACGCCGGCTGGGCCGGGCCGCGAACGTCGGTCTGCTCAAGGCGCACCACCGGATTGCCCACGCCGACCTGGCCACGCTGCGCGGTCGGCATGACGCGGCGCTGCGGCTGCTCGCCCGCGCCGAGCCGGTGATCTTCGCGGCCGACGCGCCGCTGCTGGAGTACGAGGCCGCCCGGGTGCGCGCCCGGGCGCTGCGCGGGCAGGGCCACCGGGCCGCCGCGTCCCGGCAGGCCGACATCGCGCTGGCGATGGCGGTCGAGCACGGCTGGACCCACCGGATCCGCTGGGTCCGCGCCGAGTTCGACCTCGCGGAGTCGACCGCGCTCAGCCGCGCCGCCCCCAGCCGGCAGACCAGCGTCGTCGCCGCGGACCGTTCCCGCGACCGGCTGGAGGCCCTGCAGCAGGTCAGCCTCGCCGCGGCCACCGTGCTCGACCCGCGCCAGCTGGCCCGGGTGGCGCTGGACGAGACGCTGCGCATCCTGGGCGCCGAACGCGCCGTGCTGTTCCTCGCCGACGCCGCCGGCCGGCCGACCCCGAGTGTGGGCCGCAGCGTCACCGGCGAGGACCTGGCGGAGCTGTCCGGCTACAGCACCACCCTGGTCGACCGGGTCGCCGACACCCGGCAGGCCATCGTGGTCACCGGCAGCGAGGAGGGTGTGGCGCTCGGCTCCCGCAGCGCCCTGGTGTACGGCCTGCGCAGCATCATCGTGGCGCCGTTGGAGCTGAACGGCCGCCTGCTCGGCGTGGTGTACCTGGACAGCCGGGTCGCCAAGGGCGTCTTCACCGACCGCGACATCGACATCCTGACCGCGGTGAACAGCCACATCGCCGTCTCGCTGGAGACCGCCCGGGCCGCGCAGCTCGAGGTCGCCGTGCAGGCCGCCCACCAGCAGCGGGACGTCGCGGAGACGCTGCGGGCGGCGATGACCCGGCTCGCCGGCATCCTCGACCCGGACGAGGTCAGGACGTTGTTGCTGACCATCGTGGCCGAGGTGTCACCCGCGGACCGGACCCTGCTGGTGTACGAGGAGGACGGCGTCCTGACCGCTACCGGCACCGACGGGGTCCCGCACCCGGTTCCGTCCGAAGTGGACGGTCGCGCGCTGACCGCGCTGACCACCGCGGTCCGCAACGACCCGGGAACCGCCCGCAACGTGGCCGGCCTGCTCGGCGAGGTCGGCAGCTGGGTGGCCGCCCCGGTACGCACCCACTCCTGCGGGCACGGCGTGCTGCTCGCCGCCGCCGACGCGCCCACCCTCGGCGACGAACACCTGCAGCTCGTCGCCGTCATCGCCGGGCAGGGCGCCACCGCGTACGAGAATGCCCGGCTCTACCGGCAGGTGCAGCAACTGGCCACAATGGACTCCCTGACCGGCGTGTCCAACCGCCGGCACTTCGCCGACCACGGCGTCCGGGCGCTGGCCGGCGCCCGCCGGGGCCACCGCCCGCTGGTAGCGATGATGGTCGACATCGACCACTTCAAGAAGATCAACGACACCCACGGGCACGGCGTCGGCGACGAGGTGATCCGGGCGGTGGCGCGGACTCTGCGCGCCAACGTGCGCGACCCGGACATCCTGTGCCGCTATGGCGGCGAGGAGTTCGCCGTCCTGATGACCGAGATGCACGGCGACCCGCTGGACGTCGCCGAACGGATCCGGCACGCGATCCGGGAAACCGCCGTCGCCGGGCCGGACGGCCCGGTCCGCGTCACCACGAGCATCGGCGTCGCCATGCTCACCGCCGACGACGACCTCGACACGCTCCTCGCACGTGCCGACGCCGCGCTCTACCGGGCCAAGAACGGCGGCCGCGACCAGGTTCGCGCCGGCTGACCGGCCGGACGCGTCAGGGTGGGTGTCGGCCCGGTGCGGTAACGACGTGTACCGCCGTACGTGGCGCACCGCCGCTTCGCAGGAAGGTTGTCAGTTCCCAGCGGACGACAAAGGCAAAGGCAAGGAGATCTCACTCCTTGCCACTTTTAACGTATAGCGCACCGGGGGGCTTGCGGCAAGACCCGGGTCGCGCCGCAGAATCGGCGGCCGGACCGAGAACGGACGAAGACATGGGGCCACGACGTGCGTGTGTTGTTGTCGACGGACCGGGGGACGCGGTGACGGAGCACGGCAGCCTCGGAGGGGGCGCGGTGATCGAGCAGTCCGTGTTGGGTCTGCACGAGGTTGACGGGATGCAGGTCGCGGTCGTCGGCGGCAAGGGCGCGCACCTGGGGGCGCTGTCGCGGATCGACGGCATCCGCGTGCCGGCTGGCTTTTGCGTGACAACGGACGCCTTCCGACGGATCATGGCCGAAGCGCCGGCGATCGACGATCGGCTCGATCAGCTGTCGCGTCTGAACCCGGACGACCGGGCGGCGATCCGCACGCTCAGCGCGGAGATCCGCCGGACCGTCGAAGGGATCGCCATCCCTGGTGATCTCGCGGCGGCGATCACCCGCGCTCTCGCCCAGCTCGGCGAGCAAGCTGCCTACGCCGTCCGATCCAGCGCGACGGCAGAGGACCTGCCGACAGCCTCCTTCGCCGGCCAGCAGGACACGTACCTGAACGTCGTGGGCCCGGCCGCGATCCTCCAGCACGTCAGCCGGTGCTGGGCCTCGCTGTTCACCGAGCGGGCCGTGACCTATCGCCAGCGCAACGGCATCGACCACCGTACGGTCGGGATGGCCGTGGTCGTGCAGCAGATGGTCTTCCCGCAGGCGGCCGGCATCCTGTTCACGGCCGACCCCGTCACGTCCGACCGGAAGGTCGCCTCCGTGGAGGCCGGCTTCGGCCTCGGCGAGGCGCTGGTCTCCGGCCTGGTGAACCCGGACGTCTACAGGGTGCGCGACGGCGAGGTCGTCGCCAGGGCGATCGCCGCCAAGAAGCTCGCCATCAACGCCTCGCCGGCGGGCGGGACGCAGGAATCGGCGATCGACCCGGAGCGGCAGGAGCAGCCCGCGCTGACGGATGCGCAGGTCGTACGGCTCGTGCAGCTGGGCCGGCGGATCGAGGCGCACTTCGGCCTCCCCCAGGACATCGAATGGTGCCTGGTCGACGATGACTTTCAGATCGTCCAGAGCCGGCCGATCACCACGCTGTTCCCCATCCCCGAGGCCGGCGACCGGGAGAACCACGTCTACGTCTCCGTCGGTCACCAGCAGATGATGACCGACCCCATGAAGCCCCTGGGCCTCTCCGTGTGGCAGTTGACGACTCCCCGGCCCATGGCCGAGGCCGGCGGAAGGCTGTTCGTCGACGTCACCCAGGCACTGGCGTCGCCGGCGAGCCGCGCAGGCCTCATGGGGCTTCTCGGGAAGTCCGATCCGCTGATCGGAGACGCATTTCAGACCATCCTCGACCGCGGCGATTTCCTGCCCTCGATCCCGAACGACGAACCCGCATGGGCGCCGCCCGGTGGGGGCAGCGCCGCGATTGAAACTGATCCGGCTATCGTCGCCGAGCTGATCGCGCGCAGCCAGACGTCGATCGCCGCGTTGAAGCGCGACATCCGGACGAAGTCCGGATCGGAGCTCCTCGACTTCATTCACGCAGACATCCAGGAGCGGAAGCAGATCCAGTCCGATCCGCAAAGCATGCAGGTGATCATGGCGGGGATGGAGGCCGCGTGGTGGCTCAACGACACGCTGCAGTCGTGGCTGGGCGAGAAGAACGCGGCCGACACGCT
>JBBWZH010000760.1:0-5904 GCA_039648995.1 Mycobacteriales bacterium
CTTCTTCTCCTCGGTCGAGGTCGGATGGCCGGCGGTGTGATGGCCGCGAGCGCAGGGGCGACAGGACTTGAACCTGCAACAACCGGTTTTGGAGACCGGGACTCTGCCAATTGAGCTACGCCCCTCCGGCGCCGCCCGGCGAGCCGGGAAACGCCGCCGGGGGGCACCCGTCTCCGCCCAGGGCTGCGCAGAGGACGGATACACCCCAGCTACGGAAGTGTACGGCACGCGACCGACCACGCTCCAACACGTCTGGCCGCCCGCTTTTGTTCCAGCGCGGCCCGGAGGGGACGGCCGTGGGCCGGTGCGGGGCCGGGCGGCCCGGTAGGAGCCGGGTCCGGCTCGGACCGGGCCGGACGCTCTGCGACGATGGCGGACATGACGGACGCACCCAGGGCCCGGGTTTCAGCGCGCATCGGCGGAATCGCGGAATCGGCCACGCTGGCGGTCGACGCCAAGGCAAAGGCGATGAAGGCGGCGGGCCGGCCGGTGATCGGCTTCGGCGCCGGCGAGCCGGACTTCCCCACGCCCGACTACGTGGTCGAGGCCGCCGCGGCCGCCTGCCGCGACCCGCGCAACCACCGCTATACACCGGCGGGCGGCCTGCCCGAGTTGCGCGAGGCGGTCGCCGCGAAGACCGCGCGGGATTCCGGCTACCAGGTGGCGGCGTCCCAGGTGCTGATCACCAACGGTGGCAAGCAGGCCGTCTACCAGGCCTTCGCGGCGCTGCTCGACCCGGGCGACGAGGTGCTGCTGCCGGCGCCGTACTGGACGACCTACCCGGAGGCGATCCGGCTGGCCGGCGGGGTGCCGGTGCCGGTGCTGACCGACGAGTCCACCGGCTACCTGGCCACCGTCGAGGCGCTGGACGCCGCCCGGACCAGCCGGACGAAGGTGCTGCTGTTCTGCTCGCCGTCCAACCCGACCGGCGCGGTCTACCCGCCCGACCAGGTCGAGGCGATCGGGCGGTGGGCCGCCGGGGCCGGCATCTGGGTGGTCACCGACGAGATCTACGAGCACCTGGTCTACGGCGGCGCCGAGCACGTCTCGATGCCGGTCGCGGTGCCCGCCCTGGCCGACCGGTGCGTCGTCGTCAACGGTGTGGCCAAGACGTACGCGATGACCGGCTGGCGGGTCGGCTGGATGATCGCCCCGGCGGACGTGACCAGGGCGGCCGCGAACCTGGAGTCGCACCTCACCTCGAACGTCTGCAATGTGGCGCAGCGGGCCGCGCTGGCCGCGGTCGCCGGCGACCTGTCCGCGGTGGCGGCGATGCGGTCGGCGTTCGACCGGCGCCGGCAGACGATGGTCCGGATGCTGTCCGAGATCCCCGGCGTGGGCTGCCCGGAGCCGCTCGGCGCGTTCTACGCCTACCCCTCGGTGCGTGGGCTGCTCGGCCACGACCTCCCCGGCGGCCGGCCGCGGACGAGCGCGGAACTGGCGACGCTGATCCTGGAGGAGGCCGAGGTGGCGGTGGTACCCGGCGAGGCCTTCGGCACCGAGGGCTACCTGCGGCTGTCGTACGCGCTCGGCGACGACGACCTGGTCGAGGGCATCACCCGGCTGCAGAAGCTGCTCGGCTGATCGGCTGAGAGGTAGCTGGTCGGTCCGGCCGGGTCAGCATCCAGCCGGGCCGACCAGGTCCGGGCCGCCGGCCGCCTCGCCGGGGCACCCCGTCAGGGTCAGGTCAGGCAGGCGATCGCGGCCAGCGCCAGGGCGAGGCCGGCCGCCCGCCGGCCGACCGGCCGTTCGCCGACGAACACCCAGGCCAGCAGCGTGGTCACGGCCGGCGCCAGGGCGATCAGCATGCCGGTCGAGGTGAGGCTGCCGGTGCGTACCGCGACCAGCGCGGCGACCGTGGCCAGCGTGGACGCGACGCCGTCGGTGACCGAGAGCGCGGCGCCGCGGGGCCCCCGGCCGCGGCCGCGCCGGACCCGCAGCGCGATCGCGAAGACGACGGCCAGCGCGACGATCGTGCCCTGGGAGCCGACCAGCGGCCACATCCCGCTGTCCTTCGGCGTTCTGGACATCAGCACGTGGTACGAGCCGAACATGGCGCCGCCGACGGTCGCCAGCAGCGCGGCCTGCGTGTCGGTCTTCGTCTCCTCCGGCCAGCCGAGCACCGCGACCGCGCTGGCCGCGATCACCAGCCCGGCCACGGTCGCCGGGCCGGGCCGGCTGCTGCCGGAGACCACCCCGATCGCGACCGGTACCGCGGCCGACGCGGTGCCCAGCAGCACGGCGCCGATGCCGACCGGGCGGCCCAGCGAGTAGCAGAGGTACGCGCAGGCGCAGCCGCAGAAGCCGAGTGTGCCGGCGGCGGCGCCGAGCAGGAACCCCTCCGGGCGGCCGGCGACCACGAGGGCCGCCAGCAGCACCAGCGGGAACGCGGTGGCCTGCGAGATCAGCAGCGTGAGCGCGGCGTGCTGGCGCCGGGACGCCAGGCCGCCGGCCAGGTTCGCGGTGCCGTAGCCGAACGCGGCGATCAGGGCGGCCAGCGCGGCGATCACGGCAGGTCACCCGCCCCGGGCGGCCGGCTCGGCCGCCGTCGACAGAGCCGCTGTCCACCGGGCCGCCGTCGACAGGGCCGCCGTCGACGGAGCGCTGGGGCCAGCGCCAGGCCGGGTGGCGGCCCCGCAGCCGTTGGGGGCCGCCACCACAGCAACCGGTCGACTGGTCCCAGGAGTCGACCGGGGTCTGAAGGGGATCGCGAGGCGATCCAGGCGCGTCGAGCTGGCGGCGGTCATGCCGTCCTCGCCGCGGGGGTGAGCGTGTTCAGCAGGTGCCCGGCGGCCGCCTTCGCGGCCAGGTACCGGCGGTTGTCGCCGGTCACGCCGGTCTCCAGCGGGATCCGGTCCAGCACCTTCACGCCGTGCTCCGCCAGACCGTGCTGCTTGGCCAGGTTGTTGGTGAGCAGCCGGACCGAGGTGATGCCGAGCTGCCGGAGCACCTGCGCGGCGGCGTGGTAGTCGCGGGAGTCGTCGGGCAGCCCGAGCATCCGGTTCGCCTCGTACGTATCGGCGCCCTGGTCCTGCAGGGCGTACGCGGCGATCTTGTTGCCGAGACCGATGCCGCGGCCCTCCTGCCCGCCGAGGTAGATCAGTACGCCGCCGCCCGCGGAGCCGATGGCGGCCAACGCGGCCTCCAGCTGGGCGCGGCAGTCACAGCGCAGCGAGCCGAGCGCGTCGCCGGTGCGGCACTCGGAGTGCACCCGGACCAGGGCGCCGTCGCGGACCTCGCCCATGACCATGGCCAGGTGCTCGACACCGGTGACGGTCTCCCGGTACGCGTGCACCCGGAAGCGGCCGTGCCGGGTGGGCAGGTCGGCCACGCCCGCGTGCCGGACCAGCGTCTCGGTCCGCCGCCGGTACGCGACCAGGCCGGAGATCGTCAGCACCGCGAGGTCCGGGAGGCCGTGCCGGCGGCGGAACTCCGGCCACTCGTGCAGCCGCACCATGCTGCCGTCGTCATGCTGGATCTCGACGATCGCGGCGACCGCGGGCATCCCGGCCAGCCGGGCGAGATCCACCCCCGCCTCGGTGTGGCCGCGGCGCTCCAGCACCCCGCCGGGCCGGGCGATCAGCGCCGGCACGTGCCCGGGCCGGGTCAGGTCGGCCGCGTCGGACGCCGGGTCGGCCAGCACGTTCAGGGTGCGCGCGCGGTCGGCGGCCGATATGCCGGTGTGCGTCTCGCCGGCCGGCCAGCGGGTGTCGCAGAGCACCGTGTACGCGGTCTGCTTGCCGTCCTCGTTCTCGGCCACCTGGGCCGGCAGCCGCAGCCGGCGGGCCCGCTGCGCCGGCATCGCCGCGCAGACCAGGCCGGTGCCGTGCCGGACCAGCATCGCGACGGTCTCGGCGGTGATGCCACCGGCCGCGGCGATGAAGTCGATCTCGTTCTCCCGGTCCGGGTCGTCCGCGACGACGACCGGGCGGCCGGCGGCGAGCTCGGCCAGCGCGTGGCCGATCAGGTCGGTGCCGGGACGGGGAGCGGAGAGGGTGGTGGGACGGAGGTACTGGGAGCCGTCGGCGTCGAGGACCATGACGGATCGCCTCCTGCCGGTCGTACGCTGGGACCCCGGCCAGAGGCGGCTGGGCCGTTGGGCGTTCCTGGCAGTAGCAATGCTGACTGGCGGGTAACGATCGATGTATCCGTCGGCTGACGGATATCCGAACGGCATCCGGAGCCTCGAACAGCCCGCGGCGGCACCTACATACGTTGGTTGTACGGCGGTGTACGGCTGTAAGCGCTTACCGTGCCGCGACAGCGTGCCGCGGTCAGGATGCGCTGTACCGGCGGCCGGCCTCCCTGGCCACGTCGATCCGCGAGTGCACCTGCAGCTTGGTCAGGATGTGCGACACGTGGGTCGCGACCGTACGCGGGGAGAGGAACAGCTGGCTGGCGATGGCCGGGTTGGACATCCCGCCGGCCACCATCGCGGCGATCTTGGCCTCGGTCGGCGTCAGGCTCTCCCAGCCCTGCCGGGCCCGCCGGTGCGCGACCCGGGGGCTGCGCCGCACCCCGTACGCGCGGAGCAGGGCCTGCACCCGGGCCACGTCCCAGCTGGCGGCCAGCCCGCTGAAGCCGTCCAGCGCGTGGTTCAGCGCGGCCTGTGCCGAGCCGAGGTCGCCGCCCTCGGCGAGCACCAGCGCACCGGCCTCCAGCGCCTGCGCGCGCAACAGCGGCCGCCCGGCCAGCTGCGCCTGCTCGGCCGCCCGCAGCAGCCGGGCGGAATCCCGGTCGAGCAGGCCGCGGCAGAACAGCGCGGCGGCGTGCCGGTGCGGGATGTCGGCCGCCGTGGCCAGCGCCTCCACCCGTACGGTCGCGGTGCCGGCCACCTCCGGCTCGCCCACGTCGACCGCCAGCCGGACCGCGTCGAGCAGCAGGTTCTCCCCGTCCGCGCCGT
Organism: Mycobacteriales bacterium; assembly: GCA_039648995.1. Lineage (GTDB taxonomy): Bacteria > Actinomycetota > Actinomycetes > Mycobacteriales > CADCTP01 > JBBWZH01. The sequence continues at coordinate 4,904 of JBBWZH010000760.1, forward strand.
TGGCCAGCGCGGTACGCAGCAGGGCCAGCGCCCCGGCCGGCTCGCCGAGGTGCTCCAGGTCGAGGCTGCGGGCGAGGGTGTACGTGGCGACCACCCGGTGCTCGATGCGGCCGGCGGCGGCCTCGGCGGCGGCCAGGTGCCGGCGGCCGGCGGCCGGGTCGGCGCGGTGGAAGTTGATGATCGCCGCGACGCCGTGGTCGCAGCAGACCACCGACGGGTCCTTCAGGTCGTCCGGCAGCATGTCGACGTCGACCAGCGCGTCGTCCCACTGGCCGGCCTCGAGCCGCAGCTGGCCGAGCGCGCTGTGCGCCTGCACCAGCCGTACGACGCTGCCACTGCGGTCGGCAAGCTGGCGCACCTTCTGCGCGGCGGCGATCGCCCTCTCGTGCAGGTCGAGGTCGCCGAGGGTGACCGCATGGTTGATCAGCAGCAGCAGCCGCAGGTCGGTCAGTGCCGAATCGGTCGTGGCCGCGGTCAGCGCCTGCTCGAACAGCGGCAGCGCCTCGGCCACCTCGCCGCGCATCATCTTGACCAGGATGAGCACGTGCAGCGCCCAGCCCTTGGTCCAGGAGTCGCCGATCTCCTCGCCGGCGGCCAGCGCCTCGGTCGCCGTGCGGTGGGCGGTCTCGACCTGGCCCACGTCCCGCTGCATGCGCGCGGTGAGCGCGAGCAGCCGGGCCCGATGCCGCGGCGCGAGCCCCGGCCGCTCCAGCGCCTCGCGCAGTTCTTCGATCGACTCGTCGGACCGGCCGGCGATCGCCCGGCACTGCGCCAGCGTCCAGTGCAGATCCACCAGTACGCCGAAGTCCGTGACCCGCGCCAGGGCGCGACTGGCAACCGTGGCGGCCCCGGTCGGGTCGCCCACCCGGTACAGCGCCTCGGCCAGCCGGCAGGCCAGCAGGTCGTGCGCGCCCGGCACGCCGGCCACCGTGCCGGCCTCGTCGGTGGCGCCGGCCACCGCGCGGCGCAGCAGGTCGACAGCGGCCTTCGGGGAGTGGCCG
>JBBWZH010000140.1:0-5945 GCA_039648995.1 Mycobacteriales bacterium
GGTGGACAGTGCCACCGGCCGGGTGCTGTGGTCCCGGCATGTGGGTACCCCGGTCCAGCGATCGGACCTGCCCTGCGGAGACATCGATCCGCTCGGCATCACCAGCACGATGGTGTACGACCCGGCCAGCAGGCACGTGTTCGCGCTGGCCGAAGTGGACGGTGCCCGGCACCTTCTGGTGGAAATCGACGTAGCCACCGGCGCGCTGGTCAGCAGCCGGCCGGCGGAGCCGCCGAAGGGCGATCGTGTCGCGCACCAGCAGCGCGCCGCGCTGACCCTGCTCGACGGCTGGGTGTACGTCCCGTACGGCGGGCTGGCCGGCGACTGCGGCGACTACATCGGCTCGGTGGTGGCGCTGCCGACCACCGGCACCGCGGCCGCCCGCAGCTACGCCATCCCGACCACCCGGGAGGGCGGCATCTGGACCCCGGGCGGCGGCGTGGTGCACGCCGGCCGGCTGCTGTACGCGGTCGGCAACGGTGAGTCCACTTCGGACTACGACGGCAGCGACTCGGTCATCGCGCTGTCCCCGACGCTGCGGCTGGTCGACCGGTTCACGGCGGCGTCCTGGGTCGACGACAACCGCTCCGACGCCGACCTCGGCTCGATGAGCCCCGCGGTGGTCGGGTCCTTTGTGTACATCCAGGGCAAGCGCGGCATCGGCTACGTGCTGCGGGCCGACCACCTCGGCGGGATCGGTGGCGAGGTGGCCTCGATCAAGGTCTGCCCGGCGTTCGGTGGCAGCGCGGTCAGCGGCGACACGGTCTACGTGTCGTGCCGCGGCGGCCGGACGCACGCGATCCGGATCGACGCCGCCGGCCGGCCGACCGAGCGCTGGGAGGGTGCGGTGGACGCGTCCGGATCGCCGGTGCTGGGTGGCGGCGCGGTCTTCGTCGTCGACTACGACGGCGGCACGCTGTACGCGCTGGACCCGGCCACCGGCGCGGTCCGTCAGCGGATCGGCGTCGGCAAGGCACCACACTTCGCCTCGCCGACGCTCTCCGGCTCGCACGCGTACGTCGGCACGATGACCGGCGTGGTCGCTGTCAGCGGAGCCTGAGCCGGCACCCGCCCGGGCCGCGGTAGGGCGGCCCGGGCGGCGTGGGTCAGTAGGCGGACGTGGCGCCGAACGCGTAGCCGGCCGGTGGGGCGACGCCGTTGTGGCCGGCGCAGAAGGTGTCCCGGGTAGTGGTGGTGATCAGCGGCGGAACGTACAGGTTGCCGGCCGCGAGCGCGGTCGCCTCGGTCGCGGCGGTCGTCTCGATGGTGGTCGCGACGATCGCCCGCGCCTGCGCGGTCGGCGCGGCCAGCAGCAGTTCGGCGTTGTGCCAGGCGAGTTCGCGCCAGACTGCGATCAACTGGAACAGGCCCGTGTAGCCGACGCCGTACGGGGTGGTCAGGTTGATGATCGAGGAGTCCATCCGCGCGATCTCCTCGATCAGCAGCGGCTCGGTCACCAGGTTGAGGAACTCGTCGACCTTGTCGTGATCGGGCTTGCGGCTCTGCCCGGTCGGCGTGGCCAGCCCGATCGCGGCGAGCACGAACGGCAGGTCCCGGTTGATGTGCGCGTTCATGCCGAGTAGCAGGTCGCCGGTGCCGGTGGTGCGCTTGCTGCCGGCGTTGTCCAGCGCGATCAACCATGCCTGGGGCACCGCGGCGCGACTCCCCGCCGACCAGTTGTCGTACGCGCTGAAGTAGTACTTCGCGAACACCGCCGCCTCGTGGTTCACGTACCCGGGATCCTGGAAATACCCCGGCTGTGCCTGCGCCCACTGGAAGGTCTGGGTGGTGCGCAAGTACGCGAGCGCGAACACCGCCTGGTGGTTGCAGCTCTGCCCGAGCGGCCCGAACCGCAGCTTCATCTCGTCGAGAATCGCGTTGCTGCACACGGGACGACCGGCCACGCAGTCATTGGTGTTGTCCGGCACGTACTGATCGATCAGCCCCGGCAGCAACGACGGCCACGGGAGGTAGATCGGATCGGCGCGCGCCCCCTGGGCAGACCCCATCAGCACCGCGGCACTGGCCAGAAGCACACTGAAAAACCCACGAACGCGACGTCGGGACAGCACGAACCCTCCTCAGGCTGACAGCGAGTACGTCACCCCCGACGTGGCGCCCCACATCTCTACCACGTACCCCCACCAACCGCCGCAGTTCGAAAGATTCGACATCCGGTGCCATAGACACCAGCAGCAACCATCGAAGGAGAAATCTCGCCGCGTTGCCTGTTGCCAGATAGCCCGGCAGGCGGGGTACGCGGTGGATTGCTGACGCGACCCACAGCGAGAACGGCTACCGCTCGGTGCCTGCCGACGCGGTGTCGGGCGGCCGTCGGAAGCGGCCGGTGCCGCGGAGCGGTCGTACCGTGGGTGGGTGCAGGAGGTTTGGCGGGTGGCGGCCGTGGGGGTGGCCGCCGTGCATTTCGGGTTTCTGGGGTATGTGGCGGTCGGTGGGTTCGCGGCATGGCGGTGGCCGCGGAGCATATGGGCGCATGTGGCCGCGGTGGGGTGGGGCCTGGCGGGGATCGTGACGCCGGTGGCGTGCCCGCTGACCGGGTTGCAGGATGCGTTCCGGCGGTGGGCGGGGGAGCCGCCGCTGCGGGGCGGGTTCGTCGATCAGTACATCGAGGGCGTGCTCTATTCGGAGCGGTTCACGCCGTTGCTTCGGGCGGTGCTGGCGGCCGCGGTCGTGGTGTCCTGGCTGGGCGCGGCGCGGATCAGGGCCGCGGGCCAGGGCGTGCCGGGTGGGGTGGCGGGAGGTAGCTGACCTGCGCGTCGAGATCCCGGCGCAGGTCGAGCGCGTCCGCACGCAGCGCGGTCACCAGCAGCCCGGGCCCGGCCAGCGGCATCACCGCGCACGTCGGACTGACCGTCCCAGCCGGACGCGCGGCCGGGTCCGTCCACTGTGGAGCGATCTGGAGCAGCGTGCCGACCGCGGTGGCGCCGACCATCGAGGCCGGCGAGACCGTGGCCGGGTCGGTGCCGTCCAGGTCGAGCCGGTGCCGCAGCAGCGGGGCGCCGCCCACGTCCACCCGGAGCAGGCCGCGATACCGGCCGCCGGGCTCGCCGTGCCGGCCCAGCAGCACCTCCTCACGCAGCAGCAGCGCGCCGCCGGCCTCGACCTCGGCCAGCGTGCTCGCCCGGTGGCAGGCGCCCGCGGCGACCACGGTCGGTTCCGGCAGCACCGTGAGCCGCCCGCCGGCCGCGACGGACAGCCGGACGGTGAACGCGGACGGCCCGGGGCCCGGCAGCACCACCGACGCGGCCACCGTCCGCAGTACCAGCTCGGCCCCCGGTCCGACCACGATGGACAGTCCCAGGTCGTCGCCGCCGAGCGGGCCGGCCGCGCTGGCCGCCAGGTAGAGCGCCCCGGCGGTCGGCCGCAGCGTCAGCGGCGGCTGCGATCGCAGCATGGTCAGCCGGGTCCGGCCGGCGCGGTCGGCGGCCGCCACGACCGCGGCGCGGGCCCGCACTAGCCGGCCCGGGCCGGCCGTCGGGCCAGCAGGCCGCGCACCCACCGGGCCACATCCGGCGCGGTCGGCTGCTCCCGCAGCGAGAGCAGCAGCACCGGCAGGTCCCCCCGGACGGCGCGGGCGTCCCGTTCCATCACGCCGAGATCGGCGCCGACGAGCGGCGCCAGGTCGGTCTTGTTCACCACCAGCAGGTCGGCCCGGGTGACTCCGGGACCACCCTTGCGCGGCACCTTGTCGCCGCCCGAGACGTCCAGCACGAACACCTGCTGATCGATCAGGCCGTAGCTGAACGTGGCGGTCAGGTTGTCCCCGCCGCTCTCGACCAGCAGCAGGTCCAGCGCCGGGTAGCGGGATTCGAGCCGCTCGATCGCGTCCAGGTTCGCGCTGATGTCGTCCCGGATCGCGGTGTGCGGGCAGCATCCCGTCTGGACGGCCACGATCCGGTCGGGTTCGAGCACGCCGGCCCGGCGTAGGAAGTCGGCGTCCTCGGTGGTGTAGATGTCGTTGGTCACCACGGCGAGGTCCACGTCCGGCCCGAGCGTGCGGCAGAGCGCGGCGACCAGCGCGGTCTTGCCGCTGCCGACCGGGCCGCCGATGCCGATGCGCAGCGCGCGGTCCGGCCGGGCCGCGCCGGGTGGACGTACCTCGTGGGCGTGGTCACCGCCGTGGTCAGGAGGCAAAGAGCCGCACCTCCGATCGTGCGTGCAGTTCGGCGAGCAGGTCCAATCGCGGCGCGGCCGGACAGGGCAGATCGACCAGCGGTCCGGCGGCCGCCGCGACGGCGTGCCCGGCGACCGCCTCGATGTCGGCGGCCAGCCCGGCCAGCACCGCGTGCACCGCCAGCGGGTCGAAGCCGCGCAGCCGGATCGCCGCGGTGGCCGGCCCGGACACGGCCAGGTATCCGGCCGCCAGCGCCGCCGCGGCCGGATCGCCGCCGGCCGCGACGGTGACCGCGCCGAGCGCCACCGGGTGATGCGGTCCGCCCAACCCGGCCGGCCAGCCCGGCCGGCCAGCCCGGCCGCCCAGTCCGTCGGCCGGCGTGCCCGGCCCGGGAGCCCGCCCGCTCAGCCCGTCGGCCAGACCGCCCAGCCCGCCGGCCGGCCCATCGGCCAGCTCACCCGGCTTGCCAGCCAGCCCGGCCAATACCGGGCCCGGCCAGGCCGCCCGGCCGGCCCGCAGCAGCGCCCGTCCCTGCTGCCGGGACGCCGCGCGCTGTACCGGCGACGGCATCCGCGCGTCCGCCTCCGCGTCGAGCTCGGCCCAGCCGGCCAGTCCGTCGGTCGTGGCCTGCCGGGCGGCCGCCGCGGCCAGGCCGGCGGCCACGAGCCCGGCCGTCCACAGGCGACCGCGCAGGAATCCGCTCAGGTCGGCCGGGTCGCGGACGAGACCCGCGTCGAGAGCCGCCTCCATCCCGCCGGAGTGTGCGTGCCCGCCCGCCGGCAGCCGCGAGTCGGCCAGCAGCACCAGCGCCACGGCCCCGCCCAGCGGAATCATGCCCGGCTCAGAACAGGAAGTAGCGCTGGGTCATCGGCAGCTCGGTCGCCGGCTCGGGCTCGATCACGTCGCCGTCGATGCGGACGGTGAAGGTGTCCGGCTCGACCTCGACCCGTGGCAGCGCCGTGTTCTCCGGCAGGTCGGCTTTGGTCAACGAGCGGACGTCGCGGACCGGCACCAGCGGGCGGGGGAGTTGCAGCCGCTCGGCCAGCCCGTCCGCCAGCGCGGCCGGCGCGACGAACGTCAGCGAGGTGGCGGCCGCGGCGCGCGGCGCGGCCCCCCACATCGGCCGCGGCAGCACCGGCTGCGGCGTCGGGATCGAGGCGTTCGCGTCGCCCATGGCGGCCCACGCGATCAGGCCGCCCTTGAGCACGGCGTGCGGCCGGACACCGAAGAAGGCCGGCTCCCAGAGCACCAGGTCGGCCAGTTTCCCCGCGGCCACCGAGCCGATCTCCGCGTCCAGTCCATGCGTGACGGCCGGGCAGATCGTGTACTTCGCGACGTACCGGCGGGCCCGCAGGTTGTCGGCCGCGCCGTCGCCGGGCAGCGAGCCGCGCCGGCGCTTCATCACGTGCGCGGTCTGCCAGGTACGGATGATCACCTCGCCGATACGGCCCATCGCCTGCGAGTCGGACCCGATCATCGAGATCGCGCCGAGGTCGTGCAGCACGTCCTCGGCGGCAATGGTGGACGGCCGGATGCGGCTCTCGGCGAAGGCGAGGTCTTCGGGCACGGCCGGGTTCAGATGGTGGCAGACCATCAGCATGTCGAGGTGCTCGTCGATGGTGTTCACCGTGAACGGCCGGGTCGGGTTCGTGGACGACGGCAGCACGTTCGGGTGGCTGACCACGGTGATGATGTCCGGGGCGTGCCCGCCGCCGGCGCCCTCGGTGTGGTAGGCGTGGATGGATCGCCCGGCGATAGCGGCCAGCGTGTCCTCCACGAAGCCGGCCTCGTTCAGCGTGTCGCTGTGCAG
>JBBWZH010000770.1:0-4998 GCA_039648995.1 Mycobacteriales bacterium
ACCAATGACCTTCAGCGCCGGAGACACCTACATCGACTCCGGACTGTGACGCCGACACATGGGAGGATGTCTGATGGTCAGGAGACATGGGTCAAGGTTCCCAGGCAGAGCAGAGCGGCTGGAGCAAGGTGCCCGGCTCGCAAGGCCTGTCCCATGAACGGTCGTCTGGTGCGTTTTCTCGCGGTAAGGACTCCAACGACGTAATTAGTGTACGGGCCGTTCTCAAGTTGGTCACGCCCGTTTCAACGTACAACTACCTCCGAGCCGGCAGTGATGTCCGAATAGTTCCGTTGCTTGGCGTGAACTTGCATCATTTGCCATCCAGCGTTAGGCCGATCGGCCGTACGGGTGTCGTCCCAATAGCGCATCGGGGGCGTTGACGTCAGTTATGCATCTTCATGCCGTGAAGCTGTGTCCGTCAGTATGTGGGCCCTATATGCCGTCTGTAACAGGATCGACGCGGCCGGTACCAACACGGTAGCAATCCCTACCGGCGGCGATCGGCCATTAGACGTTCGTTAGCACCGCTTTAGCGCGATCGTCGAGCCTGGGCCGCGGACCCGCCGGCCCTTTGCCGCGGCGCATCATCGTATGGAAGGACCGACTCGTGGACAGCATCGACGACTTCGTGACGCTGGTACGCGAGGAAATCGGCTTGCCGGTCGATCCAGCCGACCTCGACCGGCATTTCGATGAGATACCCGGGTGGGATTCTGTACACCTGCTGCGACTTCTCACCGCGCTCGAAAAGAAGACTGGCCGGCGTATTTCACTGCCAGCCGTACTCGAGGCGTCGAGCCTGGAGAGCATCTATACGCTGGCGGCCGGATGACCGCGGGGCGGCGCCGCACCTGTTCCCGGCTGTGCCGCCCGGCACCGCCGCCGGCGCCTGCCGGCGCCGGCCCGGACCTCCGGTGACGCCGTCCAGTCACAGCCCGGGCTCGACGGCGCCGGCCGCCGCCTGGTCCAGCGGCGCGAGCCGCGGCTGAGTCCGGCAGCATGATCCGCCGCCGGTCCAGCGGCGCGAGCCGCCGCCCGGTCCGGCGGCCCGATCCGCCGCCAGTCCGGCGGCGCCAGCCGCGGCTCAGTCCGGCGGCGCGAGCCGGCCGTCGCCGATCGGCGGCCGCACCGAGGCCGTCAGTTCGGCCCAGGCCGCCCGTTCAGCGGCCGACAGTGCGGCGCCCGGTGTGCCTGTGCCTCCGGCCGGAGGCCACCCGGCGCCCAGCCGGTCCGGCCCAGCCGCGGCCCGGTCCGGCACGTCCCAGCCGGTGGCCGGCGGGACCGGCTTGCCGTCGGCGTCGGCGTCGCTCAGGACATACATGGTGCCGGGCAACCAGAGCAGGTGGATCGGCGGCCCGGAGTCGTCGCGGGCAACGGTCAGCGGCCGGCAGCGGAGCGAGGACAGCACCCGCCTCCAGCGGCTGCGCGGCGGTCGACCGGTCATCAGCACTCCCCCTGCTCAGTGGCAGTCGGCATCGTCTCGGTCCCGCCTTCGGGCGGCCTTGGCTGGTTCTAAAGTCCGCCCGACCGGCGGCGCGGCCGGTCACCCGGACCGGGCGGGCTTTAGCGGCTGCTTAGCGAGTCCTCAGCAGCGCGGCGGACCTTGGCTAAGGCGTTTGGGTGGCTCTGCGGGCGCCGGCCCGCGGCACCCGGCCGACTCAGCGGAGGGGCGTGAAGGACGTGGGCAGGTCCGGATACCGGCGTCGGGCGGCGCTGGCGGGGGCGACCGGTCAGCGCCGGCGCGGCCAGACCGAGCGGGTCGTCGCGCTGATCGACCGGCGCGAGTGCACGGTCGCCTCGGTGCGGCACGCCATCCCGCTGGCCACGCGGCTTGGCGTGCCGGTGGAGGTGCTGCTCGTCCAGCCCGACCCGTCGCCGCTGATGGCGGCCAACGCGCTGGGCATGCTCGCGATCGGCGCCGTCGCCCAACTCGAGGACGATCTGGAGGAGGAGTGCTTCGCCGTGGTCGCCAGGATCATCGCGCCGTCCCGCACCTCCTGGACGTTCGCCACGGTGCCGCCCCACCTCGCCCGTGCCAGCGCGTGGCCGGAGCAGGACGTCACGTTGGTGGTCGCCCGGCATCCGCGGCGCTTCCGCGGCGGCCGGTCGGTCGCCACGGCCAGGTCGGTCCACGCCGGCTCGGACGGGGGCGCCCGGTTGCTGGTGGTGCGGTGCGACCACCATCCCGGCCGGATCGAGACGCCCGCGCCGACATCGCTGTGACGGGCGTGACGCCCGGCGCAGCCCGGATCGACACAGCCATGGAGGTTGGCATGGATCGGACCGTTCCAGCTCCGGCCGCCGGCGGCGACCAGCCCGCCGCGGCGCAGGGGGACGCCGGCGACATCGAGGCCGTGCTCGAAGGTGGACCGTTCGACCTACCAACCGCGCTGCGGCGGAGGCGGACGGCACCGAGCCAAGGCAAGATCAAGATCGTGTACCGCGGCGGCTACGAGCACTTCGAACGGGTCCACGGCCAGGACGGCACTCCCGGCTCGCGGCCGGTCGTCTTCAGCTGGATCTGCCGGACGTAGATGGCCGTGTCGCCGCGGAATCCGAGCAGGACCGTGGGGCGCCGGCGCCGGCGGCGGCGCGGCGCCCGGCAGCCACACCCACCGGGCCGCAGTGCCAGCCCGCCAGCCGCCGGCGCCGCCCCGGTCGGTGCCGGCCCCCACCGCCGGCATGGCGGTGGGGGCCGCGCCTACCGGGCTCAGAACCGGCGGATGGTGAACACGATCCCGGCCGTGACTATGGATGATGTGTCGGCCCTGCTCGGTGGGCTGCCGGGGGAGCCGTTCCCGGTTGACTGGGCGGGGGTGGAGGCGCGGCTGGGTGTCGGCCTGCCCGCGGACTACAAGGCGTTCGGCTCGGTGTACGGGCCTGTGACGGTCGGCGGTTGGCTGACCGTGCTGGTGCCGCGCCGGGCGGCGCCGGACTACTTCGCCGACCTGGACCGGATGCAGGGCAACCAGCGGGTCCGCCGTGACCTGGACCCGGCGGCGAACCCGTACGCGTTCCACCCGGAGCCGGGCGGGTTGCTGTTGTGGGCCACGACCGACGGTCAGGTCGAGCTGTTCTGGGACACCGGCTCCGGCCCGGATCCGGACGGCTGGTCGACCGTCGCGGGCACCGGCGACGGGTGGCAGCCGCTGCCGCCGATGACGACCACGCAAGTCCTGGCCGCGCTGCTGCGCGGCGAGCTCGACGTCGCGCCGGCGGCCCGCCGGCCGCTGCCGGGCAACCTGGACCACCGCGTATGGCGGGCGATCGCCGCTGGTGATGAAGCCCGCCGCGGCGCACCGTAGGGCCGAGGAGCTACGCACGGCCGGCGCCGCGTTCGCCGCCACGCTCCAGGTCGACCCCGGCGGCGGGTCGGCCACGCCGACCGGCGACACCCGGCCGATGCCGGCCGACTACGCCGAGCTGCTCGACCGGGTGGGACCGGGGCTGCTCGCCGGCACGCTGCGGCTGCTGGCCCCCGCCGCAGCCGGCCCGGCGGACGGCGCGGCGGATCTGGACATGGACCGCGAGCAGGCGCGGCACGCCGACCGGATCCGCGCCCGGCGCGCCGATCACCGCGGCGGCGCGGTCCTGGTGCCGGCGCCGTTCGCGCCGGAGCCGGGCGGCCTGCGGCTGTGGGGCGTGTTCCGCGGCGGCGAGACCTGTTGGTGGCTGCCGGCGACGCGTGACCCGGCCAGTTGGCCGCTGCTGCTCGTGCAAGGGCGGAGGAACGTGATGGGAACTTCGTTTCCAAACCCGCCTCTTCATCGCGACCGCCTCCGACCCGGCAACCCCGGCCGAGACCTCGTCTGCACGCCGTCCCCGACGGCCGCCACCCGCTCCTGATGACTAACGGCAGCCCCGACCGTGACGGCCACCAACGCGTCTACGCTGAACTGCTCCGGGTCATGTCGACGACCCGTCGGGGCCGTCGCTTGGCCGTACAGCATCGCCATCGACCAGTACCGGCAGTTGCAGCGCAGGACGTGAAGCGGTCGGTGTGACCACCGGTCGGTCTCGCTGCGTGCGGGCGGTCGATCTGGCCGGTTCGGCCGTGCCGGCGGATCGGTATCGCTACTGTGATCGACGGAACGCGCGTCCAGTGGGGGCATCGTCGATGGGGTGCGTGGAGGGGATCCGCCGTGGCTAGGCACAGAGGCTTCTTCGCCGAGTTGAACCACCAGGCGCAGTTGCGCGAGCGGGAGCGGGTGCGTCAGGCGCAGGCGGCACACCGCGAATGGCAGGCCGCGATATGGCGGTCCGAGCAGGCACAGCGGGCCGCCGAACGGGCCCGGGCGGCAGCAGCGCAGGCTTCGGCCGCCGATGCTCGCGCCGCGGAGAAGGAGATCGCCCGGCTCTACGCCGAGGCACGCATCGCCGAGGTGGACGCGGCCAATGTGGCGTTGGAGACGACGTACGCCGAGATCGACGGCCTGCTCACCGCGACGCTCGACGTGGACGACTGGGTCGATCTGGAGAGCCTGCGGGTGACGGTGGAACACCCACCGTTCACCCCGGGCCAGGAGTTGATCCGGGCTGTCCTGCCGCCGGATCCGCCGCGGTATCCGCCGGTTCCGGTGTACCAGGAGCCGCCGGCACCGAGCGGCACCGCCGCACTGTTCGGCGCCCGGAAGCGCTACGACGCCGCCGTGCAGCAGGCGCGGGCGGGCTACGCGCAGGCGTGCCACAGCGCCCAGGTGCAGGCCGATGCGATGCAGAAGGCGTACCAAGCGCAGATGGCGCGCAGTGTCGAAGCGGAGCGCGACCGGCAGGCGAATCTCGCGGTGGCCCGCGAGGCGCACTCGCGGGAGTCCGGGGAGGCTGAGGCGGCGGCGGCCGAACGAAACGCTGCGCTCGATCAGTTGATCAACGATCTCGCCTTCGACGTTGAGTCGGCGATCGAGGAGTACGTCGGGATCGTGCTCTCGAACTCCGTCTACCCGGACAGCTTCCCCGTCAGCCACGAGCATCGGTTCGATCTGTCCACACGCGAACTGG
>JBBWZH010000141.1:0-5111 GCA_039648995.1 Mycobacteriales bacterium
GCCCAGCGTTCGACGAAGCCGTCCAGTTGCTTGTCCTCGCGTTCGTCCGCGAGCAGCCCATAGAACGCGGTGGACAGCCGGGCTCCCTCGTCGTCCTCGATCGTCTGCTGCTCGGCGGCGGAGAGTCTGGCATTGCCGAGGATCTGGGTGGCCAGCCCGAAGACATCGGCTGTCCGGACGAAGGTCTGCCAACCGCCGAACCGGGGCTGCGCCGACAGGGTGGCCCAGTCAACCTGCCTCTCCACCGGATGGCCGACCTCATGCCGGATCGTCCACTTGAGCAGGTTGCCCTGCGCCCGGACGAGCGCGTCGGAGACACCGCCCATGACCTCGCGGTCGCGGGGGTTGATGCCCAACGCACGGTCGCCGGTGGCGCTGATGCCCCCGTAGGCGGCCATCGCCCCCTTGTCCATCCGGCCGCGCTGCCAGTCCCCGCGCCGGTTGAGCAGGGAGTAGACCAGGCCGGTGGTCACCGGCCTGACGATGTCGATCGTCAGCGTCTCGGCGTTGTAGGCGCTCGCCGCGCCACCCTCACCGGTACCGGGCTGGATCGCGACGAGGTAGGGGTTGTCCCGCACCTGTTCGATCGGCAGCCGGCTCAGCGCGGCTTCGATGCGATCCAGCTCAGCATGGCTGAAGTGCTTGTCCGGGCGGGCCGTCGAGGGGCCGATCCGGATGCCGAACCTGGTACCGAGCTCGGCCTCGCGGGTCGCGGCGGAGCGCAGCCGGTCCAGCAGGGCCATCCGGGCCACCACCGGCCGAGCGCCGGCGCGGGTGGTGCCCGCCCGGCCACCGGCCGGTCCCGCGTGATCCTCCCGGCTGGCCGGTACGGGCGCGGGGCCGGCCAGAGCGCTTGCCGCGGCAGCCGCCGCGGCGCGCTCGTGCCGGTCGGACGGATCGGAGACGCGCAGGCCGTCGCCCCGGTCGGTGCCGTCGACCGGGCCGCTGCGCTGCTGGACCACGTGCGCGAGCTCGTGCGCCAGGGTGGTCCGGTCGACCGGACCCGGCCCGAGCACGACGTGGCTGCCGGCGGTGTAGGCGCGGGCGCCCAGTTCCTCCGCCGACCGCCGCGCGGCGGCGCCCGCGTGTAGCCGGACGTCGGTGAAGTCGGCGCCGAGCCGGGCCTCCATGTCCTGGCGGACCCGTTCGTGCAACGGCTGACCCGGCGCGCGCAGCACGTCGTACACAGTGGACGGTTGCGGGTCGGCGGCCTCCTGCTGCATCCGCTGCACGACCGCGGCGTTGCCGACCAGCCGCTGCTGATCCAGCACGTCGTGCTGCGCCGGTGCGGCGGCCGGGCGCGCGGCCGGTGCCTGGGCCGGCACCGCCGCGGCGGGTCCGGGCTGCTTCTCGTGTGCGTGCATGGCGTCTCCACGGGCTGGTCGATGGTGAGGTCAGGCCGGCGACGCGAGCCAGGGCCCGAACTCGCTGTCCAGCAGCAGCCGGCCGAGCTTGCGGTACTCCTGGTGCACCGCGGCGATCACCTCGGCCATCCCGACCGGGCGGTCGGCGTCCGCGGCCAGGTAGGCGGCCGAGACGGCGCAGGCCCGGATCGACCCGCCGGTCAGCTCGAACCGCTCCGCGCAGAAGGCCAGGTCGAGGTCGCCGGCGCGGGGCAGGTCGGGGCCGAGGCAGCGGTCCCACAGCGCCAGCCGCTCGGCCGCGTCGGGTTGCGGGAAGTCGACGACCACGTCCAGTCGCCGGGTGAACGCCGGGTCCACATTGGACCGCAGGTTGGTGGTGAGGACAGCGATGCCGTCGAAGGACTCGACCCGCTGCAGCAGGTACGCCGACTCCACGTTGGCGTACCGGTCGTGCGCGTCGCGGACCTCCGAGCGCCGGCCGAAGACGGCGTCGGCCTCGTCGAACAGCAGCACGCCGTTCACGCCGGCCGCCTCGGTGAAGACCCGCTCCAGGTTCTTCTCGGTCTCCCCGACGTACTTGTCCACCACCGCGGACAGGTCGACGACGTACAGGTCCAGGCCCAGTTCGGCCGCGACCACCTCGGCGGACATCGTCTTGCCGGTGCCCGACTCGCCGGCGAACAGCGCCACCACCCCGCGCCCGCGGCCACCGCCGGGCCGCATCCGCCACCGGCCGAGCACCCGGTCCCGGTGCCGGGCCCGGATCACCACCTCCCGCAGCTGCTGACGGGTCAGCTCGGGCAGCACCAGGTCGTCCCAGCCGACGGCCGGGGTGATCCGGCGGGCGAGCCGCTCCAGGCCGGCCCCGTTCCAGGCCCGGACGCCGGCACGCAGGTCGTCCGGGCCTACCGGCCGGCGGTCGATGCGGGCCAGCTGGGCCGCGATCGAGGCAGCCCCGCGGACCTGCTCGGCGGACAGCCGGTACCCGGTCATCGCGGCGGCGGCGCTCGGGCCGCCGATGGCGTCGGCCAGCAGGGCATGCCAGAGCCGTGCGAGCCGGTCCGCGTCCGGTGGCGGGACGGCGATCGTGACCGGCGGCTGCGGGGTCCACTGTGGATCCCAGGGCCGCCCGCCGTAGATCAGCAGCGGTACGCCGGCCGCCCGCCGGGTCAGCTCGCGCAGCGGACGGGCGCGGCCGGCGCTGCCGGGGTCGAGTGTCTCCAGTGGACCGAGCACGATCCCGGCGCCGCGCAGCCGGGCCTCGCGGACCAGCGCGGTCAGCACCGCGTCCGGGTCGGCCAGCTCGGCCAGCCCCGCGGGGTCCGGCAGCAGCGCGCCCCGCCCGGTGCCCAGCAGCGCGTCGACCGCGGCGTGCCGCGCCCCACCGGCCGTCTCGCGCAGGTGCAGCACCGCGATGCCGGCATCGAGCGCCGCCCGGATCCGCCCCGCCGCCCCCGCGGCGGGCTCGACCGACCCAGCCACCGACCCAGCCACCAGCCCAGCCACCGGCTCGGCGGCCGGCCCCGCCGGGCGCACCCGTCCCGCTGGCCCGGCGCCACCCGGCCCACCCGGCCCAGCCGGCTCACCGCGCTCACCGCGCTCACCGGGCTCAGCCGGCTCGATCAGGGTGACCAGACCGGCCAGGCGGGCGTCGGGCCGGTCGTCGCCGAGCAGGTGGCCGACCACCCGGTCGGTGACCCGCAGCGGGCGGGACAGTGCCGGCAGTTCCGGCTCGCGCACCTCCAGCACGCCGCCGGCCACCAGCGGGGCGGTCGCCGCGAACCGGGCGCGGCCGGCGCCGGCCACCGGCTCGCCGCACAGCTCCAGCGCCAGCCCGATGGTCGCCCGGCGCCGGGTCACGTCGTCGTTGAGGTAGCCGTACAGCCGCTCGAACCGGGGGTCGATATCCGGGGCCAGCGCCACCAGCAGGAGCTCGACGTCCAGCCCGGTGAGCCCGAAGCAGCCGGCGAGGTCGAGCAGCCGCGGTGGGCGGCCGACCTCGGCCAGCCCGGCCGGCCGGGGCGCGGCACCGTGCGGCGGCGTGGAGTCCCAGTGCTCGCGGCGGGCTGCGAGGATGCGCTGCACGTCCTCGAGGGTGAGGTAGGTGCCCCGGTACGGGTCGTCCGGCGCGGGGTCGGTGGCCCGCCTGGCCGTCACCGACCACCGCACCCGCGCCTCGAGGAGGCCGAGCCGGTGCCACAGGTAGGCCAGGTCCGGATCGGATGGCGGCGCCGGGTCGAGCGCCGGTTCCGGCGCTGCGGCCCGGGTCATCCGACGCTCCGCCCGCGGCGGCGCCGGCCGGGCGGCAACGGCTTGGCCCGGGGCGCGGCGAACCCGTCCCCGGTGGCGGCGTCGCTCGCCCCGTCGTAGCGCAGCCGACGCCCGGCCTCCGCCGGCACGGCCGCCGGCTCCGTGACCCGGGTCACCAGGCCCTCGGTGACCGGCGGGCCGGCGGGCGTCCGCTCGCCGGCGTACGGGGCGGTCACCCGCAGGTCGATCGCCGGCTTGAGCTCACCGCCCAGCGCGGTCCAGACGTCGGATGCCGTGTGCCCCTCCGACGCCGGCGCGGCCGCCTCGACCGGGATCGACAGGTCGAGCTCGGCCAGCGTCCCGGTCAGCCACCGGCCGGTCAGCGCGTCGGTGCGGATCAGGCAGCCCAGCACCTCGGCCAGCAGCCGGTGCTCGTCCTGCGGGCGGTTGGTCCACGCGGTCACCAGGTACGACAGCCGGAACCAGCGCGGCGGGTCGCGCCAGCCGACGACCAGGCCGGTGTCGTCGTGCTCCTCGGCCGGGCCGCTGCGCCGGCGGCCGCGGTCCTCGCGGATGTCGTAGAGGAACACGTTGACGGTCGGGCGGTTGCGCTGCGCGGTCCACTCCTTGGTCGGCGCGTCGAACGCCAGCTCGCCGCCCCCGCCGGGCACGCCGTACTCGGCCAGCAGCCGGCGCAGCGCCTCGTCCACCTCGTGGATCATCGGCTCTCCTCAGCCATCGCGGTCACCGGCGCTCGGTCTCGGTCGGCGGGCCGATCGAGCCGACCACCACCAGGAACGGCGTGCGGACCGGGCTGAAGCCGGGGCCGGTCGCGGTGATCGTGCGCGGGCCGGTCTCGTCCTTGAAGAGGATCAACAGCTGCGCGGTGAAGGTGCCGTCCGGGCGTGGCCGGGTGGAGGCCGCGGCGACCGTGATGCCCGGCGACCAGGTCAGCCGGACCGGTGCCCCCGGCGGGAAGTCGACGCCGCGGACCAGCGTGACGAAGCCGGGCTTGCCGATTGGCGGGACGGCGATGATCCGCGGCTGCAGCACCCGCAGCGGCGCGGTGGCGGTGTCGTCGGCCGGGTCGGCGTCGCTGCCGGTGGTCCGCACGGTGCCGGACACGGTGGCCCTCAGCGCGGCGTCCGGCGCGAGCACGACAATGACGACCCGCGAGCCACCCGACGGCAGGTCGCCCAGCGGGCAGCCGGTCTGGGCGCAGCCCGGCGTCACGCTGGCCACCGGCACGCCCACGGGCAGCCGCAGGTCCAGCCGCAGGCCGGTCGCCGGGCTGCCGCCGCGGTTGCGGGCCGTGAGGGTCACGCTCACCTGGCCACCGACGAACCCCGGTGCCGGCCGCACGGCGACGGCCAGGCCTGGGTTGGCCGGCGGAGCCGGCGGGCGGGCGGGCGGCGGTGGTCGCGTCGGCGCCGGGGGCGGCGGGGTGGACGGCGGCACCGTGGTCGGTGGCGGCGTGGTCGGTGGCGGCGTGGTCGG
>JBBWZH010000005.1:0-4566 GCA_039648995.1 Mycobacteriales bacterium
TGACCGCGATCGATCCTTCGAGGGCGTACACCGGGGCGCTGGCGCCGAGCTTGTAGCACACGGTGGTCAGCAGCCCGCTGTCCGACCGGACGAGCTCCGTGCCGGTGTTCAGCAGCATGAAGTTGCCGGTGCCGTAGGTGTTCTTGGCCTCGCCCGGCGCGAAGCACACCTGCCCGACCGTGGCGGCCTGCTGGTCGCCGAGGTCACCGGTGATCGGCACCTCGCCGCCGAGGGGTCCGTTCGCCCGCGTCGTGCCGTACGTGTTCGGGTCGGACGACGGCCGGATCTCCGGGAGCATCGCCCGCGGGATGTCGAAGAAGGAGAGCAGCTCGTCGTCCCAGTCGAGCGTCTCGAGGTTCATCAGCATCGTGCGGCTGGCGTTCGTGACGTCCGTGACGTGGTTGCCGCCGTCGGTGCCGCCGGTGAGGTTCCACAGCAGCCACGAGTCGGTGTTGCCGAAGACCGCGTCGCCGGCCTCGGCCGCCGCCCGCACGCCGTCGACGTTCTCCAGGATCCACTGGATCTTGCCGCCGGAGAAGTACGTCGCGGGCGGCAGGCCGGCCTTCTGCCGGATCACGTCGCCCTTGCCGTCGCGGTCCAGCGCCGAGGCGATCCGGTCGGTGCGGGTGTCCTGCCAGACGATCGCGTTGTAGTACGGCCGCCCGGTCCTGCGGTTCCACACCACCGCGGTCTCCCGCTGGTTGGTGATGCCGAGCGCGGCCAGGTCCGAAGCAGACAGTCCACGCTGGTTCATCGCGGTGCGGATCACCGCGACGGTGCGCTCCCAGATCTCCAGCGGGTTGTGCTCCACCCAGCCGGCCCGCGGCAGGATCTGCTCGTGCTCGAGCTGATGGCGCCCCACCTCGTTGCCACCGTGGTCGAAGATCATGAACCGGGTACTCGTCGTCCCCTGGTCCACCGCGCAGACGAAGTCAGCCATGAATCCTCCTGGTTGGACGCGTGCGCTCAGACGCGGTCACGGGTCACGACGTCGGGCTCGGCGAGGTTCGGCTCGGCCTCCTCGACCGGCAGGAACCGGCCGACCAGGCCCTTCCACAGGCCGCCGCCGACCAGGCCGCCGATGATCGGCGCGGCGATCGGTATGTACCAGTAGAGGTTGCCGTACTGGTCCCGCATCGACTCGCCGTACCCGGTGAAGAACGATGCCAGCCGCGGGCCGAAGTCGCGGGCCGGGTTGGTCGCGTAACCGGCGTCGGTGCCCCAAGCCATCCCGATCCCGACCACGAGCAGACCGATCACCACCGGAGCCAGGTTGGCCAGCGGCGGGTTGTTCCGGGCCTCGACCAGCGCGAAAATCACGAACACCAGGATCGCGGTGCCGATGACCTGGTCCCGGAACGCGCCCCACTCGCTGACCGGCAGGGCCCCGTTGCCGGGCAGCGTGGAGAACACGCTCTGCGTCTTGATCGTATTGCCGGGGTCGGCCGTAGCCAGCACCTCGCTATAGTTCCACCGGACCAGCAGCGCGGCGGTGAACGCACCCAGGGTCTGGGCCAGCGCGAACGGGGCGACCTTCCGCCACGGGAAGCCGGCAAACGCGGCCAGCGCAATCGTGATGGCCGGGTTGAGATGCGCGCCGCTGACCCGACCGGCGACGTACAGGCCGAGCGTCACGCCCAGGCCCCAGCCCCAGGCGATGCTGTCATGGTCGCCGATTCCGCCGGCCGACACCTGTGCCACGACACCGACACCGAACAAAATCAGGATCATCGTTCCGGCAAACTCCGCCGCGAACTCCGGCAGCACCGAGGGTTGCCTGCCGATATCCGCCATGTGTCCTCCTGCCGCTGAGCCGCAAATGCTGGGGGTCGAGACGGTTGCGGCCTGGGCCGGCCGAGAGGTCGCTGCCACATGCAAGATCGACGCTAGGCAGGCCGACAACACGCGTCAATGAACACCGGCCGACAATGCCGGCACTGACGGGCTCGGGGCCCCTGAGGAGTTCCTGCGCACGTCGCCTCGGTCCCGAGCGGAGTCAGTTGTTGTCGCGGTGGTTGCCCTGCGGGTCGGCGTGGGAGCCGGTGCGGGTTGCTGGCCCTGGCGGCAGAGGACTTCCCCGAGGCTGCACAACGCGTGTGCTTCACCCCAGCGGTTGCCCTGCTGACGGAACAGGGTGAGCCGCACGTACGCCGGCTCGACCTCGCCGTTCACCCTCTCCGGTAACGCGAGCAACCTGCGGTACGGGGTCAGTGGGCTGCGCGACGACTGGACCGCGCTGGTGGCCGCGCCGACCGGCCAGACCCTTCACGTGGGCAGTTACTCGACGACCCGGTTCGCCGGGCCCGGGCAGGCACGGCTGGACGTGTTCGGTGACGGCCGTGGCTGTGACGCCAGCACGGGCTCGCTCACCATCACCGAACTGCGGCTGGACGGTGACCGGGTGGCCGCGCTGGCGGCCACGTTCGTGCAGCACTGCGAGTCGGCCACCCCGGCGCTGCGGGGCACGATCCTCTTCCACGCCGGGACCTTCCCGCTGCCGGCAACCACCGCCGCGGCACCTCGCCGACCACCGCCGTCGTCCGGCGTTGACCACGGGCCGGTGATCCGGGCCGACCGGCCCGGATCACCGGCCGGAGCCCGCCGGCCCTGGAACCGGGCCATCTGATCGGTGCAGCCGGTCGGATCTGGGCGGTCGGGGCCGGACGGTGCTTCTACCCGCCCTCGCCGGCCCGGCTGCGGGCGACCAGGTCGCGGGCGGCGTCGGGCCATTCGGGGAAGTCGAACTTGAAGCCTGCGTCGAGCAGTCGCCCCGGCACGACCCGGCGGCTTTTGAGCAGCAGTTCGGTATCGGTGCGCAGCAGGAACGCGCCGAGTTCCGCCATCCATCTCGTCGCGGGCAACCCGACCGGTACGGCCGCCGCGCCGCGGAGGCCTGCCATGAACGCGCGGTGGGGCAGCGGGCTGGGTGCGGCCAGGTTGACCGGCCCGGCGAGGTCGTCGTGGGCCAGGAGAAACCCGATCGCCCGAGCGAAGTCGTGGCCGTGGATCCAGGACACGTACTGCCGACCGCCGGCGACCGGCCCGCCGAGGCCGTACCGGGTCATGCGCCACAGCATGTCGAAAGCTCCGCCCCGGCCGGGGGCCATCACGATGCTCGTGCGGAGCGCGACCTTGCGGGTGTCCGGGGTCGGCGCCTCAGACTGGGCACGTTCCCAGTTGCGCGCGATGTCGACGCTGAAGGCCCAATATGCCGGTACGCCGCGCTCGGCGCCGCCGATGATCCCGGTCGCCTCGTCGTTGGCCCGGTCGTGGCTGTGCGCGTAGATCGTGGCGGTGCTCATCTGCAGCCACACCCGCGGAGGTCTGGCCGCCCGGGCGATCGCCGCACCCACGATGGTGGCGGAGTCCACTCGCGAGGCCATCATCTGATGCAAGTTGGGCTTGGTGTACCGGCAGTTCACGCTGCGTCCGGCCAGATTGATGACAGCATCGGCGCCGTCGAGGGCAGCCATCCATTCCCCCGCGTTCCGCCCGTCCCATCCCACGATGCCCGCGGCGGCCTCCAGCGGGTCGGCCCGCCGGCTAAGGACGACCACCTCGTGGCCCGCGCTCCCGAGAGCACCAACGAGCAGGCGACCCAGATGTCCCGTACCGCCCGGCACAACAATCTTCACCGCACCTCCGTGCCATCAGCCAGCAGGCGCTCATCGACCAGATCACCGACGCGTCCCTCGGCACACCCGCCGAGTGTCCGCCGCCGCAACGGGTGCCCCCTCAACAATCCGCTTCTGCGGTTGGTCAGCTGGTGGTCGTCAGATGTCTAGGCGGCGGCGTAGGTCCGGGTCGGTGTGGCAGCGGCGGGTGAGCTCGTTGAGGGCGTGGCTGGCGTGCGGGACGCGGCCGGCGAGCTGGTCGGCGTGGCCGACGGCGATGGCTTCGACGAGGGGGCACGTGAGGACGACCTGCGCCTCGGGCCGTGGCGTAGGCCCTAGGGAGCGGGCGCCGGCCTCCGGAAGCCGGCGCCGCCCCGAGCTGAACTGGTTGTGCAGCTCGATGTCGCCCGGCTAGCGGGCGACGGTCAGATCTGACAGAACTCCCGGGAGTGCGGGGCACTCCCCGGGTCGGTTACCGGTCGACTCAGAGGTCGACCGGCGTGACCGGGGAGAGCTGCGATGCGTACATCGCGCTCACCTCCTCTCACACCGTGAGTCGCCACCTGTTGATGGCGGGCCGGACAATACGATGCGCCGACGCAGCGGTGCAACGGAATTAATCAGTCGCCCGCTCGGTCGGACTGCGGGCTCGAGCGCGGCGGCCTACAGACGTGGCCGGTTGGCCGGACAGGGATGATCGATCGGCCGCGCGGGCTCGGTGGCTCGCGCCGGCCGACCCCGCCGCCCCGGGGTAGCCCGATCATCGGCGGCGCCTGAGTCTGCGGGCAGCAGGCCATTGCCCGTACGCGAGACGTTGAACTTCTCCCTCGACCGCGTTGACCGCCTTGACCGGTGTGCCGTGGAGCCGGCTGCAGCTCGGGAGAACCGCCTTGCGTTACGCGTCGCCGATGTACCCGGTCCTCGGGTCGATCTGCGCGAGGAAGGTCCGGAT
>JBBWZH010000143.1:0-6052 GCA_039648995.1 Mycobacteriales bacterium
TTGATCACGTTGGCCAGGTCGGCGCCGGTGAAGCCGGGGGTGCGCCGGGCGATGACGCCCAGGTCGATGTCCGGGCCGAGCGGCTTGCCCTTGGAGTGCACGGCCAGGATCGCCTTGCGGCCGAGCAGGTCGGGCCGGTCGACCGCGATCTGCCGGTCGAACCGGCCGGGGCGCAGCAGCGCGGGGTCGAGGATGTCGGGCCGGTTGGTGGCCGCGATCAAGATCACGCCGCCCTTGACGTCGAAGCCGTCCATCTCGACCAGCAACTGGTTCAGCGTCTGCTCGCGCTCGTCGTGGCCGCCGCCCAGGCCCGCACCGCGGTGCCGGCCGACCGCGTCGATCTCGTCCACGAAGATGATCGCCGGGGCGTTGGCCTTGGCCTGCTCGAACAGGTCACGCACCCGGGACGCGCCGACACCGACGAACATCTCGACGAAATCGGAACCCGAGATCGAGTAGAACGGGACGCCCGCCTCGCCGGCGACCGCGCGGGCCAGCAGCGTCTTGCCGGTGCCCGGCGGGCCGTACAGCAGCACGCCCTTGGGGATCTTGGCGCCGATGGCCTGGAACTTGGCCGGGTTCTCCAGGAACTCCTTGATCTCGTGGAGCTCCTCGATGGCCTCATCGGCACCGGCGACGTCGGCGAACGTGGTCTTCGGCGTGTCCTTGCTGACCAGCTTGGCCTTGGACTTGCCGAAGTTCATCACCCGGCTGCCGCCGCCCTGCACCTGGTTCATCACCAGGAACAGCAGGAACACCACGATCGCGATCGGCAACAAGCTGAACAGCAGGCTGACGAGGACGTTGTCGCGGGAGACCTTCGTAGTGAAGGTCTTGTCCTTCTTCTGCTGCAGCTCGGTGAAGATATTGTCCGACGCGTTCGCCGGGTACGAGGCGGTGATCTTGTTGTGGCCGTCAACGGGGCTGTTCAAGGTCAGATCGACGGTCTGCTCCCGGTCGTTCATCACGACCTTGGAGTAGTTGCCGTTGTCGATCTGGGCGAGCGCGACCGAGGTGTCGACCTCGCTGAAGCCGCCGTTGCCGCGGAACATCGACTGCGCCGCGAAGAAGAAGATCGCCGCCGCAACGATCCAGAACCACGGCGATCGGACTATGCGTCTGCGATCCATATGGCTTGCGAGAACGCCCCTAGCGGCGCCTCGTCCCTCCTGCTCTGCGTGGTGGGCGCCACCCCGCGCCGGCGATCATCCAATAGCAGGACGGTACACCGGTAACAGATGCGGCGCAGGGCCCCCGGCGACGGTCACCCCAAGCGCCCAACGGACCGGGAGCTACCGGTGTTCCGGGCACGCAACCCGGACAGGCCTGGGATCTGTGCCCGCTCTCAGCGGGTGTACACCTCCGGCTTCAACCGGGCGATGTACGGCAGGTCGCGGTACCGCTCGCCGTAGTCCAGCCCGTAGCCGACCACGAACTCGTTCGGGATGTCGAAGCCGACGTACCGGACCGGGACGGGCACCTTCACCGCCTCCGGCTTGCGCAGCAGGGCCATCACCTCAAGGCTCGCCGGCTGCCGCGTGGACAGGTTCTTCAGCAGCCAGGACAGGGTCAGGCCGGAGTCGACGATGTCCTCGACGACCATCACGTGCTGGCCGGAGATGTCCCGATCCAGGTCCTTGAGGATGCGCACGATGCCCGACGACGAGGTCGACGAGCCGTACGAGGAAACTGCCATGAACTCCATCGTCACCGGCCGGAACAGGGCTCTGGCCAGGTCCGACATCACCATCACAGCGCCCTTGAGCACGCCGACGAGGAGCAGTTCACGGTCGGCGTAGTCGGTCGAGATCTGCTCGGCCAGCTCCGCGATCTTGGTGGCGATCTCCTCTTCGGTGATGAGGATCTCGTCGATCTCGCCGTCGTACAAGACAGTCGCTCCTAGTAGACGCGGCTGGGATCGGCGACCGCGGGCGGATGCGGTCGTCCGCGGGCCGCCGACCTCACCCGGCCGGGCGACCGAGATGCAGCCTGCCATGCCGCCGGTAGGCGGCCAACCCGCCGGGTAGCCCAACCGGGCCCTGCCCGTGCCAGGAGCTGACGAGCGCGTCCAGCGCGTCCAGGTGCGCGGAGGTGAGCGGGCCGACGCCGGCACCGGTCAACCACCCGCGCAGCACCCGGGTCCGGACCGCGGCCGGGTGCTCGGCCAGCGCGGCGGCGTCCAGCGCGCTCGGCTGGGCCGCCCCGGCGCCGTTCGCGCCGGCCGGGATGTCGCCGGCGTCGCCGTCGGGTGCGGTGACCGCCGCGGCGACCCGGCCGGCCTCGGCGTCCAGCGCGTCCAGGTCCTCACGCAGCAGCGTGGCGGTGCGGGCCAGCGCCTCGGCCACCCCGCCGCGCAGCACGTCCTCCAGCATCGGCAACGCCTCCTGCCGGAGCCGGACGCGGGTGTAGCGCGGGTCGGTGTTGTGCGGGTCGGCCCAGGTGGTCAGGCCCTCCGCCCGGCAGGCGGCGACCGTCGCGGCGCGGCGGACGCCCAGCAGCGGGCGCAGCCAGGGCGGGTCGACCGGGCGCATCCCGGCCACCGACCGCGGCCCGGAGCCGCGGCCGAGCCCGAGCAGCACGGTCTCGGCCTGGTCGTCCAGGGTGTGCCCGAGCAGGACGTAGCCGGCGCCGGCGGCGGCCGCGGCCTCGGTCAGGCCGGCGTACCGGGCCTGCCGGGCGGCCGCCTCCGGACCGCCCGCGGTGCCCACCCGGACCCGGACCACCCGGATCGGGTTCAGGCCGAGCCGGCGGCCCAGGTCGGCGACGGCCAGGGCGCGGTCGGCCGAGCCGGCCTGCAGCCCGTGGTCGACCGTGACCAGGCCGGCCGGCAGGTCGAGGGCGCGGGCGACGACCGCGGTCGCGGCGGCCAGCGCCACCGAGTCGGGGCCACCGCTGCAGGCCACCAGCACCCGGCTGGCGGCGACGGCCAGCGGTCGCAGGGCTCGGCGAACCGCCACCCGGACCGCGGCGACAGCAGGATCCGGACCAGCCACGCGCGCTACGGACCGCGGCTCAGGCGGAGGCGGCCGGACGGAACCCGTGCACCCGCTCCACCCAGTCCATCGGTGCGGCCAACTCCGCGCGCCGCGGCAGGGTCTGCGGGGACGACCAGACCGCGTTGAACGCGTCCATGCCGACCGAATCGACCACGGCGCGGACGAACTTGCTGCCGTCGGCGTACTGGCGCAGCTTCACGTCAAGGCCGAGCAGCCGGCGCAGCAGCCGGTCGACCGGGCCGGTGCCCTGACGGCGCCGGCCGAACCGGTCACGGATGGTGGCCAGGGTCGGCACCACGTCGGTGCCGACCGCGTTCATCACGTACTCGGCGTGCCCCTCGACCAGGCTCATGAACGCGGTCAGCCGGCCGATCACCTCGCGCTGCCCCGGGCTCTGCACCAGCCCGAGGATGCCGTCGGACTGCTCCCGCTCGCCGCGGACCACCCGGCCCAGCTCGCGGGCCACCGTGGCCAGCCGCTCCCGCAGCGCGTCGGTGTCCAGGTCGGTCGCGTCGACCAGCGCGTCGATCTCGCCGACCAGGTGGCCACGCAGCCACGGGACCGCGGTGAACTGCAGCCGGTGGGTGACCTCGTGCAGGCAGACCCAGAGCCGGAAGTCACGCGGGTCGACGCCGAGGGCGCGCTCCGCCTCCACCACGTTCGGCGCCACCAGCAGCAACTGGCCGCCCTCGCGGGTGAAGAACTCGAACTGCCCGAGCACCTTGCCGGCCATGAACGCGAGCACCGCGCCGGCCTGCAAGCCGGTGGCCCGCGGGCCGATCGCCTGGCCGATGCGGCCCGGTGGCCGCGGCCGGCGCTCCTCCAGCTTCGCCACCACCGGGCTGAGCAGGGTGGCCATGCTGTCGGCGTTCACCTGGACCCAGGCAGGCCGGTCGACCACCCGCGTCGGCGGCACCGGGCCCGCCGCCTCCAGCCGGGTGATCTCCTGCACGTGGGCGGTGGCCACGTCGGTGAGCTGGCGGAGCGACTCGACGGCCGCGTCGGCCTCGCTCCGGCTCACGTCGGGGCCGGCGGACAGCAGCCGCGTCGCGGTGGCCACGGCGAGGTCCCAGTCCACCATTCCGGCGGGTGCGCTCATGCCGCCACCGTACGCCCGCCGGCCGGGTGCCGGCGGTCAGCGGCAGCCGCACCCCGCCAGCGCGGCGGCCGCCTCGTCCAACGCGTCCTCGGCCGGCAGCGCGCTGTCGACCCGGTCGGCGAGGAACGCGAACACCAGCAGCCGGCCGTCCCGGTCCGCGACGACGCCGGCCAGCGAGTCGACCCCGTTCAGGGTGCCGGTCTTGGCCCGGACCGAGCCGGCCGCGACCGCGGATGGGCCGCTGGTGTACCGCCGGTCCAGGGTGCCGTCGTAGCCGCCGACCGGCAGCCCCGGCACGAGGGTGTGCAGCGTCGGGTGGTCCACCGAGGCGACGACGCGCAGCAGGCCGACCAGCGTGGCCGGCGCGACACGGTCCTCGGGCGAGAGGCCGCTGCCGTCGAGCATCGCCATCCCGGTGGTCGGCACGCCGAGCCGGGTCAGCACCCGGCGGACGGCGGCTGCCGCGCCGGTGAAGCTGGCCGGCAGCTTCTCGGCCACCGCGACCTGGCGGGCCAGCGTCTCGGCGAGCACGTTGTCCGACGCGAGCAGCATCTGCTCGATCAGCCGACCGACCGGCGCCGACCGGACCGTGGCCAGTACGGGCGCCCTCGGTCTCGCGGCGCCGGCGGCGACCGCGTCCGCCGGCAGGCCCAGCCGGGCCGCGAAGACCGCGGCCGCGGCCAGCTCGGGGGTGGTGGAGCGGTTGGCGGGCTCCGCGGTGCTGGCCGGGTCGGTGCGGCCCACATCGGCCATCAGCGCGGTGATCGGGGCGACGTAGCCGGCGGACACGTCACCCGGGTCCCAGCCGGTGCCGATGCGCGGGCCGGCGTACCGGCTGGTGTCCACCAGCACCTTGGTGATCTTGTTCGGGCTGGCCTGGCGCGCGAGCGCGGCCAGGTCGGACAGCCGCGCCGCGCCGGGGAACGAGGTCGGCTTGCCCGGGGCGGCCGCGGACAACGTCGGGTCGCCGCCGCCGACCAGCACCACCTCACCCGGCTTCGTGCCCGCCACCACCCGGGTGGTGAACCGGTCGTCCGGCCGCGCCACGGCGAGCAGCGCGGCGGCGGTCATCAGCTTCGCGGTGGACGCCGGGACGGCCGGCCGGCTACCGCTGTTGTCATACAGCACGGCGCCGCTGCCGACGTCCATCACCTGCGCGCTGACACGGCCGCCGAGCCGCGGGTCGGCCAGCCGGGCGGCCAGCGCCTTCGCCACGCCCGACGCGGTCGGCGCCGGGGCCGCACCCAGGTCGTCGCCGAGCACGGGCGCCGGCGCGGTCGGTTCCGGGTCCACCGGCAGCGAGGCGGCCGGGGGCAGGCTCGGCGCCGCGTCGGGCTGGTCGGCCGGGCGGTCGCCCGAACTGAGCACGCTGCCGGCGGCCGCCGCGATCACGATCGCCACGCCGACCGCCGCCATGCCGCGGCGCAACCACTGCTCCGCCCCCGGCGCGGCCAGCGGGGCGATCGTGCGGTGGGGCGCCGGCCGGCCCTCCGGCACGGCCTTCTCCGGCACGGCCCTCTCCGGCACGGCCAGCTGCCCCTGGCTGGAGCGCCGCGCCCACGCGGACTCCTCGGCCCGGCCAGACTCCTCGGCCCTGCCGGGGCCGGCGGCCCTCCCGGGGCCGGCGGCCTGGCCGGGGCCGGCGGCTGGGCCGGGGCCGGCGGCTGGGCTGACGCCGCTGGGCGGGCTGGTGGCGGGTGTCCGGCCCGTGCGGAGCGAGGGACTCGCGCCGGACGTGGCGGCTGAGCCCGGCGTGGGGCTCGTGCCGGGCCTGGGGCCCGCGCCCGATCCGGCACCTGAGCCCGCCCCGGCGCCTCGGGCCGACCCCGAGCCCGGGGCTGACCACGAGCGTGGGGCCGAACCGGACCCGGGGGTCAACCACGAGCTTGAGTCGAATGCGGGGCGCGCGTCCGGCGCGGAGCGCGCGTCGGGTGGACGCACGTCCTCGGCGCGGCGC
>JBBWZH010000058.1:0-18736 GCA_039648995.1 Mycobacteriales bacterium
GGCCGGCTCACCGCCGCGCTCGGCGAGCGCGCCCTGCCCGCGCTCGGCATCGACATCGCTGGGCAGGCCGTCGCGCTCTGCCACGCCCGCGGCGCGCCGGCCCTGCAGCGCGACGTCTTCGGCCCGGTGCCGGGCACCGGCAGGTGGGCGCACGTGCTCCTCGCGGACGGCAACATCGGCATCGGCGGTGACCCGGCCGCCCTGCTGCGCCGGTGCGCCGAGCTCGTCCGTCCACACGGGACGGTCCTGTGCGAGACGGACCCGCCCGGGACACCGCTGCGCCGGGTCCGGATCCGGATCGAGCCGCCGCGCGGGCCGTGGTCCGGGTGGTTCCGGTGGGCGCACCTCGGCCCCGACCGGCTCGCCGAGCTGGCAGCGCCGGCCGGACTCGACGCGGGCGACGGCTGGTGGTCGGCCGGCCGCTGGTTCAGCGAGCTGCGCCGGCGCTGACCGGCCCCGCCGGCCGGGCCACCGACCAGCGCAGGCAGCGCGCGGCGGCGCCGACCGGCCCGCCGGCCGGGCCGGTGACCGCGTCACCCACCAACGCGCGCACCGCGCGGCTCACCGAGCGACGGCGCCGACCGCGGCGCCGGCCGGGGCATCGACCGGCGAGCGCAGTGGTGCGGTCGCGAACTCGGCCACGCCGCGGCCGAACTCCACCACCGCGGACCAACCCAGCTCCCGCCGCGCCCGCTCCGACGACGCCGTCACATGCCGCACGTCTCCGAGGCGGAACTCGCCGGTCACTACCGGCGCCGGCCCACCGCAGGCCCGCGCCAACTCCGCCGCCAACTCGCCGACCGTCCGCGGCCGCCCGCTGCCCACGTTGAACGCCCGCAGCGCACCGGGCGCCGCGTACCGCTCCAGCGCGGCCACGTTCGCCGCGGCCACGTCCCGCACCTCGACGAAGTCCCGCCGCTGCCCGCCGTCCTCGAACACCCGCGGCGCCACACCCCGGGCCAGCGCCGAGCGGAACAGCGCCGCGACCCCCGCGTAGGGCGTGTCGCGGGGCATCCGGGCGCCGTACACGTTGTGGTACCGCAGCGCGGCCACCGAGGCGCCGGTGGCCCGCGCCCACGCGCCGGCCAGGTGCTCCTGGGCCACCTTCGTCGCCGCGTAGACGTTCCGCGGGTCCAGCGGGGCGTCCTCGCCGACCAGCTCCGGCGCCAACCCGGCGCCGCACCGCGGGCAGGGCGGCTCGAACCGGCCGGCGGCGAGCTCGGCCGGCTGCCGCGGCCCGGCCGGAACCGCGCCGTGCCCGGCGCACACGTACCGGCCCTCCCCGTACACGACCATCGAGCTGGCCAGCACCAGCCGGCCGACGCCGGCCCGCGCCATCGCCGCCAGCAGCACCGCGGTGCCCAGGTCGTTGCAGCCGACATAGCCGGGCAGGTCGTCGGTGTCCACGCCCAGCCCGACCATCGCCGCCTGGTGCACCACGGCGTCCATCCCCCGCACCGCGGCCGCGATGGCCGCCCGGTCCCGCAGGTCGGCGACGGTCAGCGGGACCCCGACCGGCAGCACCGGCGCCGCGCCGGGCGGATGCACCGCCGGCAGCAGCGCGTCCACCACCCGCACCTCGTGGCCCGCCGCGACCAGCGCCGCCACCACGTGCGAACCGACGAACCCCGCTCCACCCGTCACCAACACCCGCATCCGGCGACCGTACGGCCGCCCGGCCGGCCGCGCGGGCGTCGCCGGCCTTACCGATTGATGACGGCCTGGGCGTGCCCGCCGCGGACGACGTCACCGCCACCGACGTCCGCGGCCACCACGACGCGCTCGCCGGAGGCCGCCCGTCCCGCGACGACGGCGGGCCGACGCGGACCGGCGGGGCCGACACCGGGCACTGACCGGCCGGCCGCCGGACCCGCGGTGGTGTGCGGGTTCCGGCGGCCGGTCGGTGGCGGACGCGGTCGCGCTCCTCGGCCACCTCACCGAAGGCGATGTAGTCGCGGCCCCAGAACAGATCAGAAGCGGCGCAGGGTGAACGAGTCGAGGCCGGTGTCGCCGGCCAGCAGCGCGTCCAGGTGTCCGGTGAGGACGAACGCGGCGGGCCCGACCAGCGCCACCGTGGTCGGCCGGCTGTCCGGCCACGGGCTGACCAGCCGGGTGACCCGGGCCGCCTGCCACTCGCCGACCGGGCGCAGCACCCGGACCGCGTCGGTACCGGAGCCGCCGAGCCCGTTGGTGACCGAGACCAGCGAGCCGTCCCGGCGCAGCGCCAGGCCGTCGCCACCGACCAGCGGCTCGTGCAGCCGCACCGCGTCGACCCGGCCGCCGGCGCTGATCTTGAACAGCTCGCCGGTGTCGTACTTCACGGTCAGCAGGTAGCCGTGCGGGTGCCAGACGATGCCGTTCACGCTGAAGCCCGTGGTGGCGAACCGCGGGTCGCGGACGGCCGCCGTGACCGTCCCCTGTGGACCGACCCGGAACACCGCGCCGCCGACCGTGTCGGTGACGTACGCGTTGCCGGCCGGGTCGACCGCCACGTCGTTGGCCGCGTGCGGGCCGGCGCCGAGGCTGAGGTCCACCCGGTGCCGTAGCCGGCCGGTGGCCAGGTCGTAGATGCCCAGGCCGGACTGGATCCGCGCGGTCGCCGGGCCGGACCTCTCGCCCACCCCGATGTCACCGAAGGTGACCAGCAACCGGCCGCGCCGGGTGTCGACGGCGATACCGAAACTCGACACCAGCACCGGGTCGCTCACCAGCACGCGGGTGGTCCCGTCCGGACGCAGCACCGACACGGTCCCGTGCCGGGCCGAGCCGACCAGGAACGCCCGCCGGGTCGGATCCCAGGCAACGCCTTCCGGGTAGAGCGAGGCGCCGTGGCCGACCAGCGCCGGGTGGTTCTCTCCGGCGGCGGCCGCCGCCGGGCGCGACGGCGTCGCCCCGGCCGTGACAGTGCCGCCGGCGACGGTGAGCCCGGCCAGCGCGGCGGCGGTCAGCGCCGACACCATGAGTCGCCGCAGTACAGACATGGGATGTCCTTTCGGATCGGTCTCGATGTGATCCACGCTGGCAGCCGGCGGCGGCGCGAGGCAGTGCGGGCCGGTCCTGGGCAGGCTGAGCCTAGGACCGGCCCGTCCTGCCAGCCCCGGGCGGGTTCAGGCAGGATGAGCCGATGGACGGTACGGCGGCCGATCGGCGGGACGTCCGCCGGCGCGAGTTCGCCGCGTTCCTTCGGGCCCGGCGGGAGCGGCTGGACCCGGTCGAGCTCGGGCTGCCCCAGGTCGGCCACCGCCGCACCCCGGGGCTGCGCCGGGAGGAGGTCGCCCAGCTCGCCGGCGTGTCGGTGGACTACTACGTGCGGCTGGAGCAGGGCCGCGACCTGCGACCCTCGGCCACGGTGCTGGACGCGCTGGCCGGCGCGCTGCAGTTGGCCGCGGCGGAGCGCGACCACCTGTTCCGGCTCGGCCGGACGCCTCCGGAGCCGCGGCGCTCGACGCCCGGGGTGGAGCGGGTACGGCCGGTCACCCGGCGGCTGCTGGAGCTCGTCGAGCCGGCGCCGGCGGCGGTCTACGGCCGCCGGCTCGACATCCTGGCCTGGAACCGCGGCTTCAGCGCGCTGATCATCGACCCGGCGCTGGTGCCGGCCGGCCGGCGCAACATGGTGCTGCTGATGTTCCTGGACCCGGCTCTGCGCGAGCTGTACGCGCACTGGCCGACCTACGCGCGTGACACCGTCGCCGCCCTGCGCGGGGCCGCCGGCCGGCACCCGGACGACCCGTCGATCAGCGCGCTGGTCGGCGAGCTGTCGATCAAGAGCCCGGAGTTCCGCACCCTGTGGTCCCGGCACGACGTGCGGGAGAAGAGCACCGGGCGCAAGGAGTTCGACCACCCGCTGGTCGGCCGGATAGCACTGGACTACGAGATGCTCGCGGTGCCGAACAGCGACCAGACCCTGCAGGTCTACTCGGCCGTCCCCGGCTCCCCGGACGAGGCCGCGCTGCGCCTGCTCGCCACCCTGCACGCCAGCACCCCGCACGCATGACCGTCCAGCCGGCGGCTCCGGGCTCCAGCCGCCGGGCCGGACTCAGCCGGGCCGGGGCTCAGCCGGGCCGCGCGGCTCAGCCGGGCCGGGCGGTGGGGGCTCGGTCGCGGCGACCCGGACCGCGTCGGCGATCGCCAGCAACGCGACGCCCGCGGCCGACCCCGGCGTGGCGAGCACGATGGGCAGCAGGCCGGCGTCGGCCGGTCGCGGCTCGAGCGGAACCGTGCCCAGCCGCGGCACGCCGCTGCCCCAGATCGACCGCTCCGGCGCGACCGGCCGGAACAGCTCGGTGGCCGTCCCGCAGCAGGGGCAGACGAACATGCTCATGTTCTCCACCCCGCCCAGCACCCGGATGCCGGTCGAGGCGTACAGGGTCAGCAGCTTCCTGGTGTCGGCGTGCGCGGCGTCCTCGGCGGTGACGACGGCAAGCGCGGTGGCATCCGGCAGCAGCCGCAGTACGGCCTGCGTGGTGTCGGCGGTGCCCGGCGGGAGGTCGATGAACAGGAAGTCCAGCTCGCCCCAGGCGGACGACCAGAGCAGCTGGGTCAGCGCAAGCTCGGTGAGGTCGGCCATCCAGGCCAGCGCCTGGTTCTCCCCGATCAGGAAGCCCGAGGACATCAGCCGCACGCCGAAACGCTCGACCGGCTGCAGCGGCGTCGCCTGCACACCCCCGACGCGGGACAGCGTCCAGGACCGGGCCGGCGCCCGCCGCACCAGGCCGGTCATCAGCGGAATGTCCGGCGCGGTGACGTCGGCGTCCAACAGACCCACCCGCCGACCCTGCTGTGCCAGCGCGACGGCGATGTTCAACGCGACCGTCGTCTTGCCGACGCCGCCCTTGCCGCTGCCGACCAGGACGACCGCGTCGGCCGGGCCCGGCCGGCCACGCTGGCCGGTCACCCGCGCCCCGACCCGCACCGCCGCGGCCTGCCGCAGCCGAATGCGGCGGCCGCCGCCACACCGCCGACCGGCACTTCCGGCGGGCGCCGCACACCGGACCCGCCCGCCGCCAGCGGCCGCCGATCGACACCGGCAACCATCGCGACCCGAGGGTCGGTCACCTGCCCTCCCGGTCAGCCCTGGACGAAAGCCGCAGTCTAGCCGGGCGGCCCCACGCGGACCGGCACAGTTCTCTTCGTGCCTCCGTGGCGGTGCCGCCACCGAACCCGCCCTCTCCGCCACGCAGCCAGCGCACCGGTCGGCAGGGCCGAAGCCAGCCGGCCGCGGGTCGGCAAGCCCGAAATCCGGGCAGGTGACGGGCGATCGGCGAGATCCGGACTGCCCGACGGCCGATCGCCCGCCGGCCGCCCGCCCCGCGACGTCGCCGATGCGGTTCTGGATACGTCGAACGGCCATCCAACCGGCGACATCCAGAATGTCGTCCGCATATCACAGTGGCGATGGGAAATGGCCACTGACGGGGAGGAACAACTCCCCGGAAAACCTGGCGCCCGTCGCCAATGACGACGATTCCCCGACGCCGGGCCGGCACCGGCGTCTACCATTCGATCCCCCGGGCATGCGGTCGGGAACATTCCAGGGGAGGCCTCGTGAAATTCTGGACATTGAGTCCGATCATGGAGATCGCGCGGGCCGCCGGAATCGCTCTCGTGGTCTGGGGTGTGCTGCTGGACGCGTCCGGGGTGGACGTCTCCGGCAATTCGACCGGCGCGGAGCAGGCCCGGAGCGCGGGGGCGCTGGGGGCCTATCTGGTCGTGGTCATGCTGGTCCGGGCGCTGTGGCCGATGCGTGTGCCGCGCTCCGACCCGTGGAAGCTGGTCGGTGGGGGTAAGAACTACCGGATCCATTCCTTCACCGGGACGAGTGGCAGCGTCACGAAGATTCCGGTCACCAAGCACACGACCACGAGCACGGCCGAATTCAGGGCGACGACCTCGCTCACCGGCGACCTCTACGGGACGATGTCGCATTCGGTCAGCACCAGGTCGTCCACCGCCATGCACGACCAGTTCTTCCTCACTGACGGGCGGGGCGTACAGCAGGGCGTCCAAGTGGGCGGGCTCGACCTGGCCATCGGAAATGGCCAGATCGTCTCCGCGGCCTGGGCTCTGCGGCCGGGGCGGAAAACCGGCCGATATCTCGTCTTCGTCAACCACAGCACCGGCACGACGAAGTTCGCCGAGCCCGACCTGCGGGCGATCGCCTTGGGCACCCGGCGCAGGTGGCTCGTGCTGGCGACCCTGCTCGGCGGCATCTGCCTCGCCGCCGGTGGGTATCCGGCCGCGCTGGTCGGCATCCCGGGGCTGCTCGTGTTCGGGATCATCGTCCGCGCGCAGGTCGCCCGGTTCACCGGCTCCACGGCCAAGCCGCTGCTGGCCGCGCTGAACGATGTCGCGGCGACCATGACCGCGCGGCCCGCGGTGCAGCCGGCGCCGTCGGCGCCGGCCGCGCCTCCCACGGCCGGAGCAGGCTGGCTCCCGGACCCCTCCAGCCGGCACGAACTCCGCTACTGGAACGGCGCGCGGTGGACCGAGCACGTGAACGACTCCGGCGCGCCCAGCCTCGACCCGACGTTCTAGCCGGCACCGCCGCGATGCCGCTACAGGGGCGTCCGGCCGTCGAGGCCGAGGGCGGGCGCGGCGGCGCGGCAGCGGCCGGGGTGTTCGAGGATGTCGGTGCTGTCGACGGCCTGGTCGATCGCCCCGGGTAGGGCGCCGACCGCGCGGCCGGCGCGGTGGCCGAGCCCGTCCAGCAGGGCGGCCACGTCGGGGTCGGTGACGGCGGCGGTGAGCGCGACGGTGAACCGCTCGGCGTCCAGCACCTGGATGTCGCGCTGGTGGAACTGGCGGGCGGCCGGGTCGACCGGCGCGGCGAGGCCCAGCCGGTTGGTCGCCGCGGCGAGCAGGCTCGCCGCGGCGCAGACCTGGCCCTGCCGTTCCCGCCAGCCGCTCGCGGCGAGCGCGGCACCCAGGTGCGGGCCGACGGTCGCGGCCAGCGGCAGATCCGTGAACGCCCGGCCGAGCCACTTGCCGTACGGCGCCCACCGGCGTTCGACCAGGAACGCGAGCCGCATCAGGTCCCGGACCAGCCGGGCCGCCAGCACCGCCGAGCCCAGCCCGTCGCCGCGGCTTCCGGCCCGACCCACGAACGGCTCCTCCTGACCGACCCGGAGCCAGCCGGCGGCGAGCACGTACCGCCAGACGTCGGTCGGGTACCAGCGCAGCGCCGCGCGCCGGCGGTACAGCACGCCGTCCGGGTCGTGGAACACCGCGCCGGCAGTCAACGTCGCCAGCCGCTGGGTCGGGCTCAGCAGCCAGTCGGCCAACGTCATCCCGCCCGCCGGATCCACCCCCAACCGCGCGGCGAAGAACTCCGCCGCGGTGGTCACCTCTACCTGATGCCGCGCCAGCCCGCCGTGCCGGTCGGTGTCGCTGAACACGACCGCGAAGCCCTCGAACTCGGCCGGCAGGTCGGCCAGCGCGCCGTGCACCGCCGCCGGATCGGCCCGCGCCGGCAGGAACACCTGCAGCCGCGGGCCGAAGTCGTGATCGGTGGACACCGCGTCGTCGTATCCGAGCACCTCCGAGCCGTCGCCCAGCAGCGCCGCCGCGTGCTCGACGCCGACCAGCCGCGGCTGCACCACCGCCCGGTAGAACCGCCGGGCCAGCTCCAGTCCGGACATCCCCGCCTCCCGTCGCCACCGCGATCGTGCCCGGTAGCCCAGGATGCCGGCCGGACAGCCCCCCGTCGCCACCGGAGATCGTGCCCGGTGCCGGCCCGGCCGATCCGGTGGATCATGCCGGTGCCGCGGGGCGGACGGCCCGTAGTCGTGGCGGCTGGCGCGGGCCTGGCCGTCGCGCCCCGGCGCGGCGGTCACCGGCTCGGTGTACGCGCTGATGCCACCCCGCTGCAGGGCCTTCCGGAAGCGGTCGGATGGACATACTGTGAGCGCTCACAGACCCTTCGTCGGGATCCTCGGGCGGCCTGCCGCGACGCCACATGCCATGCGGTGCCGTGGTCGCGAGGCTTCGCACCCTTCGAACGAGCGTCAACTGACGGACGTCGAGTGCGGACCCGATCGCAGCGGCGCACGCGAGACGTGCCGCCGGCAGACCTTCGTCGAAGGAGGAACAAGATGCGTGAACGAGCGTTGCCGGGCGTGCGTCGGCTGGTCACACCCGTCCTGGCCGTCCTGGCGATCTCCGGCGCGGCGGCGGCGGTGCCGTCCCCGGCGGCCGCCGCGACGACCCTGTCGATGCTCGGCGCGGACGTGTCCACCGCGCAGCGTGCCGCCGACCTCGGGGCCAGGTACTTCAACGCGAGCGGCACCGCCGCGGACCCGCTCGACATCCTCAAGGGCGTCGGCGTCAACTACGTCCGGCTGCGGGTGTGGAACAACCCGGTCAGCGGCTACAACAACAAGGCGAAGGTCCTGGCCTACGCGCGGACGGTCAAGGCCAAGGGCCTGAAGCTGCTCATCGACTTCCACTACTCCGACACCTGGGCCGACCCGGGGAAGCAGTTCAAGCCGGCGGCCTGGGCCAGCCACGGCATCGCGCAGCTGCAGACGGACGTCTCCAACTTCACCTCCGACGTGTGCGGCAGCCTCAAGGCGCAGGGCACCACGCCGGACAGCGTGCAGATCGGGAACGAGATCAACGTCGGCATGCTGTGGAACGACGGCAAGGTGATCAACAACGACTTCACCAACCTGAGCCTGCTGCTGAAGGCCGGCTACAACGCCACCAAGGCGTGCAACAGCGGCACCCAGGTCGTCATCCACGTGGCTGACGCCGACAGCGACGCGCACGCCCGCTGGTTCTACGACGGGATCACCGCCAAGGGCGTCACCTGGGACATCTCCGGGCTGTCGTACTACTGCTTCTGGCACGGCTCGCTGGCGAACATGACCAGCGTCGTCGCGGACGTGAAGGCGCGGTACGGCAAGCCGGTCATCATCGCCGAGACCGCGTACCCCTTCACCGCGGCCAACGCCGACGGCACGGGCAACTCCGTCACCGGCTCCCAGCCGTGCGCCGGCTACCCGGCGACCTGGGCGGGCCAGGCGAGCAACTTCGCCGCGGTGCAGAGCGCGGCCCGCTCCGGCGGCGCGATCGGCATCTTCTACTGGGAGCCCACCTGGTACGCCGTCCCCGGCAACGGCTGGGACCCCGCCAACATCAACGGCAGCGGCGACGGCTGGGACAACATGGCCATCTTCGACTGGACCGGCCACCTCAACCCCAACATCCGATGGGCCCCGTGAGCCGGTAGCTCAACCACGGCCGCGCCCAGCCGGACGAGAGCCGCCGGCTGGGCTCCGCCGCGCCCACCGGCGCCGCCGAAGTGGTCACTGACATGTCCGCGGGCGGACGGAGGCGACACCCGTGCCCGTCCTCCCGGCGAAGTCGACCGTGGCCCCCATGACCGACAGTTGCCCACCGGGCCACGTAACCGCCCCGCCGGCGCCTCCCAGGGGCGGCCGACCAATGGCGGCGGGCTCGGGACCTTGGCCGGCGTCAGCGGCCCGGCGAACATCGCGTAGTACACGCCGGTCCACTGTGGACGGTAGAAGCCCGGCCCGGGCGCCGGCTAGCCAGTGCTGCCGGCGGAGGAGGGGTCGTGCCGGAGCCCGTCGCCGGTCCGGCCGGGGGCAACCCGACCTTGGCGTCGCCCCCGGTGGCGCGAGGGGATTGCAGGCAGTATGAGCTTCAGGTTATATTGGGTCTCATGTTGATCGACTGGTCGCGGGAGTTCGACCAGTGGCTCGACAGCATCGAAGAACAGGGTGGGGCGGCTCTGCGATGGGTCACAGCGATGCTGACCGACCTGCAGGATCTCGAGAAGAAGCCGCGGGCGGAGTAGGCGACCTACAAGCGCGTTCGTCAGGCACGTCGCCATGAGCTATGGCGAATCGGGCATCCCTTTGACGAGCGGGTGGCGGTACGCCTCATCTGCTGGTTCCCGGACGACTCGACAGTGGTCGTCGCGCTCGTCGGCTTCGACAAGGCCCGGCACGGCGACGTCTGGTATGCCAGCGCGGCCATTCGCGGCGAGGCGCTCGTGGACCGATGGCTTCGAGAGCACGGACAGGAGCAGTCATGACGAGCGGACGTGATACCGAGACCTTCATCTCTGGGGACGAGCGGGTTCGGCGCCTTCGCGAGAGGCTCGATCTGTCGGAGGACGTCGCATCGGCCCGCGAGGAGATGCGCGGGGCCGACCGCGTCCACGCGATGGGGCTCGCCGCGATCCGACGAGCGGCGGACCTCACCCAGACTGAGCTTGCCCGCAATCTCGGGATCAGTCAGGCAGCGGTCGCCAAGACCGAGCAACGCCACGATCTGCTGCTGTCGACCCTGAACGCCTATCTGGAAGCCATCGGCGGCCACATGCGCATCGTCGTCTCCTTCGACGGTGGCGGCGAAATCGAACTTGATCTCCATCAACTCGACCCGACCACACCGACGGACCGGGTGACCCCCGCCTGAGGCGTCCTCGCGCACACTGCCCGGACCAGGACTGGGCGCTCGGCCGCGGACGACAGCCCCGGGACCGTTGCGGGTGCTGCTGCTGTGCCACGGGCGCCGCGGCCGACGGCGCACCAGCCCCGCACCCGGCGGCGACCAGCCCGGCCGCGGTCAGCGCCACCGCCAGCCCGCCGGACGGTCTCACGGCCCGCACCGCCCCTACGACAGGTGTCATGGCGAGTTAACCAAGTGGACCCTCATCCGACGCTGGGGTCCGAGCCGTCTCGCGGAGCTTGAGGAATTCCTCGCCGACGTCATCGTCCTGCCGTACAGCCGTCGGGTGGCTACAACCTGGGGCGATCTCCAGGCACATGCTCAACTTCGTGGCCGCCCCGGCCAGCGAACGACATCTGGGCCGCGGCTTGTTGCCTGATCCGGAACCTGCCGCTGCTCGCGTTCAATCAGAAGGACTTCGAGGATTTCAGCGATCACGAAGGCCTTGTGCTCTTGCCGATCCGCGAGTAGTACCTGGCCGCCTTCGGTCGTGGGGTGGCGCGCGGTTGGGTGCCGGCGCCCGGATGGCTCCGCCAGGTCGGGCGTCGGGACAGGGGCTCAGGCGTGGCCGCCGGTGCCGGTGACGAGAGCGGGGAGGTCGTGCACGAGGTCTTCGACGCTGGTGCCGGCGGGGTAGGTCAGGTGCGCGTAGTCGTCCAGCCCGTAGGCCAGCGCGCCGCCGCCGTGCGCGGTGGACCCGGCCGGCGCCTTGGTGGTCTCCGGGGTCGGCTTCGAGAGCGGGATCTGCGCGGCCTGCTGGGCCCGGACCACGGCCGCGGTGTCGCCGGTCAGCCCGATGAACGCCGGGTCGAACTGGGCGAGGAAGTGGGCCAGCACCGCCGGGGTGTCCCGCTGCGGGTCGGTGGTGACGAAGACGACGGTCACCCTGGACCGCACCGCGGCCGGGAGCTGCCGTAGCGCCGCGGCGATATCGGCGAGCATTGTCGGGCACTGGTCCGGGCAGTGCGTGTAGCCGAAGTACAGCAGGGTGGCCCGGCCGCGGGTGCGGGCGGTGAAGTCGTACCGCGCGCCGGTGGTGTCGGTCAGCGCGAACCGGGCCCGCGGCAGCGGCACGTTCAGCCGGAACCCGCGGTCACCGCCCGGCACCGCCCCGCCGCCCCCGCCGGTCCCGGGCTCACCGACCGTGCCGGTCGACCCCGCCGCTCCGGTCGCCGCCCCGGTCCGGCCGGTCGCCGCGGGCGCTCCACCGGCGCCGGCGAGGCCCCCGGCGGCCGAGGACGGCAGCGGATGCTGCTGCTGTGCCACCGGTGCCGCGGCCGGCGGCGCAGCGGACCCACAGCCGGCCGCGAACAACCCGACCGCGGCCAGCGCCACCGCCAGCCCGCCGGACGGCCTCACGGCCCGCACCGCGACGCCCACGCCGACCCGTACCGCGGCGACCACCCCGGCCCACACCGCGACCACCCCGGCCGGCGGTTTCGCCGGCGGCGCGGGCAGCACCCTCGACGGCACAAGCGGCACGGCCGGCGCGGCCGGACGGCGCCGGGGTGTCCGGGTCATATCGCGGTGGTCATGTCGGTCTGGATCTCGGTCGGGGTGAGGGCGCGGTTGTAGACGCGGACCTCGTCGATCAGGCCGCTGAAGTACTCGCCCCAGACGGAGTTGCCGCCGATGCGCAGCGGGGCGGTCGAGGTGAGCAGCGGGCCGCTCAGCGACTGCGTCGCCACCTGCGCGCCGTTGACGTACAGCCGCAGCGTCGAGCCGTCGTAGCTGCCGGCCAGGTGTGACCACGCGTTCAGCGGCAGCGCGGACCCGGCCGAGGCACCGACATCCGAGCCGCCGGTGTTGCCGTAGACGGCGGGCGGCTTGCCGCTGTTGGCGTAGCCGTAGAGGGCGTACGACAGGCCGCCGGCGCGTTCCTTGGTGAGCACCGAGCGCCATCCGGAGGTGGACGCCGGCCGCACCCAGGCCTCCACGGTCATACCGGTGGTCAGGTGCAGCGCGGTGGCGTCGGCGACCGTGACCCAGCCGGCGGTTCCGTTGAACGACAGCGCGCCGCCGGACCTGCCCGCCGTGGACCAGGACGCGCCGGTCAGCGTGCCGTTGTTGCCGCCGCCCGAGGCGTCGCCGACGGTCGACCCGGTGCCCTCGTTGAAGCCGTACGCGGCGACCAGCCCGGCCGGGCCGGCGTTCGCCACGGTCACGGTGACCGCCGCGGACGTGCGGACGTTGCCGGACGTGTCCCGGGCCTGCGCGGTCAGCGTGTGGGTCCCGTTGCCGACCAGGTTGGTGTTCCAGCTGGCCGTGTAGGGCGTGGCGGTGATCTCGGCGCCGAGCGCGACCCCGTCCCGGAGCAGCTGCACGCCGGCCACCGCCACGTCGTCGGACGCGCCGGCGGTCACCGCGACCGTGCCGGACACGGTGGCGCCGGCGGCGGGTGCGATCACCGCCACCGACGGGGCGGTGC
The DNA here is from genome assembly GCA_039648995.1 of Mycobacteriales bacterium. Lineage (GTDB taxonomy): Bacteria > Actinomycetota > Actinomycetes > Mycobacteriales > CADCTP01 > JBBWZH01. Next base: position 12,908 of record JBBWZH010000058.1, read on the forward strand.
TGTCGGCGGTGGCCGCCGCCGACGCCTCACCGCTGGCCGGGCCGACGTTGCCGGCGCCGTCGACCGCGGCGACTCGGTAGTAGTACGTGCCGGCGGCCAGCCCGCTGTCGACGTAGCCGGTGCCGGTCGGCGTGCCGACCTGGTTGCCGGCGGCCGGGGTGAAGCCGGCGGTGGTGGAGCGGTAGACCCGGTAGCCGGTGACGCTGAGGTTGTCGGTGGCGGCCGTCCACGACAGGGTGGCCGCGCCGGTGGAGCCGATGGCGGTCAGCCCGGTCGGCGCGGTCGGCGCCTGGTGGTCCTCCCAGGGCGCGGGCAGCCGGGTGAACGGCGCCACCGACGGCACACCCTTGGAGTTGACCAGGAACAGCATGTAGTGGCCGGGCACCGCGAGGTTCGCGTTGGCCGGCGCGGTCACGGTCAGGCCGCCCGCGGTCCGGGTGAACGGCAGTTCGATCGCCTGGGCGTTCTCGTCGAACGCGTGGGTGACCGCGGCCGGGCGGATCAGCCGGACCGAGGCGATGTCCGCCGCGTCCGGGGTGGCCACGAAGAAGTCGCTGGCGTACTGGATGGTCGACGGCGCCGAGGTGACGGTGGGCCGGGCGCCCTTGAACAGGTACGGCGGCGAGAAGACCTCGTAGTTCGGCTCGGCCGGCACGGCCCCGTCGTTGCCGCCGCCGGAGACCAGCACCCGGCCGTCGGGCAGCAGCAGGCCGACGGAGTGGTAGAGCCGCGGCGTCTGCATGCTGGCCAGCGTCGTCCAGGTCTCGGTGGCCGGTGACCACACCTCGGCCGCCTTGACCGCGTTCGCCGCGTTCACGCCGTCCGCGGTGCTCTCCCCGCCGGTGGCCAGCACCGTGCCGTCGGGCAGCACGGTGAGGTTCAGGAACGCCCGCGGGTAGGCCATCGACCCGACCTGCCGCCAGGCGGCCGCGGGCGCGGTCATGTCGATCGCGTAGGCGGCGGCCGACGACGGCCGGACGGGGGTGTTGCCGTCCGACGACGTGCCCGCCTTGAGGATCTTGCCGGGCGCGTACATCGCCGAGCTGCCGGCGTCGATCACCCGCGGGTCGACCACCGTCCAGGTCCAGGTGGCCGGGTCGAGCACCTTCGTGTCGGTGGCCTGCTCGGTCGCGCCGACCTGGGCGATCTTGCCGTTCGGCAGCACGTACATGAACGGGTAGTACGGGATCGGCGCGTCGGCGCTGGGCAGCGCGGTCCAGGTCCGCGCCACCGGGTCGTACACCTCGGGGATGCGGGCGATGTCGGTGAGCGTCTGCTGCGAGCCGGACGTGCTCAGCTGCCGGCCGTCGGCCAGCGGCGTCATCGTCGGGTACCACCGCCGGTAGTGCATGCTCGGCGCGGTCGACCAGGCCAGCGTGGCCGGGTTGAAGAAGTTGTTGTCCACGATGCCGTAGCCGCCCTGGGCGGTGCCCGCCTGGCCACCGTTGATCAGCAGCGTGCCGTCCGGGAGGGTGCCCTGCCCGGCGCAGAACAGGTCGTCGCGCATCAGCGGCACGGGCGTGATCGCGCCGGTGACCGGGTCGAGCACCGCCGCGTTGTCACCGTCCTTGTAGTACAGGACCTTGCCGGACGTGGGCAGCAGCACGGTCTGTTGGGCGATATCGCTCATAGTGTGGACGGACGACCACTCCCCCACCCGGGACCGCGGGTCGCTGTTGTCCACAGTGAGGGCGACCGGCGCCGAGGTGGCCAGGTTCCCCGAGGTGTCGCGGGCGCGGGCGGTCAGCGTGTGCGAGCCGGGGCCGGCCGTGGCGGTGTCCCAGCTGACCGAGTACGGCGCGGCGGTGTCCTCCGCGCCGAGGTTCGCCCCGTCGAGCAGGAACTGGACCGCGGCGACCCCGACATCGTCGCTGGCCGTGGCCGTCACCGGCAGCGTGCCGGACACGGTCGCGCCGGCCGCCGGCGAGCTGATCGCGACCGCCGGCGGGGTGCCGTCCGGCGCCGGTGTGCTGAACGTGGCGTCCGGGGAGTACGCGACGTTCCCGGCGGCGTCCGCGGAGCGCACCCGGTAGTGGTAGGTGGTGGCCGCGGTCAGTCCACTGAGGACAACCTGGTGCGCGGTGACCGGCGCCGGCGCGAGCGCGCTGGTGCCGCCGTACGCGGCGGTGGTGCCGTACTCGGCCCGGCTGTCGGCGGCCTCGTCGGTGGCCCAGCTGACGGTCGCCCCGGCCGGCGACAGGCCGCCGGTGCCGACCGCGGAGATGACCGGCGGCGTGGTGTCCGGGCCGGACGGCACCACCGCGGTGGTCATGTCGGTGCCGATCTCGGCCGCCGACAGCGCCCGGTTGTAGATCCGCACCTCGTCGATCAGGCCGCTGAAGTACTCGCCCCAGGCGGAGTTCCCGCCGATCCGCAGCGGCGACGTCGAGGTCGGCAGCGGGCCGGTCCGCGCCTTCGTCGCCACCTGCACGCCGTTCACGTACAGCCGCAGCGTCGCGCCGTCGTAGGTGCCGGCCAGATGCGACCAGGTGGACAGCGGCAGCGCGGAACCGCCGGCGGCGCTGACGTCGGTGCCGGCGAAGTTGCCGTAGACCGCGGGCGGTTTGGCGCTGTTGTCGTAGCCGTAGAGCGAGTAGGCCAGGCCGCCGGGGCGTTCCTTCATCAGCACCGTGCGCCAGCCGGACGTGGCCGCCGGCCGCACCCACGCCTCCAGCGTCATCCCGGTGGTCAGGTGCAGCGCGGCCGCGTCGGGCACGGTCACCCAGTTCGACGTCCCGTTGAACGACAGCGCGCCGCCGAACCTGCCCGCGGTCGACCAGGCCGCGCCGGTCAGCGTCCCGGTGTTCCCGCCACCGGACGCGTCAGCGGCGGTCGCGCCGGCGCCCTCGTCGAAGCCGTACGCGGCCACCAGGCCCGCACCGGCCGCCCCGACCGGGGCGCCGCCGAACGGGACCACGCCCAGCGCGACCGCCACCACCGCCACGGCGCCCGTGACCAGGGCCGCGCGCGGCGACCCCGTCCGGTACGCGCGGCCGCGCCCACGGTGCGACCACATGCTCCACGTCCCCCTGCGGGTTCCCCCCCACGCTCACCGCAGAGCGTCGGCACCGCGGCCCCGCGGGCCGGGTCCGGCGCGGGGCTCGCCGCATCGTAGGAGCACGAACACCGCCCGGTCAGCCGATTGCCGAACTGGCCCAGCCGGATCGGCGCACCCCGTCAGTTTCCCGCCACGGCGGCCCTACCTGGACCTTTGGCCGCAACGACGCACCGCCGGACGTGTCCGGCAGTGCGGCCGGCAGCCGGCCCGCGCGCTGTCCGACTCCCGCAGCTGACGACCGCACGGGACGGGTCGGGCCCTGGTCAGGGCCCGACCCGTCCCGTCACGGCGTCCGCTCAGGGCCGGGCGGTGACCGGGATGCTGTAGACGCCGCGGCCGAAGGTCGCCGCGAACAGCCGGCCGGACGCGGCGTTGTACTGGATGTCGGTGACCGCCGCGAGCGGCAGTCCGGCGCCGACCCGCAGCCAGAGACCCGGGAGGATGCCGCGGAACACGCCGACATCGGTGGCGACGTACACGGTCCGGCCGGGCCCGATGACCACGTCATTGACCGGAGCGTTGGGCAGCAGGCCGGTCACGTCCCGCCAGGTGCGGCCGCGGTTGGACGTCACCAGCACGTGCCCGTTGCCGGTGCCGGCGCGGTAGCCGGACAGCGTGACCCAGATCCGGGCGGCGTCGGCCGGGTCGACCTTCACCCGGGTCACCCACTGCCCGCTCTGGCGCACGGTCGTCCAGGTGGCGCCGAGGTCGGTGGTCAACACGACCCGGCCGTCGTCGGTGCCGGCGACGATCTCGTTCGGGTCGGTGGGGGCCGAGGCGACGGTGGTCAGCGTGCCGAACGGGTAGACCGGGTCGGGGCCCGCGCCGCCGCTGAGGTCAGGGCTGATCGGCGCGTACGTCTGCCCGCCGTCGGTGGACCGGTTGAGGATGTCGCCGCCGGAGTACACGACGCCCGGGTCGTTGGCCGCGAACTCCAGCGGGGCGAACCAGTTGTATCGGTCGGCGACCCGGCCGGTCAGGCCCTGGAAGTTGGTGCCGCCGTTGACCGACCGCCGGCAGGAGCCGAACTGCGAGCAGTTGAACACGACGTCCTGGTTCGCCGGGTTGATCAGGTTCTGCTCGCCGTCCCCGCCGCCGAAGGAGTTCCACCGGGTGCCGCCCCAGGTGCGGACGGATCCGTTGTCCTGCAGGCCGCCGGAGATCCTGGTCGGGTCCTGCTCGCTGACCGCGACGCTGTAGAACTGCGACCACGGCTCGACGGTGCCCTTCACCCAGGTGTTGGTGGCGCCGCTGGCGTCCGAGCGGTAGGCGCCGCCGTCGTTGCCCTCGTACACCCGCCCCGGCACCTTCGGGTCCCAGGCCATCGCGTGGTGGTCGACGTGCATGCCGGCCGTGTTTCTCCAGGTCGTGCCGCCGTCGGTGGACTCCCGCAGGTTCACGCCGGGGACGAAGACGTGGTTGCCGTCGGCGGGATCCACCCACACCTTGCCGGTCCACCAGATGTCGCCGCCGGCGCCGGCCTTGGTCGCCGCGGCGAAGCTGTCGCCGCCGTTGTCGGACCGGTAGAAGCCGAGCTCGTCGCCGAACGGCCGGTACGTCGAGGTGATCACGTAGACACGGCCGGGCGTGGTGGCCGACACGCCGATCCCGATCCGGGCCAGGGTGGGCGCGGGGCCCAGGCCGACCGTGTCGTCGGGGGCGAGCGTGGTGACGTTCGCCAGCCGCTGCCAGGTCGTCCCGCCGTCGGTGGACCGGTACAGGCCGGAGCCGACGCCGCCGTAGGTGCGCAGGTTCGGCACGCGGCGGCGGTCCCACATCGAGGCGAAGATCCGCCGCGGGTTGGTCGGGTCGAGCTGGATGTCGACGGCGCCGGCGGCCGCGGTGGCCGGGGCGAGCACGAGCTGCCAGTGCGCGCCGGCGTCGGTCGACCGGTAGACGCCGCGCTGGCCGCCGTCCCGGAACACCGAGCCGGCCGCCGCCACGTAGACCCGGCGCGGGTTGGCCGGGTCTACCGCGATCGCGCCGATCGTCGCCGAGGCGCGCAGGCCGACGTTCCGCCAGGTCGCCCCGTGGTCGGTGGACCTGTAGACGCCGTCGCCCTCGTACGTGATGCTGCCGCCGCCCGGGTTGGCCTCACCGGTGCCGACGTAGATCGTGCCGTCGGCGGCGGTCGCGATCGCGCCGGTCGCCTGCGGGAACCCGGCCGGCCAGGACGGCTGGTAGGTCGCGCCCGCGTCGGTGCTCTTCCAGACCCCGCCCGACGCCGCGGCCGCGTAGACGGTGTCCGGCCGCGACGCGTCGACCGCCACCCCGGTGACCCGGCCGCCGACGTTGGTCGGGCCCTCCGCGGTCCAGGGTTGCCGGTCGGCACCCAGCAGACCGGCCTGCCCGGCGGCCGTGAGCAGGGCGCGTTCGGGCAGCCCGACACCGCCGGACGTGTCCTGCCCCGCCTTCCACTCGCCCGGCGCCGCCGGGGTGCACAGCGGGTCCTCGTCCTCCTCGTCGGCCGCGGCGGCGACATCCTCCTCGTCGCAGTCGGGTGGCTCGGCGTCCGGCCCGTCGGCCGCCCGGACGGCGCCGGCGGGGGGCGCCGAGCCGGCCATCGCGGGGGCGGCGGGCGCGGCGAGCGCCAGCACGATCGGCAATCCCAGCCAGGCGACCCACCACGGTCGCATCCGAGCTGACATGCGCACCTCCGAAGTGCCTCGACCACTGCGAGCAGGACGAACCGGTCATCGGTCCGCACCCATCCTGGCTGGTTGCGTTCCGGGGAGGAACACCCCGAGACGGAAACCGGCCGACAGAGCGGT
>JBBWZH010000066.1:0-20400 GCA_039648995.1 Mycobacteriales bacterium
GTGAACGAGGCGTTCAACGACGACGGCACGCTGCGCGACACGATCTGGCTGCAGCAGTTGGGCCCCGGCTACATCGCCGACGCGTTCCGGTGGGCGCACGAGGCCGACCCGAAGGCGCTGCTGTTCTACAACGACTTCAACATCGAGGGCGTCAACGCCAAGAGCGACGCGGTCTACGCCCTGGTGCTGCGGTTGCGCCGGCAGGGCGTGCCGATCCAGGGCGTCGGCGTGCAGGGCCACTTCGGCGTCCAGTTCGGCTTCCCCGGCGACGTCCGGCAGAACCTGGACCGGTTCGCCGCGCTCGGCCTGTTCACCGCGGTGACCGAGGCGGACGTGCGGATGCCGCTGCCGGCCGACCCGATCAAGCTGCAGGCCCAGGCGCAGGGCTACAACGTGCTGCTGCAGTCCTGCCTGCTGTCGTCGCGCTGCCTGTCGCTGACCGTCTGGGGCTTCACCGACAAGTACTCGTGGGTGCCCGGCGTGTTCAGCGGCCAGGGCGCGGCCACCCTGTTCACCGAGGACTTCGTGGCCAAGCCCGCCTACCAGGCCCTGCTCACCGACCTCGCCGTCGTCAACCGGGGTCACTAGAGCGGCGGCGCCGGTCGCTGGTCCGGAGCCGGCGACCGGCGCCGTCTTCCACGTTCCGGGTGGTCGATCACTTCTCGGAAACACGCCGAAAGTATTGCGAGGCATCCGGATCGATCACCGGCCGCCGACGCCGGCGAGACCGGCAACCAGCCAGCGGCGGGCGAAGATGTAGAGCACGAACGGCGGGACCGCCGAAAGCAGCACCGCCATCATCAACCCGGGCGTGTTCAGGCCGTGCTCGGTCTGGAAGTTCCACAGTGCGAGCGCGACCGGGCGGCGGTCCGGGCTCTGCGTGAGCACCAGCGGGAAGATGAAGCCGTTCCAGGCGTTCAGGCCGCTGTAGATGCCGACCGCGGTGATCGAGCCGCGGGACAGCGGCAGCACCAGGTTCAGGAACATCCGCATCGGGGTGGCGCCGTCGACCGCCATCGCCTCATACATCTCGCTGGTGACGTCGCGCAGGGCGCCGGCCAGCACCAGGATGCCCAGCGGCAGTCCAAACGCGACGGTCGGCAGGATGACCGCCAGCAGGGTGTCGTACAGCTGCAGCTTGATGATGATCAGATACACCGGGATGATCACCGCCTGGGCCGGGATGGCCAGCCCGAGCAGGAAGATCCGGAAGGCCGTGCCGGCCAGCCAGCTCCGCGACCGGACGATCGCGAACGCCGCCGGCAGCGCCAGGGCCAGCGTGATGAGCACGCTCGCCGCCGTGACCTCGGCGGTCACCAGCAGGTTCGTGGTGAACCCGTGCGCGAACACGTCCCGGAAGTTGAACCCGGTCGGATGCGTCGGCGGGGCCAGCGGCCCGTTGTCGGCGAACTTGTCCTGCCGCTGCAGCGACCAGGAGATCATCAGGTACAGCGGCGTACCGACGATCACCAGCCAGAGGGTGGTCAGGACGCCGGCCACCCAGTTCGGTCGGCTGGCGGAGCGGCGGCGGCGCCGGCCGGCCGGTGGGGCGGCCCCCACCCCATCGGTGGCCGGCCGCGCCTCGGTCGACAGTGCCACGGCTACATGCCCTCCAATGTGGACCGCATCGAGGCGAACCCGGAGAAGCGGACGATCAGCAGCGAGAGCCCGGTCCCGAGCAGCACCAGCACGGTGGCGATCGCCGAGGCGTAGCCCAGCTCGTAGTTGGTGAACCCGGTGCGGTACATCAGGAACGGCAGCACCCGGGTCGCCCCACCGGGCCCGCCGTTGGTCAGCAGCAGCACGGTCTCGAAGTAGGTGAGCGAGCCGACGATCATGATGGTGGACGACGTGACGATCGTGTTGCGCAGCTGCGGCAGCGTGATGTTGCGGAACATGCCCCACCGGCTGGCCCCGTCGATGGTCGCCGCGTCGTACAGCGACTGCGGGATGTTCCGCGTCGCCGACTGGTAGAGCAGCGCGTGGAACGGCACGAACTGCCAGCTCACCACCAGCACGATCGCGCCGAGCGCGCCGGCGTCCCGGCCGAGCAGGTTCAACCCGTCCTGCTGGCCGAACCAGTGTCCGAACGACGCGTCCAGGCCGAAGTTCGGGTCGAGGATCGACCGCCAGGTCAGCGCCACCGCCGCCGCGGACAGCAGCAGCGGGACGAAGAAGATCGCCGAGAGCACGGCCCGGTTGCGCTGCCGGCCGGCCGACCAGACCCCGATGCCCATCGACAGCACGGTCTGGGTGACCCAGCAGAGCAGGCTGAGCAGGAACGTGCGGCCCAGCGAGGACAGCACGTCATCGCTGGTGAACAACCGCCGCCAGTTGTCCGTGCCGGTGAACTTCGGGTTCCCCACCGCGTTCCAATCGGTGAACGACAGGATCACCACCAGAACCAGCGGGAAGACCGCGAAGAACAGGAAGAAGAGCGCGGCCGGCAGCACGTACAGTGCTCCCGGCCGCGGTGCCCGGTCAGAACCCAGGGCCGGGCGCCCGCGGCCACGCCTGGAGCGCTCTGCGGCGGCGAGTGCTCCAGGCGTGGCCGCCGTCGTGGTCACTGCAGGGCCACCATCGCGTCTACGAAGCCCTTCGCGTCGAGCTTGCGGAGGAAGACCTTCTGCAGGTTGTCCAGCATCGGCTGGGCGAACTTGTTGTCGATCGCCTGGTCCCAGGACAGCGTGAACGACGGCGCGTCCTTGACCATGTTGTAGACGACCTTGGCGAACTCCGGGCTGGGCGAGGCGTCCAGCCGGGACTCGACGTCGGCCACCGGCGGTACGTCGCCGGCCTTGATGAAGTCGTTCACGTAGGCGTCGCCGGCCATCTCCTGCTTCAGGAAGTCGGTGGCGCCCTGCACGCTCTTGGACGACGAGGTGATCGAGAAGTAGTTGGTGGGGTTGCCGACGATGCTCTTCGGGTCGCCCTTGCCGCCCTCGATGCCCGGGAAGGTGGCCCAACCCAGCCCGCTCTTGGCGAACTTGGGCTGCTGGTCGACCTGGTTGGTGTACTCCCAGGAGCCCATGAGGTGCATCGCGGCGCGGCCCTTCGCGAAGTACGTGCCGGCGCCGCCCTCCTCGTAGCCGACCGAGGCGAAGTTGGAGGCGAACGCGCCCGCGTCGACCAGGTCACGGATCGCGCTGAGCGCCTGGGTGATCTCCGGCTGCCGCCACGCGTCCTTCTCGTTCGCGGCGACCTTGCCGAACACCTCCGGGCCACCGAACCGGTCGGTCAGGTACTCCAGCCACATCAGCAGCGTCCAGGTCTGGTTGCCGGCCAGCGCGAACGGCGTGATGCCGGCGGCCTTGAACTTGGGGATCTGGGACAGCGTCTCGGCCCACGTCGTCGGCGGCGCCGCGACCCCGGCCTTGTCGAAGGCGTCCTTGTTGGTGAACAGGATCACCGGCTGCATGCCGCGCAGCGGGACGCCGTAGAACTTGCCGTCGATCTTGCCGGCGTCCAGCACGGCGGGCAGGAACTTGGCCTTGAAGGCCGCGTCGCCGTCGAACACCGGGGTCAGGTCCTGCAGCAGCCCGTTCTGCACGTACGTGCGGATGCTGCCGCCGCCCCAGTTGAAGAACACGTCCGGCTTGTTCGGGCTGCCCATCGCGACGCGCAGCTTGTTGGTGTACGAGTTGTTCTGGAACGGCACCAGCTTGGCCTTGCTGGACGATTTGCCGTTGTACCGGTTGATCGCGGCCTGCTGGATCCGGTTCTGCACCTGGTCCTGCAGTGCCCAGATCTGGAACTGGCTGCCGGCGCTGCCGCCACCACTAGTGGAGCTGGAGCCGGCGCTGCAGCCAGCGGCGCCGAGGGCCAGCGCGCCAGCGCCAGCGCCCATCAGGCCGAGGAAGCTTCTACGAGAGACGGGCTCAATCGACGTCATGCCGGTTCCTTCACGGATGAGGGCCTGGGGACCAGCGGAATGTTTCGGTTCTGATGCGGTACTTTTCAGGACCTTGGCGCAAGGTACGACCACGTGAACACCGGGTCAACCCCTCGGAATGAGCGACTGTAGGCGTTATCGTAACGTGACGTCCAGATCTCGACGACCGGAAGACCTTCCGAAAACATGTCGGGAACTGCCGCCCCCACCAACGGCGCAGCCACACCGCTGGCGCTTCCACCGGCCGGGGGTCCGTCACCACGGACCTGCCGGCCGCCCACAGACAGGACGGACCGGATGCCGACTGATGACCACGGGGACGGCAACCTCGCTATCACCGCCACCGGCCTGGCGTCGGCCCCGAACGGCGAGCGGCCGCGTTGGCAGGACCGGAGCCTGCCGGCCGAGGAGCGGGTAACCGACCTGCTGGCCCGGATGACGCTGGCGGAGAAGATCGGCCAGCTGCGCGGGGTGTGGGTGAACGCCGGTGGCGGCGACGGGGTGGCCCCGCACCAGCACGACTTCAGCGAGGAGCAGGGGTTCGACTGGGCCGAGATGATCTCGTCCGGGCTGGGCCAGATCACCCGGCCGTTCGGCACCGCCCCGGTCGAGCCTGACCTCGGCGCCCGCGCGCTGGCCCGGACCCAGGCGGAGATCGTCGCGGCCAGCCGGTTCGGCATCCCGGCGCTGGCCCACGAGGAGTGCCTGACCGGCTTCATGACCTGGGGCGCCACCGTCTACCCGACGCCACTGGCCTGGGGCGCCACGTTCGACCCGGAGCTGGTGGAGCGGATGGCCGGCCAGATCGGCACGGCCATGCGCAGCGTGGGGGTGCACCAGGGGCTGGCGCCGGTGCTCGACGTGACCCGCGACCTCCGGTGGGGGCGCACCGAGGAGACGCTCGGCGAGGACCCGTACCTGGTCGCGACGCTGGGCACCGCGTACGTCCGCGGCCTGCAGTCGACCGGCGTCATCGCCACCCTCAAGCACGTCGCCGGCTACTCCGGCTCCCGCGCCGGCCGGAACTTCGGGCCGGTCGGGATCGGCCCGCGCGAGCTGGCCGACGTGCTGCTGCCCCCGTTCGAGATGGCCGTACGCGACGGCGGGGCCAGGTCGGCGATGGCGTCCTACGCCGAGGTGGACGGGGTGCCGGCCACCGCGGACCCGCAACTGCTGACCGACCTGCTGCGCGGCACCTGGGGCTTCCGCGGCACGGTGGTGTCCGACTACTTCGCGGTCTCGTTCCTGCAGTCGCAGCACCAGGTCGGCGGTACCCAGTCGGAGGCGGCCGCGCTGGCGCTCACCGCCGGCGTGGACGTGGAGCTGCCGGCCGCCCGCTGCTACGCGGAGCCGCTGCTGGCCGCCATCCGGGCCGGGCTGGTGCCCGAGTCGCTGGTCGACCGGGCGGCCCGCCGGGTGCTGCGGCAGAAGTGCGAGCTGGGCCTGCTGGACCCCGGCTGGAATCCGACACCACCGGCGCTAGCTGCAAGTTCAGGTCGATCCGGTCAAATCCCGCCAGTCGGGGCCACAATGGATGACGTGGACGGTGTAGCTGTTGCCGCGACGCCGCTCGACGGCGCCCGGTTCGACGGCACCCATCGCATCGACCTCGACCCGCCGCACGCGCGCGCACTGGCGCGGGAGATCGCCGAGCAGTCCGTCGTGCTGCTGGCGAACACCGGCAGCCTGCCGCTGCCGGCGGACGCCTCCATCGCGCTGGTCGGCCCGCAGGCGGACGACCCCATGGCGCTGCTGGGCTGCTACACGTTCCCCCGCCACGTGGGCAGCCAGCACCCGGACCTGCCGCTGGGCGTGACGATCCCGACCATGCTGGCCGCGCTGCGCGCCGAGCTTCCGGCCGCCCGCGTCGAGCACGCGCCGGGCTGCACGGTGGACGGCCCGGACCGGTCCGGGTTCGGCCCGGCGATCGACGCCGTCCGGCGGGCGGACGTCTGCGTCGCGGTGCTGGGCGACCGGTCGGGCCTGTTCGGCCGCGGCACGTCCGGCGAGGGCTCGGACGTGACCGACCTGCGGCTGCCCGGCGCGCAGGGCGACCTGCTGGCCGCGGTGCTGGACGCCGGCGCCGAGGCCGGCACGCCGGTCGTGCTGGTGCTGCTGACCGGCCGGCCGTACGCGCTGGGCCGGTACGCCGACCGGCTGGCCGCCGTGGTGCAGGCGTTCTTCCCCGGCGAGGAGGGCGCGTCGGCGGTGGCCGGGGTGCTCGGCGGCCGGGTCAACCCCTCCGGCCGGTTGCCGGTGAGCGTGCCGCGGGAGACCGGCGGCCAGCCGGCGACCTACCTGGCCCCGGTGCTCGGCCGGCTGACCGAAGTGTCCTCTGTGGACCCGACCGCGCTCTTCCCGTTCGGCCACGGTCGGACGTACACCACGTTCGAGTGGGCCGACCCGCAGGCCGACGGCCGGCCGGTCAGCCCGGCGGAGACCGTGCAGATCGGCACCGACGGCACGGTCACGGTCTCGGTCGCGGTGACCAACACCGGCGACCGGGCCGGCACCGAGGTCGTGCAGCTCTACCTGCACGACCCTGTCGCCCAGGTGACCCGGCCGGTGGTGGGGCTGATCGGCTACGGCCGGGTGCGGTTGCGCCCGGGCGAGACCCGGCGGGTCAGCTTCGGCGTGCACGCCGACCTCGCCTCGTTCACCGGCCGGGATGGCCGCCGGGTGGTCGAGCCGGGCGAGTTGGAGCTGCGGCTGGCAGCGTCCAGTGTGGACGTTCGCGAGCTGGTACGGGTGCGGCTGGTCGGCCCGGAGCGGGCGGTGGATCACCGGCGCCAGCTGGTGGCTCCGACGACAGTGCGGTGACGGAGGTGGTGCTGCGGTGCTGGAGGGCTGCGCGCCTGCCGGCCTGACGGCCGGCACGGTGCGGCGGTGACCGGGTTCCCCGGTGGGACCGGGATTTCCCGGTTGCGGGTGTACGACTGGCCGGCCGCTGATGGCCTGGCCGGCGGGTCCCCGCACCTGCACACCGCCTCCACCGAGGGATACCTCGTACTGGCCGGCACCGGCACCGCGGAGACGCTGTGCGGGACGGGGTACACCGAGACCCCGCTCGCGCCGGGTGGGCTGCTCTGGTTCACCCCGGGCACCGTGCACCGCCTGGTGAACACCAGCGGCGACCTGCAGGTGCTCGCGATCATGCAGAACGGCCTGCCCGAGGCCGGCGACGCGGTGCTCACCTTCCCGCCGGCGGTGCTGGCCGACCCGGTGGCGTACGAGCGGGCGGCCAGCCTGCCGCCCGGCCCGGGCGCCGGCCGGCCGGGTGCCGCCAACGCCTGGGCCGAAGCCGCCCGGCAGCGCCGCGACCTGGCCGTCGAGGGCTACCTGCTGCTGCGCGAGCACGTCATCGCGGACGGCCCGTCGGCGCTGCGCTCGCTGCACGTGGCCGCCGCCCGGCTGGTCCGGTCGCAGGCGGCCAAGTGGCTGGAACAGTGGCGGGAAGGCCCGCTGGCGCAGGCCATCCAGACCGGTGAGCAGCTGCACGAGCTGGCCGCCGGGCGCAACGAGCACCTGGGCCAGTCGGCTGTCTACCGGGCCGACTCGCCGCCCGGCGCGGCCAGCTGGGGAATGTGCGGCCGGCTGGAGACCTGGGACATCCGCCGCGGCTACCCCGCCGTTGAGTCCACAATGGACTGGTCCACGGCGGACGACTGACTGCCGCCTGTGGACAGTCCGGTTGAGACGGCCGCATCGGGGTCGGACCCCTGGCCGCGCTGGTAGCGGTCGAGGTAGTGGTCCAGCATGCTCCTGGTGGCGCGGAGGTCCCGCACCATGTCCGCCAAGGCCTGGCGACCCTCAGCGGTCAGGTGGTACGTGCGCCGGGCCGGGCCGGCCACCGACGGCCGCCACGCCGACCGGGCCAGGCCGCCGCGCTCCAGTGCCCGCAACGTGCGGTAGACGCCGCCCGAGTCGCCGTCGCCCACACCGAACGGCTTGAGCCGGTCAACCAGTTCGTACCCGTGCCCCGGCCGTTCCTCCAACAACAGCAGCAAGCACGGTCGCAGGAACTGGTGCGGCTCGCAGATATGCATGCCTGACCCGCCTTCGACTACCCCGGGCACGGACCCCAACGGCGAGCATTCCCGCGCCTCAGCGGTGACACACACTTGTCCCAGTCTGTGGACATGCACGTTGTCCGGGCCGGGTTGCCCCGGACGCGGCCCGATCGTCGCATCGGTGCGCCGCCATAGGCTTTACACCTAGATAGCCGCATCTGTAGCCTACTTGTGAGAGCGCTCTCTCCGGCGCTCCGGCCATCTGCTGGATCGTCCTGACCCGCCGCGGCGTGCGGGGTCAGGCGGAACGTCCGTTGCGGCACGGCAGCGTTCTACCCAGATGAGCTCCGTCGCGCCGGTCCTCTTTCCGGTACGCCGACAGGAGAAGCACATTGATCAGGACACCCCGCGGCCTCGCCGCACGAATTACCGGCCTGGCCGGTGCGTTCGCGCTCGTCGCCGGCGCCGCGACCGCGGTCACCGTGGCCAGCGGCACGCCGGCGTTCGCCGCCGGCGCCGGCACCGGGTTCCTCAGCGCGTCCGGCGCGCACCTGGTCGACTCGACCGGTGCGACCGTGCGGTTGACCGGCCTCAACTGGTTCGGCATGGAGACCGACAACAAGACGTTCCACGGGCTCTGGGCCGGTGTGACCTGGCGCTCGATGATGGATCACATGGCCCAGCTGGGCTACAACACGATCCGCATCCCGTATTCGGACGACGCGCTGCGGCCCGGCGCGCAGGCGACCAGCGTCAACACGAACACGAACCCCGACCTGGTCGGCCTGTCTCCGCTGCAGATCCTGGACAAGGTGATCGGTTACGCCGGCCAGAAGGGGATGCGCATCTTCCTCGACCGGCACCGACCGACGACCGCCATGCAGACCGCGCTCTGGTACAACGCGGCGACCCCGGAGAGCCTGTGGATCAGCGACATGCAGATGCTGGCCACCCGGTACAAGGGCAACCCGACCGTCGTCGGCATCGACCTGCACAACGAGCCGCACGCGGACGGCACCGAACCGCAGAGCGTCGGCGCCTGCTGGGGCTGCGGTGACACCGCCCGTGACTGGCGGCTGGCCGCTGAACGCGCTGGCAACGCGGTGCTGCAGTCCAACCCGGACTGGCTGATCATCGTCGAGGGCGTCAGCTGCCTCTCCGGCGGCAACGCGAACATCTGGGACAACATCCCGGACGCGCCGTGTGGCTGGTGGGGCGGCAACCTGTCCGGCGCGCAGCAGTTCCCGGTGCGGCTGAGCAACCCGCGCAAGCTGGTCTACTCGGCGCACGAGTACGGCATCTCGGTGTTCCACCAGACCTGGTTCGACGACGCCACGTTCCCGGCGAACCTGCCGGCGATCTGGAACAGCATGTGGGGCTACCTGGTGCAGCAGAACATCGCGCCGGTGCTGATCGGCGAGTTCGGCAGCACGCTCGCCGACCCGAAGGACAGCACCTGGATGCGGGCGCTGATGCAGTACATGGGCAGCGGCGTCAACGGGATGAGCTTCACGTACTGGTCCTGGAACCCCGACTCCGGTGACACCGGCGGCATCGTGCAGGACGACTGGGTCACGGTGAACCAGAACAAGCAGACGATCCTGCAGCCGTCGCTGATCCCGCCGGTCGCGCCGACCGGTGGCGGCGGCGGGCCCACGACACCCCCGCCGGTGACGTCGTGCTCGGCGACGGTGCACATCGACAACTCCTGGCAGGGCGGCTTCCAGGCCACGGTGACGGTCCGGAACACCGGCACGGAGGTGCTCTCGCCGTGGACGGCGACCTGGGCGATGCCGGCCGGAGCGACCCTCGTCAACGGCTGGAACGCGACCGTGACGCAGGGCGGCGACGGCACGATCACCGCCGCCGCGCCGAGCTTCAGCCCGTCGTTGGCCGCCGGCGCGTCGGCCGGGGTGGGCTTCACGGCCAACGGGGCGCTCGGCGCCGGCCCCACCGGCGTCAAGCTCAACGGCACCGCCTGTACGGCTGGCTGAGCACAGCCAGGCAGCCCCGCCGGTGCCCGGATCGGCTCAGCGCCGATCCGGGCACCGGCCCCAAACCTCGGTGGCGACGGGTGTTTTCCTCCGGCGAGTCGGCACTGCGAGGCCGCGAGCGGCAGCTCCGGCGCGACGCGGCAGTGATGCCTCAGACGCACCGGGAGTGCTTGACATCGTTGTTGGCCAGGTGTTCTATGCCGATCACCGACAACGTTGTCATACCGCGTCAATCCCCTCAGTTGGGCCGGCGGCGGCGCCTGCTGCGGGGTGGGTCAGCGGGTCATCGGGCATCCGCCCGCCGAGCAGGAGGGGCCGCGTAGTGAGTAGCCGATCCACGTCCCGATATATCGGGACACTGGCCGCCGCGTTGGTCGCCGCGAGCGCGCTGAGCGCCTGCGGCGACAACAGCACCACCAACAACAAGGCAGGCAGCACCGGCAACAACATCAACATCTACAACGGGGACAGCGGCAACATCATCCGGAACTTCAACCCGTTCATCGACGGTGCCCGCGGCGGCACCCGCGGGATCATCTACGAGACCCTGCTCTTCTACAACCAGGGCAAGGCCAACGACATCCGGCCCTGGCTGGCGGACAAGTACCAGATCGCGGCGGATGGCAAGTCGGTCACGTTCAACCTGCACCCGGGCATCAAGTGGACCGACGGCCAGCCGTTCACCGCTGACGACGTGGTCTTCACCTACGAACTGCTGAAGAAGTACCCGCAGGCCAACCTGCGCGGGCTGCCGATCGCCGGCGCGAAGAAGATCGACGACCTGACCGCGGAGGTGGACCTGACCCGGCCCGGCTTCGCCGACATGTGGTACCTCGCCGGGCAGACCGTGATCGTGCCCGAGCACATCTGGAAGAACGTGGCCGACCCGACCAAGGACCAGAACGAGAACCCGGTCGGCACCGGCGCGTTCAAGCTCACCCAGTTCAGCAGCCAGTCCTACACGCTGGGCAAGAACGACCAGTACTGGCAGGCCGGCAAGCCGAAGCTGAACTCACTGCGGTTCGTCTCGTACAACGGCAACACGGCGGCGCTCACCGCGCTGAACGCGGGCAAGATCGACTGGGCCAGCATCTTCATCCCGGACATCGACAAGGCCTACGCCGCCAAGGACCCGCAGCACAACAAGTACGTCAACATCCCGCCCGGTTTCGTCGCCAACCTCGTCCCCAACCTGGACAAGTGGCCGACCAGCGAGCTGCCCGTCCGGCAGGCGATCAACCTGGCGCTGGACCGGGACCAGATCGCGAAGCTGGCGTTCAGCAACGCGCACATCGCGCCGCCGAACCCGGCGGCCATCATCGAGCCGCGCGACTCCCAGTACCTGGCGCCCGAGTTCCAGGGCAAGAAGCTGACGCAGGACACCGCGGCCGCGCAGAAGACGCTGACCAACGCCGGCTTCACCAAGGGCTCGGACGGGATCTTCGCCGACGCGCAGGGCCGCAAGCTGTCCCTCAGCTGCCTGGTGATCAGCGGCTACACCGACTACATCAGCGCGCTGCAGATCATGAAGCAGGAACTGAAGGCGGTCGGCATTCAGTTCGACTACCAGGAGCTCTCGTACGCGTCGTTCACGGCGAAGCGCAACACCGGCGACTTCCAGCTGGAGATCGACGCCGCGTACGGCGGGCCCGGGCCGTACTACCTCTACAACTACATGCTCAACAGCAAGACCACCGCGCCGATCGGCCAGCAGGCCACGTCGGACTACGCCCGCTTCCGTGACCCGCAGGTGGACAAGCTGCTGGCCGACGCGTCGGGCACGCAGGACCCGGAGAAGCAGAAGGCCGCCTACTTCGGCATCCAGCGGATCTACGTGCAGAAGCTGCCGTACATCGAGCTGACGCAGGTCGGCGCGCTCACCGAGTTCCGCACCGAGCGGCTGAACGGCTTCCCGACCACCGACAACCCGTACGCGCTGCCGGTCACCTGGTCGCAGCCGGACATCGGCGTCGTCGCGGCCGAGCTCACCTCGTAGGTAGCAGCAACCGACACCGGGGGGTGCCCCGCCAGCACCGGGGCACCTCCCGGCCGGAACCGACGCCGTGCCCGGACGAACTGGGCCGGACGGGCTCGGCCGGACGAGTTGAGCCCCGACGAGCTGTGCCCGGACGAGCTGTGCCCCGACGACGGGAGGCCTGGTGCGCTACCTGCTCCGGAAGGTCCTGTTCTACCTGGTCGCCGTCTGGGCGGCGGTGACGATCAACTTCGTGCTACCCAGGTTGGTGCCGGGCAACCCGGTGGACGTCATCCTGGCCCGCACGCAGCAGACGCAGCCGCTGCCACCGCAGGCCCGGGCCGCGCTGAACCTGCAGTTCGGCATCACCAACGACCCGCTGTGGCTGCAGTACTGGCACTACCTGGTGAACCTGGTGCACGGGCAGTTCGGCCTGTCCGTCACGTACTACCCGGCACCGGTATCCACGATCGTCCGGCAGGCGCTGCCCTGGACGGTCGTGCTGGTCGGGCTCGCCACGGTGATCGCGGTGACGCTCGGGCTGACCCTCGGCGCGATCACCGGCTGGAAGCGCGGCACCTGGCTGGACGGGGTGCTGCCGGCGAGCACGTTCCTGGCCGCGATCCCGTACTTCTGGCTGGCGCTGGTGCTGCAGTTCCTGCTGTCCAGCAAGCTCGGCTGGTTCCCGCTGTCGGGCGGGTACGACGACACCACCAGCACGATCGGCGCGAACTGGCCGTTCCTGGCGTCGGCGATCCGGCACGGCCTGCTGCCGGCCGGCACCATCGTGCTCAGCTCGATAGCCGGCTGGATGCTGGGCATGCGCAACGTGACAGTGTCCACAATGGGCGAAGACTACGTACTGACCGCGCAGGCGAAAGGGCTGCGGCCGCGGCGGGTGCTGATGTCCTACGCCGCCCGCAACGCGGTGCTGCCGAGCATCGCCGGCTTCGCGATCTCGCTCGGGTTCGTGGTGAGCGGTTCGCTGATCACCGAGACCGTGTTCTCCTACCCGGGCCTGGGCTACACGCTGCTGCAGGCGGTGACCAATGTGGACTATCCGCTGATGCAAGCCATCTTCCTGGTCATCACGCTGGCCGTGCTCGGCGCCAACTTCCTGGTGGACATGCTGTACGGGCTGATCGACCCGCGGACGAGAGGGCGGTGACCATGTCCGAACCGGCTCCGGTCCCGGCCACGGCCGACGGGCTCAGCACGCACATCTCACCGACCGGCGACGTGGCCACCGTCGCGAGTGTGCCGGCGTCGAGCCGCCGGCCCCGGGTGATCCGGCGGTCGGCCAAGTTCATCACCGGCTGCGCGATCGTCGGTACCTTCCTCGTGGTCGGCATCGTCGGCCCGTTCTTCGTGCACGGGCAGAACGACATCACCGACGCCGGCCTGGTCGGCCCGTCCGGGCAGCACTGGCTGGGCACCACGAACACCGGGCAGGACGTGTTGAAGCAGTTGGTCGTCGGCGCCCGCGGCTCGATGACGATCGGCGTGGTCGCCGCGTCCCTCGCGGTCATCCTGTCGGTGCTGGTCGGCGTCATCGGCGGCTACTTCGGCGGCCGTACCGATGAGACCTTCTCGCTGCTGAGCAACGTGGTGCTGGTGCTGCCCGGGCTGCCGCTGGTGATCGTGATCACCGACTTCGTGCAGAACCGGGGCACGCTGGTGATCGCCGCAGTCATCGCGTTCACCAGTTGGGCGGCGTCAGCCCGGGTACTCCGGGCGCAGACGATGTCCATCCGGGAGCGTGACTACGTGGACGCGGCCCGGGCCAGCGGCGAGCCGGCCTGGCGGGTGATCGGCTTCGAGGTGCTGCCGAACCTGCTGCCGATCATCTTCTCCCAGTTCGTCTTCGGGATGATCGCGGCCATCCTGACCGAGGCCGGGCTGGCCTTCCTCGGCCTGGGCAACACCGACGCGGCGTCCTGGGGCAGCATGCTCTACTTCGCGCAGAACGGGCAGGCGCTGGCGCTGGACGCGTGGTGGTGGTTCATCCCGCCGGGCCTGTGCATCGCACTCGCGGGCACCGGCCTGTCGCTGATCAACTTCAGCATCGACGAAGTGGTCAACCCGCGGCTGCGCGCGGTCGGCCGGCCGGCGCAGGGGCCGCGTAACCCGGTGCGCGCGCTGGCCGAGCGAACCGCGGCCGAACGCACCGCGGCCGAGCGCGACCGGCGGGGGGCGGCATGACCGTCGATCTCGCCGCGCCCAGCCGGGCCGGCTCGCTGGTGCTCTCGGCCTCCGATATCAATGTCGTGTATCACGGCTCGCGGCCGACCTGGGCCGTTCGCGACGTCAGCCTGGACCTGCGCCGCGGCGAGGTGCTCGGGCTGGCCGGCGAGAGCGGCTGCGGGAAGTCCACTCTGGCCTACGCGATCACCCGGCTGCTGCGGCCGCCGGGCGACCTGACCTCCGGCCAGGTGCTGTTCCACGACACCGGCCCGGACGGCGACGGGTCCACAGTGGACGTGACCGCGCTGGAGGGCGAGCAGCTGCGCCGGTTCCGCTGGCGCAAGGTCGCGATGGTGTTCCAGGGCGCGATGAACGCGCTGAACCCGGTGCTGACCGTACGGCGGCAGCTGTCCGACACGCTGGCCGCGCACCTACCCGGCCTGTCGCGTTCGGAGCGCGAGGAGCGGTGCGCGGAGCTGCTGGATCTGGTCGGCATCGACCGGTCGCGGCTGCGGGCGTTCCCGCACCAGCTGTCGGGCGGCATGCGGCAGCGGGTGATGATCGCGATGGCGCTGGCCCTGCGGCCGGACGTCGTCATCATGGACGAACCGACGACCGCGCTGGACGTGGTCGTGCAGCGGGACATCCTGCGCGAGATCGACCGGCTACGGCAGCAGTTCGGGTTCGCGGTCGTGTTCATCACACACGACCTCTCGCTGCTGCTGGAGATCAGCGACCGCATCGCCATCATGTACGCGGGCCGGGTGGTCGAGCACGGGCCGGCGCGGCGGATCGGCACCGAGCCCGGCCACCCGTACACCGCCGGGCTGTTGAACTGCTTCCCCAGCCTGCACGGGCCGCGCCGGGATCTGCACGGAGTGCCGGGCAGCCCACCCGACCTGTCCGCCCCGCTGGTCCGGTGTGGATTCGCCGACCGCTGCCCGCACGTGTTCGCCGACTGCCGCGAGATCGTCCCGCCGCTGTCCGAAGTGGACTACCTGCCCGGCGGTGCGGTGGCCTGCCTGCTGCACGACCGGCACCGGCACCCATCCGGGCCACCGATCGACCTTCGCGGCACCGAGCGGGCCGCGGCCGAGGCGGCGGCTCCGGCCGGCGAGGCGGCCGCGGCGCGGCCAGGGCAGCCGGCGGAGGAGCGGGCGTGACCGGCGGACGCGGTGGCGCGACCCAGCTCGAGGTGCGCGGGCTGGTCAAGGAGTACAACCTCGGCTCGACGCTGCGCCGGCAGCCGTTCCGCGCGGTCGACGACGTCTCGTTCACGCTCACGTCCGGGCAGACGGTCGCGCTGGTCGGCGAGAGCGGCAGCGGGAAGTCCACGATCGCCCGGATGCTGGCCCGGCTGACCAGGCCCACCGCGGGCACGATCGCGCTGGGCGGCGAGCGGGTCAGCCAGCGGCCGCGGGCGGTGCGCCGGTACCGCGGCGACGTGCAGATGGTCTTCCAGGACCCGTTCTCCTCGCTGAACCCGTCCCACACGGTGGGGTACCACCTGCGCCGGCCGCTGCGGTTGCATGGCGTGGTGCACGACCGGGCGAGCGAGCGGGCCGAGGTGCTGTCGCTGCTGCGGCGGGTCAGCCTCAACCCGGCCGAGCAGTACGTGGACAAGTACCCGTACGAGCTGTCCGGCGGGCAGCGGCAGCGGGTGGCGATCGCCCGGGCGCTGGCGCCGCGGCCGCGGGTGCTGCTCGCGGACGAGCCGGTGTCCATGTTGGACGTGTCGATCCGGCTGGAGATCCTGAACCTGATCGACCGGCTGAAGTCGGAGGACGACCTCGCCGTCCTGTACATCACGCACGACCTGGCCACCGCGCGGCACTTCTCCACCGAGATCCTGGTGCTGTACCGGGGCGCCGTGGTCGAGCGGGGCAGCAGCGACGACGTGATTCTCGACCCGGCGCACCCGTACACCTCGCTGCTGGCCAGCGCCGCGCCCGATCCGCGGGGCCGGCGCGAGCTGCTGCCGTTGGACGCGGTCGGCAGCACGGAGGCGGCCGAGGCGGCCCGGGTGCCGGCGGGGAGCGCGACCACCGGGTGCCGGTTCGCGCCGCGCTGCCCGTACGCGGCGGAAATCTGCGCCGAGGATCCGCCGCCGTTCCCGGTACAGGTGGACGAGACTGTGACCGGGGCTCCGGGCGGCCGGCCGGTTGCGTTGGTGGATAGCCAGCACCTGGCCCGCTGCTGGCTGCATGACCCCGAAGGCCGGCATCCCGGCCGGTCCAGCGTCGCGGTGAGTCGGTGAGTAGATGACGGAACAGAACACCCCGGCCGGGCCGGAGCGGCGCCCGACCCGGCCGACCCTCCGACACGTAGCCGAACTATCCGGGGTGAGCGTGAAGACCGCGTCCCGGGCTCTGAACGGTCACCAGCACGTGGCCGAGGCAACCGCGGCACGGGTGCGGCAGGCCGCCGAGCGCCTGGGTTTCCGGCTGAACGGGATCGCCCGGGAGCTCCGCTCCGGCGCGACGTCACGCTCCGTCGGCCTGGTCATCGGCGACCTGGCCAACCCGTTCTACTCGAAGATCGCCCGCGGTGCGGAGCGGGTGCTGCGCGCCCGCGGTCTGCAGCTGATCACCACCAGCACGGACGAGAACCCGGCGCTGGAGCGGACGCTGACCGGCGAGATGGTGGAGCGCCGGGTGCGCGCGCTGCTGGTGGTGCCGAGCTCGACCGACCACGGCTACCTGGAGGCCGAGGCGCGGCACGGGCTGCCGGTGGTGTTCCTGGACCGGCCACCGGTCGGGGTCACCGCGGACACCATCCTGCTGGACAACCGGGCCGGCGCCCGGACCGCGATCCACCACCTGCTGACCGCGGGGCACCGGCGGATCGGGTTGATCGGCGACTTCTCCCGGCTGGCGACGCAGCGGGAGCGGATCGCCGGCTTCGGCGACGCGATGCGCGCGGCCGGCGTCCCGGACTGGCAGCGGTACCTGCGCTCCGACTCGCACGACGTGGACTCGGCCGAGCGGCTCACCCGGGAGTTGCTGAGCCAACCGCAGCCGCCGACCGCGCTGTTCACCACCAACAACCGCAACACCACCGGGGCGCTGCGGGCGCTGCGCGAGCACCGGCGGCGGCCGGCCCTGGTCGGCTTCGACGACTTCGACCTGGCGGACGTGCTCGGCGTCACCGTGGTCGCGCACGACCCGGTGGAGATGGGGCGGATCGCCGCCCAGCTCGCACTGTCCCGTATGGACGGTGCCAGCGACGACCCGAAGACCGTTGTGCTGCCGACCTGGCTGGTGGCCCGCGGCTCGGGCGAGATCCCACCACCGGCCAGATCCGTGCTGGAAACCGAATTCGGAGGGCTTCTATGACCGGCCGCCCGGCCGACCGCCTCGCCACCCCGACACCCTGGCTCGGGGTGAACTTCTGGTCCCGGCAGGGCGGCCCGCTGATGTGGCGGGACTACGACGACGACATGGTCCGGGCGGAGCTGCGGCTGCTGGTCGAGCACGGGCTGACGGTGACCCGGTCGTTCTGCTACTGGCCGGACTTCCAGCCGGCCCCGGATGTCATCGACGAGACGTTCGTCCAGCGGTACCAGCGGTTCCTGGCCCTGTCGGCGGAGCTGGGTATCGGCACGATCCCCACGTTCATCGTCGGGCACATGTCCGGGCAGAACTGGAACGTGGCCTGGCGGAACGGCCGGGACCTGTACGCGGACGGCTTCATGCTCGGTCAGCAGGCGTTCTTCATCCGCGAGATGACCCGCCGGCTGGCCGACTCGCCGGCGGTCGTGGGCTGGCTGATCTCCAACGAGATGCCGCTGCTGGGTGGGCCGACGACGCGGGAGCTGGCCCGGGCCTGGGCCACCGTCTGCGTGCACGCGGTGCGGGCGGGCGGGTCGCGACTGCCGGTGTCCCTGGGCGACGGCGCCTGGACTATGGAGGTCCGCGGCAGCGACAACGGCTTCCGGCTGCGGGACCAACTCGATCTGGTCGACTTCTTCGGACCGCACAACTACCCGATGGGCGACGACCAGGCCCGGCAGTTCCACCACGCGGCGTTCACCTGCGAGCTGTGCCACCTGGGCAAGCCGGTGGTCCAGGAGGAGTTCGGGCTGACCAGCGCGTTCGCCGCCGAGGAGCACGCCGGCCACTACTACCGGCAGGTGCTGCACAACACGCTGCTGGCCGGCGCGACCGGCTGGTTCGGTTGGAACAACACCGACTTCGACCTGGTCGACCAGGACCCCTACCGGCACCACCTGTACGAGCTGAACTTCGGGGTGTCCACAGCGGACGGCACACCGAAGGCGGCGCTCGGCGAGATGGCCGCGTTCCGCGAGGTGCTCGACGCGGTGGACATCGCGTCGTGCTCGCGCGCACCGACCCGGACGGCCATCCTGTTCCCGTCCTATGTGGACGTCGACCACCCGATGATCGACCCACCGAACCGCACCATCGTCCCGGACATCACGCTGCACGCGTACATCGCGGCGAAGCGGGCCGACCTCGCGCCGGCCGTGGTACGCGAGTCCGAGGGCGTGCCGGACGACGCGGACCTGCTGCTGATCCCGTCCAACAAGGCGCTGATCGGGCCGACCTTCGGGGCGCTGACCGAACGGGTCGCGACCGGCGGGCACGTCTACATCTCCTGGTTCGCCGGCACCAGCGGCGGCCAGCGCGGCGCCTGGTGGCCGAAACTGGAGCCCCTCTTCGGGGTCCGGCACCTGCTCCGGTACGGGCTCAACGAGCCGGTCGACACCGACGTGATCGCCACCGCGGCCGTCGACCTGGGCGACCTGCCGGCCGGCAGCGTGCTGCGGTTCCGGCCGGCCGGGCCCGACGACTCGCGGGCCTACCTGCCGATCGAACTGCTGGACGCCGAGGTGGTGCTGGCCGACCAGGACGATCGGCCGGTCCTGGTGCGCCGCCGGATCGGGGCCGGGGTGCTCTACCTCGGCACCTTCCCGGTCGAATACTTCGGCGCGGTCCGGCGGGACGCGAACCTCGACGACGAGACGTGGCGGCTGTACCGGGCGCTGGCCCGGGAGGCCGGTATCCAGCCACCGGTCACTGTGGACAGTCCACTGTGCGCGGTGGACGAGATCGTGCACGCGGACGGCACCCGCTACACCTGGCTGGTGAGCGGTGCGGCCGAGGAGACCACCGTGCGGCCCCTGCTGGCGCCCGATATCCGGCTGGTCGATGTGCTGTCCAAAGAGGACGTGACCGACGGGTGCGTGCTGGCCCCGTACGGGATCCGAGTGATGCGGCAGGTGCCCGCGGCGGGGTCGCCTGACGCAGGTAGGCCCCAATGACGGGTCCCAGGAGGGGATCCGACCTCCGAGCAAGGAGTGGTCATGGACCATCCCACCACGCCGCCGCATACCGGTTCGTCAGCTGACGGTGGTTCCGACGCAGGTGCCTCGGGTCGATCGGTGAGCCGGCGGCGGGTGTTGACCGCCTCCGGTGCGGCCGCAGCGGCCGGCCTGGTCGGCGTCGGCCGCCCCGCCGCCGCACTGGCCACGCCGGAATCCGGCCGTACCGGGCCGGTGTCCGGCCCACCGCAGCGGGTCTGGCCGCTGTGGCCGAAGTCCTTTGTGTCCACCCGCGGCACCAGCTTCACCGTTGACCGCAAGCCCTGGCGCTTCGGCGGGACGAACAACTACTACCTGCACTACAAGAGCCACTACATGATCGACAGCGCGCTGAACGACGCGGCCGCGATGGGGCTGCGCGTGGTCCGCTGCTGGTCCTTTGTGGACGGCGACGGGGCCGGTGCGGGCGGCCTCACCATGCACCCCGAGCCGTTCGTCTACAACGAGGACGCCTTCGAGCTGTTCGACTACGCCGTCTTCAAAGCCGGCCAGCTGGGCCTGCGACTGGTGGTCGGGCTGGAGAACAACTGGGGCGACTTCGGCGGCATCCCGCAGTACGCGACCTGGTTCGGCGCCACCCACGACGACTTCTTCAGCCGGCCGGACATGCGGGCCGCGTACAAGTCGTGGGTGCGGTTCGTACTCGGCCGGACGAACCGCTACACCGGCGTCCGGCACGACCGCGAACCGGTGATCATGACGTGGGAACTGGCCAACGAGCCGCGGTGCCAGTCCGACAAGACCGGCGACACGCTGGTCCGCTGGGCGGATGAGATGAGCCGGTTCATGAAGCGGCTGGCGCCCCGCCAGCTGGTGACCGTCGGCGACGAGGGCTTCTACGGCCGGGCGAACGACCCGGACTACCCGTACTCGAACTTCGAGGGCGTCGCCTGGCCGCGGCTGACCGCGCTGCCCGCGGTCGACTACGGCACCGTGCACCTCTACCCGCAGGGCTGGGGCGAGCAGACCTTCCAGTGGGGCACCGACTGGATCAACAACCA
>JBBWZH010000165.1:0-9074 GCA_039648995.1 Mycobacteriales bacterium
TCTGGGTGCAGTACGGACCCATCACCATGGCGGTCAGATCGACAACCCGCACGTCGGACAGCGGACCGGTGTGCTTCATTGGCCTGCGCACTCCCTGTCGACGAGTCGCACCCGCGCGCGGACCACCTTCGGGACGGTGCTCGTCGCAGGCTAACGGATGAATCCTTGCAAGGATAGTGATATTAGAGGGTGGTGAGCAGGACCGCCCCCGGAACCGTCGCCGCGGTGCTGGACGCCTCGCTTGCGTCGCGGCCGCATGCCACGGCGGTCGAGGCGGCCTCCGGCAGGTGGTCATACGCCGAGCTCGACGAGCGGGCCTGAGACGGCGGCGTATCACTGCTAACGTTGCAATCATGGAACCTGCAGCGTCCGAGCACGTCAAGATCGGGCAGCTGCGCACGGCGGAGCTGGTGGCCGCCGCGCTGCGGGACCGGATCCTCGCCGGCGGCATCGGCGACGGCACGACGCTCCCCAAGCAGGACGAGCTTGTCGCGCAGTTCGGAGTCAGCTACCCGTCCGTACGGGAGGCACTGCGGATCCTGGAGACCGAGGGCTTCATCACCGTGCGGCGCGGCAACCGCGGCGGCGCCACTGTGCACGCCCCGGACATCGGGACCGCCGGCTATGCCCTCGGCCTGGCTCTGCAGGCGATGCAGGTCAAGGTTCCCGACCTCGGCGCCGCCCTCGTCACCCTCGAGCCGCTGTGCGTGGCGCACTGCGCGCTGCGGACGGACCGCAGGCGGGCCGTGCTGCCGCGGCTGCGGCAGCTGCTGGCCGCCAGCGAGCGCTGCCTCGACGACGGCGCGGCGTTCACCCGGGCCGCACGCGAGTTCCACGACGTTGTCGTCGGGTTCGAACCCAACGCCACCTTGCGTGTCGTCGTGAAGAGCCTCGCGTCCCTCTGGTCGGTCCAGGAGGAGGCCTGGGCGGAGACCCAGCTGAAGCGCGGTGCCTACCCCTCACCGGCCGACCGCACCGTTGCCCAGCGGGCACACGAACGCCTCGTGGCGAGCATCGCGCAGGGCGACGCCGACGACGCCGCGCAGGTAGCGCAGGAACATCTCACCGCGACCCAGCGGTGGGTGTGCCGCACGTTCAAGCAGAGGGTGATCGACGCCGCGTCCGCGCAGAGCCGGATGCGGTTCCGCCGCGCCTGAGGCCGCCGGCCGAGGTCGACACCGGTCACGCCCCCGTGCGTTCGAACGCGCGGTGGGTTGCCCGAGGGGGTATCACTCCGCGGCGGCTGAGCCCTTGGTGCCGCCGGGCTTTCCGTTCACAGTGGACAGTTGCGCCGTCCGGTAGGACCTGCGTATGAACCCGGCCACCGTCACGTCCCTGCCGGGCCTGTCGGGCCGCGTCACGGTCCACGAGGTCGGCACCCCTGGGCGCTCGGAGGCGCTGCCGGCATCGGCTTGACGTGCGGCCGATGCCGGCGGACGGGTGCCTCGCGGCCGGCGTGAACGGCTGGAGTCAGTCGCGCACGAGATCCGGAGCGCTGATCTCGATCTTCTCGGCTCCGTCGGGCGCCTTCTTGGGGCGGCCGAGCAGGGCGAGCACGATCGCCAGGCCGATCGCGGCGAAGACGATGTTGGTGGCGAAGCCGGACTGGAACCCTTCGGTGAGGGCGAGTGGCATGTTGCCCGGGCCGTTGTCCGCGATGAAGTCCCCGGTGTGGGAGATGACGATGCTCGAGGCCACCGCGACGCCCACCGCGCCGCCGATCTGGAACGACGTGTTGCTCATCCCCGAGGCCAGTCCCGATTCGTGGTCGGCCACCCCGGCGAGGGCGGCGATCGACAAGGTGACGAACGCCAGGCCCAGCCCGGGGCCGGCCAAGGCGAGCCCGAGGAAGATGTCACCGAAGTAGCTGCCGCCGACCGACACCTGGGTGAGGTAGAGGCCGGAGGCGCCGAGGAGGACGAAGCCGGCCGACGCTACCGGGCGGAAGCCCACCTTGAGCGCAAGCGACTGCCCCGCCGTCGCGCCGATGATGACCCCGAGGGGAAGCACGATCGAGCTCCATCCGAACTTCGCCGCCGAGTACCCGAGGACCTGCTGGGCGTAGAGGGTCAGCACGAACGGCAGCGCATAGCCGACCGCCGAGAACATGAAGGTGCCGAGGTTCGCGCCGACGATGGTGCGCGAGCGCAGGAACCGCAGCGGCAGCAGCGGTGCCTCCGCCTTGGCCTCGATGGCGACGAACACGGCGAGCAGCAGGGCCGACCCGGCGAACAGGCCGATGGTCTTCGGGTCGCTCCAGCCGGTCTCGGGCGCGCCCACGACGGCGTAGACGAGCAGGCCCATCGCGGCGGTTACGGACAGCGCACCGAACGGGTCGTAGCTGCGCCGCGCGGTGGACACCCGGCTCTCACGCAGCAGCACCGGGCTGAGCAGGATGGCGATGACGCCGACCGGGATGTTGATGTAGAAGATGAACCGCCAGCCCGGCCCGTCGGTGAGCGGGCCACCGATCAACCAGCCGGCCGTCCCGCCGAGGCCGGCCATGGCGCCCCACACGCCGAGCGCCTTGTTCCGCTCGGCGCCCTCCTCGAACGTCGTGCTGAGGATCGACATGGCCGTCGGGGTCATGATCGCGGCGCCGACGCCCTGGAAGCCGCGCGCCACGATCAGCGACCCCGGCGACCAGGCGAGCCCGCAGAGGAGCGAGGCCACCGTGAAGAAGCCGAGCCCCACCATGAAGACCCGGCGCCGACCGAGGAGGTCGGCCGCCCGCCCGCCGAGCAGAAGCAGCCCGCCGAACGTCAGAGCGTAGGCGCTGAGCACCCACTGCAGGTCCTGCGACGAGAAACCGAGGTCCGCCTCGATCGACGGCAGGGCCACCACGACGATCGCCGCGTCGAGGATAACCATGAAGAACGTGCCGCA
This sequence comes from Mycobacteriales bacterium, assembly GCA_039648995.1. Taxonomy (GTDB): domain Bacteria; phylum Actinomycetota; class Actinomycetes; order Mycobacteriales; family CADCTP01; genus JBBWZH01. The sequence continues at coordinate 2,887 of JBBWZH010000165.1, forward strand.
TAGCAGGGTCAGCGCATACCAGCGACGAGGGTCTGGGGCAGCCGCCTCCATGACGACTCCTTTCCGAGTCTCACCAGCCAAACTGGCCGGGATGGTTATCGCGGGCGTCTACCGGCTTTCGTTCCGCGGGCCCGCGCTGACGTCGGCGTTGGACAACGCCGAGCTGGAATTCACCTACAGGTCAAGCCACCACGACTCTGTGTGCGCGACGCCTTGCACGGTGGCGGCCCGGTCGGGCGAGCTTTCTCATTCCGTGGTTGGGCGCCTGAAAGACCAGCCGAGCCGTCGTCTTCGGCGCGTGGCCGCGAAAGGCGCCCGGTGAGCGACTCCGCGGGTACGCGTTACGCTGGTGGGCCGGCCCAGCCGTTGTTGCCGACCGCCGCCCGGTACTGGCCCGGGGCCTGGCCCACCGTGCGCTTGAACGCCCGCGCGAACGCGAACGCGAACTCGGAGTCGTAGCCGACCCGACGGACGATCTCCCGCAGCGGATGGCGCTCCTCGCGCGGCAGCCGGGAGGCGACGGACATGCGCCAGCAGGTCACGTACGCCATGGGTGCGTGGCCGGTCAGCCTGACGAATCGGCGGTTGAACGTCGTCCGGGGTATCCCGACCGCGTGAGCGAGCGAACCCACGCTCCGACCACCGGGTCGTACAGCCCGCCCACCCAACCCTTGGTGGCATTGTTCTGCTCGGCGAACCAGGCCCGCAGGACGTAGACGAACAGCAACTCGACCAGTGCAGTGATCACGGCCCCGGCACCGGGATCGGCGCGGTCGACCTCGTCGGACAGCAATTCGACCGTCGCGGCCAGGCCGGTACCGCGCGCGTGCCCCGCGCCGATGTGGACCATCGGCGGAAGGACCGTCGTGAGCGGGTGTCCGGGGCCGGTATCCACCAGGTAGCCGAGTGGACCGGCTCGATGCCCGCCCGCTCCCGTAGCGGTGACCGGCTCGCGGCTCGGACGGTCACACCCCGGCGCGCGAGGAGCGGGACCAGACGCAGCCCGACCTTGCCGGTCGCACCCGTGACCAAGACGGTCGTACTCACATCAGCCTCCATATTCTGACCGGTCCGGCCGGTCGCGACCGTCCCGGGGACGGTGTTCGTCGGTACGACCGTACGCACGGCGTATGCGCTGACCCATGACTGATCGAAGGCAAAACATGCTCGTTCGGCTCACGGATGTATCGTCGCGGTTATGGGAACCGTCGTGAGCGACCCGGTGGCCGACATCGTGGCGGACGTGGTCGCCACCACCCGCCGCGGCAGTCTCATGTACTCCCGCAACCGCTTCCACGCGCCGTGGGGCGCCGCGTTCCCGGCCGCGGACGTGGCGAGTTTCCACGTCATCACCACCGGGGCGTGCTGGCTTTGCGTCGATGGCGCCGAGCCGGTGCAACTCACTCGCGGGGACGTGGTCCTGATCCCGTCCGGTTCGGCGCATGAACTCGTCGACACCCCGCAGCGCCCCACCCGCCCGATGCCCGAGATCGCCGGACGCGCGTTCGACGACGGGGCCCCGCTGTGCGACGTCGTCATCGAAGGCGACGGCCCGGCCACCGGGTTTATCTGCGGCGGGTACCGCCTCGCGGCAGGGGTGCGCCACCCGCTGACCAGCGTCCTACCCGACGTTGTCGTCATCAACGCCGCCCACGCTCGCGGCACCGGGCTGGCGGCCGCCGTGGACCTCATCGCCGCCGAGGTCGACGGAACCGACCCCGGCGCGCCCGCGGTCATGGCCTCGCTGATCGACCTGCTGTTCGTCTACCTGCTGCGGACATGGTTCGCCGAGCACCACGACGGCGCCGGCTGGGGCCGCGCCCTGTTCGACCCGACCGTCGGGACCGCCCTGTCCCTCATCCACGCCGATCCCGGCCGGCCCTGGACCCTCGACACGCTCGCCGGCGCGACCACAACCGGACGCGCCACGCTCACCCGCCGCTTCGCCGCCCTGACCGGCCAGTCGCCCATGGCCTACCTGACCGCCTGGCGCATGTCCGTCGCGGCCCGCCGGCTGCGCGACGGCGACGCCACCGTACGCCAGATCGCCCAAGAGATCGGGTACGACTCGGAGTTCGCGTTCGCCCGCGCCTTCAAGCGCGCCACCGGCACAGCCCCCGGCCACTACCGCAAACTCGCACAGACCACCGGCTGACCGTCGCCGTAGCTCCTGGCGATCGTGACAGCGGCCAACGACCCACTGCCGGCGGGTGGCATGAACTGAGCTGAGGCGTCAGCGGGGCACGGCGGCCGCGGACAGCAGGGTGGCCGCGGCGAGCGGCAGCCACAGGACGGCCTCGCCGTGGCCGGCGAGCGCGGTGATCACCGCCGGCGCGACGGCCACGCTGAAGCCGGTCGACAACGCGGCCCGTCCACGACCACTCCCACCAGCAGGATCAACTCACCCGAAGATTCGACGTCAGCCGCGCAGGTAGGCCAGGACCGCGCGGACGCGTCGGTGGTCGTCTTCGTCCGGCGGTAGGTCGAGTTTGGCCAGCAGAAGCCGCCGCGGATAGGCATCCCAGCCATCTGGTAGCGAACGGAGAGGCGACGGCGCCCACCACAACGCTGGCGCCGGGAGGAGCACGGCCGCATCACCGACGTGGGCGCGCTGCCCGACTGGCCGACTGCGACGCGGTGTCGATCAACCCGGGAAGTGAGCACCAGCACGCCGACCGCCGAGCACCCGGACAACGCCTTCCTCGTCTGGGCCCGGGCCCATCGGGCCGCTCGTCCGTACGGGACGCCGCGGCCCTAAGCCCGCCCCAAGAAGCACGCGAAGCGGCGTGGTCGCGTATCCAACGCCGCCTCAGCAACAGACTCATCCCGCCAGTGCGATTGGAAACAAGCAAGATGGTTCCGTCAGGCATACCCGCAGATGCAAGAGTTTCGAAGTTGCTTCGCCCCGGCTATTCACGGGTGATCGCCGTCGGTTGGCCTTGATCTTCGTTGGGCTGGTTCGGGTGGGTGGCGTGTTCGTGCGCCCGGCCTGTTCGCCGGTGGTTCCGGTCCTGGTTGTCGGGTCGGCGTCGCGGGGGTCAGTGGGCGGGTCGGGGCAGTGCGGAGCAGCGATGGAAGGCGGCCGCGAGGGCGGTTGCCCAGGGCCAGTGCCGGTCGATGCGTAGCCGGATGCGTCGGTCGCCGTGGACCAGGCGGGCGGTGACGTGCAGGAGTCGGTAGCGCAGCGTCTTGGGTTCGGCGCGGGCCAGTGCTGGGTGGTCTGCCAGGAGCAGGGTCTGTGCGCAGGTGAGCAGGTCGACGGCGATCATGGCGACGGTGAGCCAGGCGGTGTTGATGCCGTATTGGCGGGACGGGAAGCGGCCCAGGCCGGTGTCTTTGCCGCAGCGGATGCGGTCGTCGACTCGGGCGTGGGCGCGGTGACGGGCGCCGAGGAACGCGAGCTGCCCGACGCCGGTGTCGGTGGCAAGGCACTGGGAGCGCCAGCCGTCGCGTTCCTCGAGCAGGGACAGTTGGGCGCCGGGGTGGGGTCGTTCGCGGCGGACCACGATGCGGGTTCCGGATTCGGCGCCGGTGTTCAGCTCCGGCACGACGCCGTACTTCATCGGCGCCGAGGCGAAGGCAGGCGAGCCGGGCGTGGACTGGATCACCGGCAACCACCGGGGACAGGTCCGGCGCATTCACGGCAAGTGGCTGATCGCGACTTCCAGATCAAAGCGGACGAGTTCGCGCACACCTCGGTCGAGTTTCCGGTCGGCCGCAGCGACGGCTCCGGGAGCATCGGCTTCCCCGACAACATCCCCGCCGGCGCGCGGCCCGCACCGCTGACCAGTCGCGCCAGTGGCCCCAGGCCGCCCGGGTACACCTTCGGCACCCGGGCGCCCTGGCCGGCGGCTACTGGGGGCCGCAGCCCGGGCGGAGTCCCCACCGCGGCGGGTGCTCCTCACCCGGCGACACCGTCCTGATCGGACAGTGCGATGTCGGTCTCGGCCGGCGCCGACTCGGTGGCTGCACCCACCTCAATGTCGGCTCGGAACCGGTGCTCCAGCGCGGCCCGCAGCGGCGTCAGCAGCGACCGGACCGAGGGCTGGGCGGCGTGCCGGGCCAGGGCGACCACCCGGTTGAGGTCCGCCGGCCGGTAGTCGACCGCCGGGCGGGCGATCAGCTGCTCCAGCCACGGTGGACAGTCCACTCTGGACACGACGACGACACCGGGAGCGCCCCGGCGGTCGGTGGCGGCCCAGCGGCCATCCGGTGAGCATTGCGCGCGCACCGGGAGGCCGGCCGGCGGGTCGATCGGGCTGAGATCCTCGGGGCGGTACCAGCGGTCCGGCCCATGTCCGCCGCGGTCGGTCACCAGCAGGCCGATGCCCGACCACGCCTTGACGGTACCGAGGAACGGGCTGCGCACGTCGGCGATGGCGACGAGCCGGTCGCCGTCGGCTCGCCAACTCCGCACGTGACCGCCGCCGGACCAGGTGACCACGAGGTCCGGCCCGGCCAGGGTGACCCAGGCGTTGGCCGGCTCGTCGGCGGCGGCTACCGGCGTGCCGTCCGCGTCGGCCAGCACGAGACCCCGCGAGCACACCGCGAACCGCCCGCTGACCGGATCCGACCCGAGCGTTCCGGCGTAGTCGTCCCGCTGCAGGCCGAAATCGCTCAGTCGCAGCGCCCGTACCCGCCGGCCACCGGCCGACCCGAGCAGCAGCCGGCCGTCGTTCCGCCCGAGGATGACGAAGCCGTCGGACAGCCCGCAGGCGTCGGCGACCCAGCCGGGCTTCGACCCGTCCACCATGTGCCGGACATCGTCCCCGGACAACAGGAACAGGCGACCCCACTGCAGCGCCTCCAGCCGTTCGCCCACGACGACACCGGTACCGGTGTTCGCCACCCCCGTGATCTCGGTCGATACGCGCTGCCGCCATCGAAGCTCCAGCCCGGGTAGCCCGTAGAGACTGACCTGCCCGGGCTCGTTCTCCTCGACCACCGCGACCGAGGACCCGTCCGGCGCGAACAGCACCCGCCGCATCCCGGGCCGCAGGACCAACTCGCCGACCGGGACCGCGGTCGGCCGGGACGCGGTCACCGCGCGGGCCGGGACCTGGATGAGACTGTCGAGCAGGGCGCCGCCTGCCGGGTCGGCGGGGCGCCAGGAGCGCGGGAAGCGACGGGCCAGGGAGATGGCCTCGGTGAGCGGGGCGTCGCGGGTCAGCCGCCAGAGACCGTCCCAGTCGCAGCGGCCGCGCAGCTCGCCAGCATGCCGGCAGACCTCGGTCGGGTCGTCGAGACGGGTGGCGTGCCGGGTCAGGTTGGTGAGCAGGTCGAGGCGGCCCACCTCGACGAGGGTTCCGCGGATGCGGTGCCGGGTGTCGGAATCCGCGACCGCGTAGGCCGCGGTGAGCAGGGAGCCGTCGGGGTCGGCGGCGTCGTACTGGTTGGTCCGCTTGATCAGCAGGAAGTACACGGCCGCGCGGACCGGGTCGGCCGGCCGCAACCGGTGCTCGACGCAGAATCTGGCGACGCGGCCCGCGGGGTCAGCGGTGGCGGCGGTGCAGAGATCCTCGCGCAGCTGGTCGTCCTCGGGCGGACCCCAGCGGTCCAGCGCCGGCCACAACCGGTCGGACGGGTCGGCCAACCACGCCCGCCACGCGGCCAGCACCGCGGCCGGGTCGCCGGTGTCGCCGGCTTCGACCAGCGCCCGCACCTCACGCCGCCGCACCCGCACAGTGTAGGAAGTCCCGCGCACAAACCTCCCCGAGCGAAGCGGCCGGTGCCGGTTCTCCGAGTAATACCAGGTCAGGTACACGAGTCCGGCGTCGACCCGGCCCACCACATCCAGCAGGTGCGCCCGTTCCGCGGCGGGACTGATGCCGGCGTCGAGACCCGCCGGGGCGCCGCGGAACAGGCCACCGCTGTCGGCCGCGCCGCCGGTCTGGCCGAGGTAGCTGACGCCGATACGGCCGCCGGGTCCGGCACCGGGCAGGGTCGGCGAACGCCCCTGACCTCCCGCCGCCGTCCACCTGCCGGACGCCCGCGTCAGGCGGACACCGGCTCGGTGCGCTGCCGGTCCCAGTGCCGGTGCCGGGCGATCGCGGCGAGGAAGGCCGCCGCGACCGCGGCGCCGCTGGCGCCGGTGACGATTCCCGGCTGGTCGGCCACGTCGCCGACTGCCGTGGTCAGTAGCGACCGCCCGTCGCCGGCGGCCGCGATCGCCTTGAGGTGCTTGTACG
>JBBWZH010000170.1:0-8077 GCA_039648995.1 Mycobacteriales bacterium
CTCGACCGCGAGCACGGTTGTCACGTTGTCCAGCATCTCGCCGGCCTTGCGGGCGGCGTGCCAGCCCATCGAGACGTGATCCTCCTGGTTGCCGCTGGTCGGGATGGAGTCCAGCCCGGCCGGGTGAGCCAGCACCTTGTTCTCGCTGACCAGCGACGCGGCGGTGTACTGGGCCAGCATGAAGCCGGAGTTCGTGCCCGGCTCGGTGGCCAGGAACGGCGGCAGCCCGCGGGACGTGGCCGGGTCGAGCAGCCGGTAGACCCGCCGCTCGCTGATGCTGGCCAGCTCCGCGCCGGCCATCCCGAGCAGGTCGCCGGCGAACGCCAGCGGCTGGCCGTGGAAGTTGCCGGTGGACATCACCTCGGAGCCGCCGGCCCCGTCCGGCACCACCACCGGGTTGTCGACCACCGAGCCGAGCTCGATCTCCAGCACCGACCGGCAGTGCGCGAGCACGTCCCGGGCGGCGCCGTGCACCTGCGGGGCACAGCGCAGCGAGTACGAATCCTGCACGGCGTGCAGCGAGTGCCGGTGCGCGGCCAGCAGCGGCGAGCCGGCAAGCAGCCGGCGCAGGTTCCCGGCCGACACGAGCTGACCCGGATGCGGCCGGATCACCTGCACCCGCTCGTCGAACGCCCGGTCGGTGCCCAGCAGCGCCTCCACCGACAGGGCGCAGGCGAGGTCGGCGACCTTGGCCAGCAGCTCCGCGTCGGCGACCGCGAGCGCCAGCAGCGCCTGCATCGGCTCGGTGCCGTTGATCAGCGTCAGCCCCTCCTTGGGCTGCAGCGTCAGCGGCGCGACCCCGTGCTCGGCCAGCACCTCGGCGGCCGGCCGCCCGTCCGGGTCGGCGCCGGCCAGCCGCAGCCGGCCCTCGCCTACCAGCGGCAGCGCGACCGCGGCCAGTTGGGCCAGGTCGCCGGACGCGCCGACGGAACCCTGGCTGGGCACCACCGGCAGCAGCCCGGCGGCGAGCAGGTCCAGCAACCGCGCCGGCAGCTCCACCCGGCAGCCCGAGTAGCCGGCCGCGAGCGTCCGGGCCCGCAGCAGCAGCAGCGCCCGCACCGCGTCGTCCGGCAGCGGCGCCCCGACCCCGGCGGCGTGGCTGCGCAACAGCGCCAGCTGCATCCGGGCCAGGTCGCCGTGCGCGATCGACACGTCGGCCAGCGCGCCGAAGCCGGTGGTCACGCCGTAGATCACGGCCTGCCGCGCGACCGCGTCGACCACCACCTGCCGGCTCGGCGCCATCCGCGCGGCCACGTCCGGGCCCAGCTCGGCGGTGGCGTGGCCGCGGGCGACGTCCACCACGTCCGGCAGCGCGAGCCCGTCGCCGTTGACGATCACTGTGCGCATCCTGGCACGGTATCGCCCGGCGAAAGGGCCCCAAACGGGCGTTGCGGCCGTACGCTTCACCGATGGCGCGGTACGCCGACGATCGCAGGCGGGCCGCGGACGTCGGCGCCGGTGCCAGCCGGTCCGGCCCGCGGCGGCTGCTCGCGCCGCTGATCACGCTGCTGGCGGTGGCGGTCGTCGTGGGCGGCCTGGTCGCCGCGGCGCGGACGATCCAGCCGGCACAGCGCCCATCCTTCGCCGACCCGACCGGCCCGGGCGCCGCCTCACCCACCCAGCGCGCCGCGCTGCCGGCGCCGGCCGGCACGCCCGGCCGGCCCGCGCGGCCGACCCGGTTCACCATCGCCTTCGCCGGCGACGTGCACTTCACCGGCCGCACCGCGAGCCTGCTCGCCAACCCGGTGACCGCGTTCGGGCCGATCTCGACCACGCTCGCGCGCGCCGACCTGGCCATGGTGAATCTGGAGACCGCGATCACCGACCGCGGCACCCCGGAGCCGAAGTCGTTCACCTTCCGCGCCCCGGCGTCGGCCTTCACCGCGCTGCGCGCCGCCGGGGTCGACGTCGCCACCATGGCCAACAACCACGCCGCCGACTACGGCGCGGTCGGCGTGCAGGACTCGCTCGACGCGATCGCCAGCACCCGGTTCCCGGTCGTCGGGTTCGGCGCGACCGCCGTCCAGGCCTACGCGCCCTGGTACGGCACCGTCGCCGGCCGGCTGGTCGCGGTGATCGGCGCCAGCCAGATCAAGGACCGCACGCTGTCCGCGTGGAGCGCCACCGACACCAGCCCCGGCATCGCGTCCGCGTTCTCCAGCCGGCTCGTCGCGTCGGTCCAGGCCGCCCGGAAGCGCGCCGAGGTGGTCGTCGTCTACCTGCACTGGGGCGTCGAGGGCAACGAGTGCCCGGCCGCCGCGCAGGCGCAGCTGGCCGGCGTCCTGTCCAGGGCCGGCGCCGACGTGGTCATCGGCACGCACGCGCACCTGCTGCTCGGCGGCGGCTGGCTGGGCAGCACGTACGTCGGCTACGGGCTGGGCAACTTCGTCTGGTGGCGGGACAACGCGTTCTCCAACGACACCGGCGTCATCACGCTCACCCTGCAGGGCCGCCGCGTGGTCGCCGCCTACCTCACCCCCGCGCACATCGACGCGCGGGGCGTGCCACAGCCGGTCACCGGCGGCGCCGCCGGCCAGGTCCGCTCCACCTGGGACCGGGTCTACGGCTGCTCCGGCCTGGCCCAAGCCCCGCCCGCCTAGCGGCCCCGAGCGGGTCAACCGGCGGGCCGGCTCAACCGCCCCCGGTCAACGGCGGTCCGGGACAGCCGGCGGGCCGGGTCACCGGGCGGCGGGTCGGCCGCGTCAGCGGGCCGCGGGTCGGCCGCGTCAGCGGGCCAGGCGCTCGGCCAGGAACCGGATCGCCGGCGGGTACCGGTAGTCGATCGCCGAGTGCGTCCCCTCGAACAGCTCGAACGTCACGTCGGTCACGCCGATCCTGGCCAGCTCGGCGACGAACGCCTGTGCGCCCAGATCCAGGTAGTACTGGTCGTGCTTGCCGGCGTCCACCCAGATCGCCCGCTGGGAGCGCAGCGCGTCCGCGTACCTCGGCACCATCCGCACCGGGTCCCAGTCCAGCCAGCGCTGCCACACCTCGGGCACCAGCGCGCCGGTCGCCGGGTCGAACGGCGGCAGCACCTGGCCGTCCTCGGTCGCCGAGAAGCAGGCCGCCACCGCGTAGATCATCACCAGCGCCGCGTCCTGGTCCTTGCTCATCGGCACCCGGCTGCGGAAGTCCCGCCAGAACGCGTCGTACGAGCCACCGTACGAGTCGCGCAACGCCCGCGCCGCGTCCGCGATCTCGCGCAGGTAGCAGTACTCGTACAGCGAGTCGCCGGCATGGCTGGCGAACCCGCCGAACACGTCCGGCCGCAGCATCGGCGTGATCATCGCGCCGAACCCGCCGGACGACTTACCGGCGATCCCCCGCGAGCCAGGATCCGGGATCGTCCGCCAGTGCTCGTCCACGTACCGCACCACGTCCTCGACCAGGTACGTGTGGTAGTTGCCGGTGCCCGGCGAGTCGACGAACTGGCTGCCGCCGTACGCCGTCCACGCGTCCACCCCGACCACCAGCGCCGGCGGAGCCGGCTCGGCGCCGCCCGCGCCGGCGAACAGGTCGTCGATCCGCTGCAGGACCGTCGGCCGGAACGCGGTCTGGTTCGCCCACATGGACAGCGTGCCCGTATAGCCCTGGATCAGGTAGATCGCCGGGTATCGCTGGTCGGTGTCGTCATACCCCGGCGGCACGTACACCCACAGCGGCCGCTCCGCGGAGTCACCAAGCGGGTTGCCGCGCAGTGCCTGACTGTGGATCGTGGCTTCGTCGAACCGGCCCACGAAATCGGACGTCCACGGCCGCATGCCGACTCCCTTCCCGCCGGGTGCTCTCACCGGGCACCAGCATGCTGCCACGGCGACACAACCCGGACGCGGCGCCCCTGGCCGGCCGGCTATGCTGGTTTGAAGCGACAGACACCGATCGGTTAAAGTCGCCCACGCGTTGGAGCCTCACCGCCCGGCGCACTGCGGACGTGGCTCAGTTGGTAGAGCATCACCTTGCCAAGGTGAGGGTCGCGGGTTCGAATCCCGTCGTCCGCTCGGAGACGCCCTCGGGCGTCCTGTCGGCCCGGGTCCAGCCACCGGGGCACACCGGCGGAGTGGCCGAGTGGCTTAGGCAAGGGCCTGCAAAGCCCTGTACGCGGGTTCGATTCCCGCCTCCGCCTCGGGCACCAGGCTCTCCTACGTCACAACTCCACAGAACACGGGCGCTTAGCTCAGCGGGAGAGCGCCTCCCTGACACGGAGGAGGCCACTGGTTCGATCCCAGTAGCGCCCACCAGCAAAACCCCAGCTCAGAGGCCCTGTCCCGAGCCAGCCGGCCCCAGATTTCTAGGGCCATCGCGATCTTGGCCCTACAAGTTGTAGGGTCACGCCGCTTCGCGCTCCTCCACCGACAGCCGGGTGACGGCAGCGTTCATCGCCTTGAGGATCGCCCGCCGGTCCTGGGCGAACAGGTGCCCGTAGATGTTCTTGGTCGTCTCGATCTTCCGGTGCCCGAGCTGCGCGGCGACCTGGACGTCGGTGGCCCCGGAGGCGATCAGCAGCGAGGCGCAGACGTGCCGCAGCTCGTGCGCGGTGTACCGGACCGGACCGTCCTTGTGCGCTGCCGTCAGCTCGTGCGCCCGCTTGAGGTATCGACGCCACATGCTGTAGCCGAGGTACCCGCCGCGCGTGCCGTTGATCAGCCGGACGTACAGCGCCCCGTTGCTGCGGTCCCGCCCGGCCGCGCCGCGCGCCAGCAGTCGCAGGACCGCAGGCATGGCGATGTCCGGGATGGCAACGGTCCGCTCCCCCGCCCTGGTCTTCGTGTCCTCCCGGACGTCGCGCCGGCCGCCGGACTCGCTTGCCGTCCGGTAGATGCGCATCGTCTGACCGGTGATATCGACGTCGGCCGCGTGCACCGCGACGGCCTCTTCCCACCGGAGCCCGGTGAAGGCGAGAACCATCGCCACGTCGCCAAGGCCCGGCTTGAGAGAGTCGAGCGCTCCGGCCAGCCGCGTGACTTGCGGGATGCTCGGAATGACCACCCGCCGCCGGACGGTGCCGCCCCAGCCGGTACGCAGCTCCCGCCCCGGATTCGTCGGGATGATTCGCTCTTCCCGCGCCCAGGTGAGCAGCCGCCGCAGCACCGCGGCAACCGTGCTCTTGGTACCGGGCGATGCCGGCTTCCCATTCTGGAGCGTCAGATCACGGATCGTCTCGTTCAGGTCCGGCAGGTCGAGGTCACCAATCCAGGCGTTTCCCAGCGCCGGAATCAGGTACGTGTTGAGCATCGTCCGTTCCTTGGCCAGGGACGACTTTGGTCGCGGCGTACCGTCCCGCCGGACCTTATACGCCACCAGGTATCGCGCCGCCACGGTCACGAACTTGACTCGCTCCGCCTGGAGCCGTCCGGGCCGGGACCGCTTGACCTCCGTGTACTCGGCCAGCAGCTCCTTCGCCGCGCCGAGACCCTCCGCCTGGCGCTCGACCTGCTTCTTGAGCACGGGGTCCCACACGCGCACGCGGTAGACGGGTGTCCCGTCCGCTGTGACGACTGGCTCTGGCCGCCCGTTCTTCGTTCGCGTCTTCCGTGTGACGCCGCGCGGCAATTCCGCGCGATCCTTACCAGCAGGCATGCCCACTCCTATTCTTCCGGAGAACCCGCCGAGTGCGGATTTCCTAAGGGAATTCTACTTAGGTAGCGCCCGAAAGTCGAGCAATTCTTCGTTCATCGAGCAGCTCTGGCCCGCCGATTTGTTGTCATTCGATAAGCGACATCGGAAGCCTGCCGGAAGACGAGTATTGCCGTCCGGCTGGCCGCTCACCAGCGCGTTTCGGATGCGACCAGTCCTCTATCTCAGGCTCAGGAAAGCGCAGCAGCTGCCCGACCTTCCGGTAAGGAATGGCGTCGCGCTCGACCAGTTTCCGGGCATGCCGCTCCGTAATGTTGAACCACTCGCAGAGTTGAGCCAGGGTCAACATCCGGCAGCCCTGCCCGTAGGGCACGTCGCCGGCCCCAGCCGGCGGCTGGGGCCGGCCCACCCGCCCACCCGTAACGGGCTGGTCACCTGGGGCCGTCACGGAGACATGCCCCCGATCCGTACCGGATACGCCCGACCGACGTAGCGCCAGTCCCGCTCAAGAACAAGGTCGACGCCCTGCGGGCGGCTGTTTTCCGGGGACGCTGCGCGTTCGGTCGCCTGATGCTCGGCCCGGGCCTGCCGTAGCGCGGTCAGGGTGGTGGAGTACCGGCGGGAGCGAGTGGAGGGGTGGCCGCGCCAGCCCAGGGCGTGCGCCCAGGCCCGCAGCCGCAGGTGTCGGTACTCGGTCAGGGCACCGAGCCGCCAGCAGGTCAGGGCCAACTGCCGGGCGTGCGGGCTGATGCCGGCTGCGTCCAGATCGGCAGCTCGGCGGATGCGGCTGAGGCTGATCCCCGCGTCATGGGTGGACTTGGTCGCGTACTTGGCCAGGTACGCCGCCACCGCCCGCCGCCCCACCGGCCCACCGGCCGACCCACCGACCGGAGCACCGTCAGCCGGGATGGGCTGCACGTCCAGCTGCGGCCCCCACCGGACCTCCAGCTCCCCGTACGCCCCGGAGTACGGCGCCACCACGACCGCCGCCGCGTGCGCGCGCTGGACGGCCTGCGTGAGCAGCTCGACACCGGCCCACGCCGGGGGCAGATCGTCCGGCCCGGACGGGCCATCGACGCGGATCACAGTGTGCAGGTGGATCAGCCCGCGTCGTTGGAACTCCGCGACCCGGACGAACGACACCCGGGCCAGTTCGGGCAGGCGCCGGATGGCGATTCCAGCCAGCCGGGCCAACCGCCGGCGGACCGCCAGCACGGTCGCCGCCCACAGCCGTCCGGCGTGTGCCTGCCACAGCGCCGCGCCGGGGTAGTCCCAGCAGGCCGGGCAGAGCGGCTGCCCGACCAACGGATCGTCGGGACGGTGCGCGGTCCAGCAGTAGTCCGGCGCGCCGTGCTCGCATACTGGGCTGGTTCGGCGGGGGCGGCACGCCCGCGGTTGCCCGCCGAGGTCGGTGCGTCGCGCGTGGACGGTTCCGAACGACGGCGGGGTGAGCGTGGCGAACACGGCCGGATGCGCCGCCACGGTCGCCGGGACGGTCTTCCCGCCGGCCAACCCGGCACGGACGAGTTGGTACGTGTCGGCCTGGTAGACCTTCGCGCAGGACGGGCACACCGCCGCGCGCCGATCCCCGCACGGGACCAGCAGCCGGCCGCCGGGCAGCCGGTCACTGTCCACAGTGGAGACAACCGCGCCGGTTGCCGGGTCGACGGCGTCGGTCCGGCCGACCAGCACCACCGGCCGGGTGCACCGTCCGACGAGCCCGGGACGGGTAGGTGCTGCCGGGTCAGGGGCAGCCGTGCGTATGTGCTGGTCTCTCACGGCTGGGGCCGGGACTCGGGGCGCCGGCCTTCCATCCAGGCCTGGACGTCCGCGACGGCCGTGCGGCGCCGGGTCCAGGTGATCCGGGTTTCCGGGACCACCCGTAGCGCTTGCGCGGCGTGGCGGGTGCAGCCCCGTAGGGCGTAGCCGTAGCGGTCGGTGAGCTCGACTTCCGAGGGTCCGCAGCAACGCGGGTCACCGGGCCGGTACAGCGGACACCGGACGTACCGGCGCCGGCCCCGGTCGATCAGACCCCGAGCGCGGGGTGAGCGGTTACGGGCAGCGGCCAAACAGGCTCCTTCATAGGGGATTCGCGAGCCGGACAGGCACGCCCACAGCGGGGCAGGGGTGACCCGCCCGCCGACGCGGACGTGCCTGTCACGACTCAGGGGGTTGGTTGATCGGCGCCGGGACGCCCCGGCAGGCCCCGCCGCTACGGGGCGGGGGTGACCGCCGGCCAGCGGCGGACCATGTCCGCGATATCGGCATCCGTGACGTGCGCGGCGCGGACCCGGACCGGCCAGGGGTTGCCCTCATCCACCACGTACGCGCCACCCGCGCCGGCACGTTCGTCGGCCGGGATCAGCTGACACGCCGCCCCGCGCTGTAGCGCACCGTCGCCGAGGACCATGTCCACCTGCGACTCGTCGTCCAGCCGCAGCGCGATCCTCGTGGGGAACAGGCCGCGCCAGGTCAGCACGTCCTTACGCGGGTCCTGCACCGC
>JBBWZH010000176.1:0-10505 GCA_039648995.1 Mycobacteriales bacterium
CGTACGGCTGGTGGCTGCTGCTCGTGCTGGTCGCGCACGCGGCGTTGCTCGGCTGGGGGGCGCTGGCCAGGGCCAGGGCGGCGCTGATCGACTCGCTGGGCGAGCGCGCCCGCCGGGCCGAGACGGACGCGGCGCACCGGCTGGCCGAGGCCCGCCTGCTGGAGCGGACCCGGATCGCCCGGGAAATGCATGACGTGCTCGGCCACCGGCTGTCGCTGCTGGCCACCTACGCCGGCGCGCTGGAGTTCCGGCCGGACGCACCGGCCGAGCAGCTGTCCCGCGCGGCCGGAGTGATCCGGGCCGGCGCGCACCAGGCGCTGGAGGAGCTGCGGGAGGTCATCGGAGTGCTCCGGGACGACTCGGGCCCGGGCGACCCGGACCCCGGCCGGCCGCTGCCGACGCTGGCCGACCTCGACCGGCTGATCGGGGAGTCCCGCGACGCCGGCGTCCTGGTGCGGCTGGACAACCGCGCGGCCGACCTGGCCGCGGTCCCGGCCGGCACCGGGCGGGCGGCGTACCGGATCGTCCAGGAGGGCCTGACCAACGCGCGCAAGCACGGTGACCAGCCGGTCCGGCTCGCCGTCGCGGGCCGTCCCGGGGCCGGGCTGGACATCGAGATCAGCAACCCGCTGCCCGCCGTGCCGCGGGCGCCCACCGGCGGCACCGGCCTGGTCGGCCTGGCCGAGCGGGTGCACCTGGCCGGCGGCGAGGTCGAGGCCGGTCGTACCGCGGCCGGCGAGTTCCGCCTGCACGCCACCCTGCCCTGGCCGGCCACACCGCCGGTCGGCGTGCGGGCGGCCACTCCGGAGGCCGCCTCATGACGGTGCGGGTGCTGGTGGTGGACGACGACGCGCTGGTGCGGTCGGGGCTGGCGATGATGCTCGGCGGCAGCCCGGACCTGGAGGTCGTCGGCGAGGTCGGCGACGGCGCCGGGGTGGCCGCGGCGGTCGACGCGCACCGCCCGGACGTCGTGCTGATGGACCTGCGGATGCCGCGGATGGACGGCATCGAGGCCACCACCCGGCTGCGGCGCCGCCCCGACCCGCCGGACGTGCTCGTGCTGACCACCTTCGACGCCGACGAACTCGTGCTGCGCGCGCTGCGGGCCGGCGCCAGCGGGTTCCTGCTCAAGGACACGCCACCGGCGCAGATCGTGGAGGCGGTCCGCCGGGTGGCCGCCGGCGACCCGATGCTGTCGCCGCGGATCACCCGCCGCCTCATCGACCTGGTCGCTGCCGACGACGGCAGCCGGGACCGGGCCCGAGCCGCGCTGGACGCCCTGTCGGCGCGCGAGCGCGAGGTGGTGCTGGCGATCGCGCGGGGCAAGTCGAACGCGGAGCTGGCCGCCGAGCTGTTCCTGAGCGTGGCCACGGTGAAGGCGCACGTCTCGCACATCCTGACCAAGCTCGACCTGGACAACCGCACCCAGATCGCGCTGCTGGCGCACGACGCCGGGCTCGCCTGACGCCTTCTGGACCACTGTCGTCACTGTGTGATACTGCCTCAGTGACATTGGGTGATCAAAATGGTGGTGCCGGCTGGACGGCTACGCACCGCGTCCTGGTCGCGGCGGTGTGGGCCGGGCTCGGCCTGCCGCCCGTGGCCCCGCCGCCGGCCCGGCCGGTCGCGGCGGCGGCCCGGCGCGGCCCGGTGGACTGGGATCTCTTCGAGCGGCTGGTCGGCCGGCACCGGGTGCTGCCGCTGGTGCACCGCGGCGGGCTCGCCGGGCTCGGCGCGCCGGACGACCTGGTGGCCAGGGTCGGCGTTCGGGCCCGGGCCGCGGCGGTCCGCGCGCTGGCGCAGCTCGACCTGGTCACCGAACTCGTCGGCCTGCTGCGGGCGGCCGGCATCGACGTCCTGGTGCTGAAAGGCCTGCCGCTGGCCCAGGCCGGCTACGGCGACCTGGCCGCCCGCGACCCCGGCGACATCGACCTGCTGATCGACCCCGCCCAGGTGGCCGCGGCCACCAGGCTGTTGGTCGGGCGCGGGCTGGCCGTGCAGACCTGGCCGAAGGGCCCACCGCCGGCCCTGATCGAGCCGGCCCTGCGCCGGGCCGCCGACCTGCCGGCGCTCGGCGAGATCAGCTTCACCGGCGAGGGCACCCGGATCGACCTGCACTGGCGGCTGTTCGCGAACCCGGCGCTCTTTCCGATGCGGCCGGCCTGGTTGACCGAGCCGGCCGAGGTCCTGGTCGGGCCGGTCCGGCTGCCGGTGCTGCCGGCCGACCAGCGCTGGCCCTACCTGGCCGTGCACGGCACCGAGCACGGCTGGCGCCGGCTGAAGTGGCTGGCGGACGTGCCGGCGGTGGCCCGGACGGCGGCCGGGGCCGCCCCCGACCGGCGCGCGGACCGGTCGGTGGCGACCGGGTTGCTGGTGGCCGAGGCGGTGTTCGGGCCGTTCCTGCCGGCCGACCGGCGCGCCTGGGCGGCCCGGGTGCCGGGCACCGCGGTACTGCGGCGGCGGTCGCTGGCCGCGCTCGCCGGCGGCGCCGACCCGGACGAGTCGGTCGGCCCCCGCCAACTCGGCAGCCACCTGCAGGCCAAGCTCGCGCTGCGCCCCGGGATCGCGTACCGCCGCGCGGAGGCCCGGAACTGGCTGATCCGCGCCGGCCGGGCCCAACTCGTCCCCGACCCACCGGCCGCCGCGCTGCTGGCCGGCCCGGTCCGGTGGGCCGCCCGGCACGCCGCCGGGCCGGCCGGCCGGGCCGGGATGGGGTGGGCCGGGATCGGGTGGGCGCTGCTGGATCGGCGCTGGGGCCGCTGGCTGCTGCGGCACGGCGCGCGGGCCTACCGGCGGGGCCTCCGGGTGGCCGGGCTGGCCCGGCTCGGCGCGGGCCGGCGCCGGCTGCTGCTGGAGGCGGTGCTCGAGCTGATCCGCGCGTCGGTCGAGCTGGTGCTGCTGCCGTCGGACCGGATCGTGCCGCGGCTGGGCGAGCGGGCCGGCGCGGTCGAGCCGCCGGCCGGCCTGGAGCAGTGCCGGGCGGCGGTGCGGATCGGGTCGGCGGTGGCGGTCGCGGCGCGCCGGCTGCCGTGGCGGCCGACCTGCCTGCGCCAGGCGGTGGCGGCCGGCCGGATGCTGCGCCGGCGCGGCATCCGCGGCCAGATCCACCTGGGCGTGGCCACCGAGCCGGGCGCGCTGTCCGCGCACGCGTGGGTCACGGTGGGCGGCCGGACCGTGCTCGGTGGGCGCGGCGCCGGCCGCTACACGCCGGTCGCCGCCTTCGCCGCGGGGCGGTCCACGGTGAGCACTCCCGAATGAGCGCCTGTACGGAGCGTAGTCGACGTGGCAAGATCAGTGACGAACCGTGATCGAGCCCTTGAGGAGACAGGCGTGACCGAGCCCGCAGCCGTCCCAGCCGCCCCCGCCAGCCAGACCCGTCCGGACCGCGCCCCGTGGTCAATGCCCCGGCTGGCCCGGCTGGACGCGGCTGCCACCGCCGCCGCCGGGATCAGCCCCGGGGACGGCGCCGACAGCGCGCAGAGCTCACTCTGACGTGCCCGCCGCCGCCACCGCGGCGGCCCGGTCGGTGCCGACCGCCAGTACCGCGTCGGTGACCTCGTCGGCCGTCCACCGCCCCGGTGGGCGGCTGACCACGTGCACGGTGACCCGCTGCGCGAGGTCGGCGGCCCAGCGGAACAGGTCGGCCGACCAGAGCGGGGCGAGCAGTCGGACCCGGTAGGCGTTCTCCAGCAGCGCCGGCACCGCGGTCAGCCCGTCGAGGTCGGTCGCCGTGACGGCCGCGCCCGGCGGGCCCACCTGGAGCACCACGACCGCGTGCAGCGCGGTCGGCCGGGCCGGTGGCGCGGGCAGCGACAGCTTGCTCAGCCGGCGGTCGACCGGGCGGCTGCCGGTGACGTCGAGGCCGAGCGCGGCGGCGGTGTCCGGCCAGACGTGCCGGCGCCGGCCGAACGGCATCACCTCCGGCCGCGGCGGCTGCAACCGCAGCGGCGACACGTCGTCGGTGACCAGGCGGTGGCCGCGCGCCTCCAGGGTGAGGGCCGTGGTGGATTTGCCCGCCCCGCTCGGGCCGCTGATCGCGAGCCCGGTCGCGAGCCCGGTGCCGCCGACCTCGACGGTGCACGCGTGCAGCGCGAACTCGCCGCGCTGCGCCAGCACGAGCGCGGCGACCGAGCCGTAGAGCAGGTTGGCCACGCTGTCCGGGTCGCCGCCGGCCGCCGGCTCGACGGTGACCGCCGCACCGTCCCGCACCGCGAACCGGCCGGTGCCGGGAACCTCGAGGTGGGCGTGGCCGTGGTCGGCGATCAGCCGGCCCTGCCCCGACCACACCAGCGTGTCGACCGGCGCGCCCGCCGGCGGCGCGGGCACCCGCCCGAGGTGGACACGCGCGCCACAGACCGTCCCAGGTTCCACACCGCGGGACTCTAGTCGCTTACGGTAGCCACGTCCTACTTTCTGTGATCGGTGGTGCGGCGTGCGTGAACCCCTCGGCTGCCTGCCGGCAGGGTCGCCCTGGCCGCCACCCTGGGTGGACGGGCCGGTGCCGGCGCACCTCGACGCGGCCGCCTACCGCGGACCGCTGGTCGAGGCGGCGCCCGGCCAGATCCTGCTGCACGTGCCGCCGGTGGGCCGGTTCCTGGCCCGGCCGGTCGGTCCGGTGCTGGTGGCCCGGCGGCCCGGCGTCGGGCCGGCGGACCTGGCCTGCTTCCTCGCCGGCCCGGTCGGCGCCGGCACGCTGCTGCTGCGCGGTCAGCTGACGCTGCAGGCCGCGGCGGTCGCGGTGGCCGGCGCCGGCGTGCTGATCTGCGGCTCGCCGGGCAGCGGCAAGTCCGTGCTCGCGGCCGCCCTCGCCGGCCGCGGGCACGGCATCCTGGCCGATCGCGTTGCCTTCGTCACCCGGTCCCGCGCGGAGCCGGCGGCGGTGGTCCGGCCGGTGGATCCGTGGCCGCAGCTGTGGCCGGCCGGGGCCGACCTGCTGGGGCTGGCGCCGGCGGGTGGCCGGGCCGCCCGGCCGGGCCTGGACCGGCGGGTCTTCGAGCTTGGCCCGGCAGCCGGGCCGGTCCCGCTCCGGCTGGTCGTGCTGCTGTCGTCGGTGGCCGAGCTCGCGCTACGGCTGGACGAGACGCGGCACGCGCCCGGCCTGGCCGGGTTGACGCAGGCGGCGGTGGTGGGCCGGGAGTGGCACCGGCGGCTGGTCGAGCCGCTGGGCCTGGCGCCGGCGCGGTTCCGCTGGTTGGCCGGGCTGGCGGCGGCGCGCCTGGTCCGGGTGAGCGGGCAGCGGACCGCCCCGCCGGCCACGCTGGCCGCCCGCGTCGAGGAGCTGCTGCGGTGACCGGGGTGCGCTGGCTGGCGTCCTACCCCAAGTCGGGCAACACCTGGGTGCGGGCGGTGTGGGCGGCGGCCAGCACCGGCGCTGACGTCGACATCAACCAGCTGCCCGGCGGGGCGGTGCCGGCGACCCGGGAACTGCTGGACGACGCGCTCGGGCTGACCACCGCCGACCTGACCGACGCCGAGGTCGCCGCGCTCCGGCCGTACGCGGACGACGTGGTGGCCGCCGAGATGCCCGAACCGACCCTGCGCAAGGTGCACGACCTGTTCACCGGACCGTCCGGCGCGCCGATCGTCTCGGTCGCGGCCGCCCGCGGCGTGATCTACGTGGTGCGCGACCCGCGCGACGTCGCCGTCTCGCAGGCCGGGTTCAGCGGCCGGCCACTGGACTCCATCGTGGGCCGGATGTCCAACCCCGCCACGCGGATCGCCGCGACCGGGTACGTCCGGCACGTCCCGCAGCGGCTCGGCACCTGGTCCCAGCACGTCCGCGGCTGGCTCGACCAGGACCTGCTGCCGGTGCACCTGCTCCGTTACGAGGACGCGGTGGCCGACCCGGTCGGCGCGTTCGGGCCGCTGCTGAGCTTCGCCGGCCTGGCGCTGACCACGGCCGAGGTGACCGCGGCGGTCGAGCGGGCGTCGTTCCGGGAACTGGCCGGGCAGGAGGCGGGGCGGGGCTTCCGGGAGCGGTGGCGCGCCGACGCCCCGTTCTTCCGGCGCGGCCGGGCCGGCGGCTGGCGGGACGAGCTGCCGCCCGAGCTGGCCGACCGGCTGGCCGCCGACCACGCCGAGGTCATGTCCCGCCTCGGGTACTGTGACTGACAGTAGTCATACGCGTACGATCCGTCGCATGTCTGAGATCGAACCGTCCACCCTGCTGGTACGCAGCCCCGAGCCGCTGACCGCCGCCGTCGGCGACGAGATCGTCATGCTGGACGCCACGCACGGCTGCTACTTCGGCCTCGACCCCAGCGGCAGCGCGATCTGGACGCTGCTGGAAACCCCCACCTCGGTCGAGGACCTGTGCTCCGAACTCGTCCGGCGGTACGACGTCAGCCCCGATCGGTGCCGCAGCGAGGTGCTGTTCTTCCTGCACGAGCTGCGCGACGCCGGCCTGATCCGGGCGGTGGGCGCCGGTTAGCCCGGCTGGTCGGCGGCCGGCGGGCCGCCGGCCGGGCCGCACGCCGCGGGCCAGTCCAACAGCAGGTCGGTGTGCCGCTTGCGGACCAGCAGGCCGGCCCGGTCCGGCGCGCCGCCGGTGGGGTAGGCCCTGATCCGCAGCCGCGCGGTGCCGGGCCGGCCGGCCTCGTCCCAGGCGCGGATCTGATCCGCCAGCCGGTGGGCCAGCTCGCCCCCCGCCGGGCCGTGCCCGCGGGCCACCAGCTCCCGGGTGCCGCCCTGTTCGGGCGGGTCGAGGCGGGCCAGGACGGCGAGGCTGGCCGGGCCGAGCAGGCCGAACGTGCCCGCGTGGCCGGCGAACGACAGCACCGGCGGCACCAGCCCGCGGTCGACCGCTGGACCGAGGGCGGACAGGTTGCAGAAGTCCGGCTCGTGCAGCGAGAGCCAGAGCCCGAGGCCGGTCCACAGGTCGCGCGGGTCGAGCGTGACGGCGATCGGCACCGGCTGGACCGGGCCGGTCAGCGCGGCGAACAGCGCGCCGGTGTCCAGCGCGCGATCGTCGTCCAGGGTGACGAACAGCCCGGCCACGTCGCCCAGCTGCCGCGGCCCACCCGGCTCGGCCATCGCGCCGCGCAGCGGCATGAACCCGCCGTCGATCACCGATACCGAGACCCAGCCCGCGCCGGCCGGTTCCAGCGCCACCGACCGCTGCATGCCGCGCAGCGACAGCGGCAGCACCAACCGGCCGCCGTCCGCCAGCTGCTCGTGCCAGGCCGGCGCCAGGTCCCACGCGCCCGCGGTCACGATGATCCGATCGAACACCCCGCCGTCGGGATCCCCGCCCGCCCCGTCCGCACACACCACCCGAACGTCGCCGGCCCCGGCGCTCGCCCCGGCCGCGGCCTCGGTGAGGCGGGCGCGGGCCAGGTCGGCCAGCTCGGCGTCCACGTCGACGGTGACGACCCGGCCGCCCGTGCCGGTCAGCTGGGCCAGCAGCGCGGCGTTGTAGCCGGTGCCGGCGCCGATCTCAAGCACCCGGTGGCCCGGCCGGACGTCGAGCTGCTCCAGCATCAGCGCCATGATCGCCGGCTGTGAGGACGAGCTGAGCGGCCGGCCGTCGGCCGACCACTTCGTCACGATCGCCTCGTCGGAGTACGCCTCGGCGAGCGCCACGCCGGGCAGGAAGACGTGCCGGGGCACCGCGCGGAACGCCTGCTCGACCGACGCGGCCCGGATCAACCCGGCCGCGATCATGTCGTCCACCAGCTTGTCGCGCAGCGCCGCGGGGTCGTCGGAGACCATCTGCCGAAACTAGCGGACCGAGCTGCGCGACAGGGTTACTACCCGGGGTAGCATCGAGGGTATGAAGGTGAGTGTGAGCCTACCCGAGGACGATGTCGAGTTCCTCGACGACTACGCCCGGACGCAGGGCTACGACTCGCGCTCGGCCGTGCTGCAGAAGGCGGTCGAGTTGCTCCGCTCGGCCGACCTGGCCGACGCCTACGCCGACGCCTGGCGGCGCTGGGCCGACGGCGAGGACGTCGAGGGCGCGGCGGCCTGGGACGCGACAGCGGCCGACGGCATCTAGGCCGGTGCGCCGGGGAGAGATCCGGATCGTCGACCTTGACCCGGTCCGCGGGTCGGAGGCGAGCAAGGCCCGGCCGGCGGTGATCGTGAGCAACGACGCGGCCAACGCGACCGCGAGCCGGCTGGGACGCGGGGTGATCACCGTGGTGCCGGTGACGTCCAGCGCCGACCGGGTGTACCCGTTCCAGGTACTGCTCCCGGCCGGACGCACCGGGCTCGCCCAGGATTCGAAGGCGCAGGCCGAGCAGGTGCGCTCGGTGGCGGTCGAGCGGATCGGGCGCCGGCTCGGCACCGTGCCGCCGGACCTGGTCGGCCAGCTTGACCAGGCGCTGCGCCTGCACCTCGGCCTGTAGTCGTCAACGGTGGTTGACAACACCGGTTCGTCAACTTAGATTGACAGGCATGACAGAAGCAACGAAGCTGGCCACAGCGGCCAGCAGCACCGACCCCGCCGTGGGCCTGCGTGCGGTGCTGGCGCTGCGCCGGCTGCTGGAAACACTGGAGGTACTGCAGGTCGACAACGCCCGCGAGCGGGGTTGGTCCTGGCAGGCGATCGCGGAGACGCTCGGCGTCAGCAGGCAGGCAGTCCACAAGAAGCATGCCGGCCGGGCGGACGCCCGGCTGGGTCGGGAGGCGTGATGTTCGAGCGGTTCACCGAGCCGGCCCGGGCCATCGTCCGGGGCGCGCACCAGGAGGCACGTGCGCTGCACGACGACCACATCGGCACCGAGCACCTGCTGCTGGCGATGCTGGAACCCGAGTGCGGACTGGCCGCGCGGGTGCTGGCCGAGGCCGGCGTGCAGCGCGCTGACGTGCTCGCCGGGATCACCCGCCGGGTCGGCGAGCGGCGCCGGTTCGAGCCGGGCGACGCCGAGGCGCTGCGCGCGATCGGCATCGACCTGGATGCGGTCGTCCAGGCCATCGAGGCGACCTTCGGGCCGCAGGCGCTGGATCTGCCGCCCGAGGTGCCCCGCCGGCACCGGCTGCACCCGCGCCAGGTGCTGCGCCGCCGGCGTCACCGCAGCCCGACCAACCGGCCGCGCGGCGGCCACATCCCGTTCGCCGCGCGGAGCAAGAAGGTGCTGGAGCTGTCGCTGCGCGAGACGCTGCGGCTGGACAGCAAGCACATCGGCAGCGAGCACGTGCTGCTCGGCCTGCTCCGCGACGGTGACGGGCTGGCCGCCCGCATCCTGGTCGACACCGGCCACCCGCTGGACGACCTGCGCCGCCGGGTCATCGCCGCGCTCGCCAACGCGGCCTGAACCGGCGCGGGCCTGGCCCCTGAGTCGGGCTCGGGCTCAGCGGGTGTAGGCGGACGAGATCGCGCCGCGGCCGGTGCCGGCCAGGCCGTAGAACGAGTAGGTGCCCTGGTCCAGCAGCTCACGCGCGGCGCGGGTGACCGCGCCGGCGGCGACCAGGCTGAACGCGCCGCCGACCGAGATCCGGGCGACGCCGGCGGCGGCCAGTTCGGCCACCGGCGGCCCGCCGGGCCAGGTGAGCACGTTCACCGGGCGGTCGACCGCGCCGACCACCCGGCGGATGTCGTCCAGCTCGGCCAGGCCCGGCGCGTACAGCACATCGGCGCCGGCCTCCTGGTAGGCCTGCAGCCGGCTGATCGTGTCGGCCAGGTCGGCCCGGCCGTGCAGGTAGTTCTCCGCGCGGGCGGTCAGCACCAGGTTGCCGGCGCGGGCGGCCTCGGCGGCGGCGGCCACCCGGTCGCGGGCCAGCCCGAGGTCGTGGATCGGCTCGTCGGTGTCGCGGGTGGAGTCCTCGATCGAGCAGCCGGCGAGGCCGGTGCCGGCGGCGGCGGTGACCGTCTCGGCGACCCCGGCCGGGTCGGCCGCGAAGCCGTCCTCCAGGTCGGCGGAGACCGGCAGCGCGACGGCGCCGACGATCGCCTCGGCGTGTGCCAGCGCCTCGTCCCGGCTGACCGAGCCGTCCAGCCGGCCGAGCGTGCCGGCGAAGCCGCTGCTGGTCGTGGCCAGCGCGGCGAAGCCGAGGCTGGCCAGCAGCCGGGCCGAGCCCAGGTCCCACGGGTTGGGCATCAGCAGCGGGCTGCCCGGCACGTGCAGGGCACGGAACCGGTCGGCCGGGTGGGTGGGGTCGCTGGGCATAGCGGCGACCCTACCCACCCGGCCGGGTGACCTACTGACCGGTGAGCGTCAGAACAGCGTGCAGGCTGTGCCGTTCACGCTGAACGCGGTCGGGTTGGTGTTCGTACCCGAGTAGGTCGCCTGGAAGCCCATGTTCGTGGTGCCTCCGGGCGCGATCGTCGAGTTGTAGCTGACGTTCGTCAACGTGACCGCCGTGCCGCTCTGGCTGGGCGTGCTGTTCCACGAGTTGCTGACCGCCTGGTTTCCCGCGAACGAGAACCGCAGCGTCCACCCGTTGATCGCGGCGGAGCCGTTGTTCCGGATCGTGATGCTGGTGGTGAAGCCGGTGTTCCAGGTGTTCGCCGTGTAGTTCACCGAGCAGCCCGAGCCAGGTGGTGGGTTGCTCGTCGGCGGTGG
>JBBWZH010000222.1:0-4449 GCA_039648995.1 Mycobacteriales bacterium
CGTCCGCCCGGGACAGCACGCCGATCGCGTTCACCGGCGTGCTCCCGGCCAGGTCGTCGTCGCCGAACGCCTCCAGGAACCCGACGTCGGACGCGTGCAGGTGCCGCATCAGGTAGAGCACCGCGTCGGCGCCGCGGTCGGTGTCGTCGGTGAGGAACGCGGTGGTGCGCGCCGACACCTGCGTGGACAGCGAGCCGATGCCGGGCGTGTCGATCAGCGTGAGGCGCTCCAGCCGGCTGCTCGGCACCTCGATCGCCAGCCGGTCCAGGTCGTCCGCCTGGTACTCGCCGAGGTCGATCACGGTCTGCCCGGCCGACCGGGTGAACCGCAGCTGCCGCGGCTCGCCCCGGTGCGGGTAGGCCCAGGCCCGGGACGCCACCCCGTTCGCGTACCAGGTCACCACCCGGGTGCACTCGGTCGCGTCGGTCGCCGCCAGCCGCTCGCCGACCAGCGCGTTCAGCAGCGTCGACTTGCCGGCCTTGAGCCGGCCGGCGAGCGCCACCCGCAACGGCTCGTCCAACCGGCCGGCCAGCGCCCGCAGCCCCGCCTCGGCCGGTTGCCCCTGGTACGCGGCCACCGCCCGGCCGAGCAGATCCCGCAGCTTGACCATCAGCTCCGACTGCGCCGGCTCGACCGCGCCGGCGCCGTCACCGGCCACCCCGGTCACGGTGCCGCCACCGGCGGCCGGGTGGGCGGCGCGGCGCGGCGGGCCAGCAGCTGGTCGACCAGGCCGCCGGCGCGTTCGGCCAGCCCGCGCACCCGCTCCAGCTCGGCGGCCACCTCGGTGATCCGGCCGCGGCGGCCGCGCTCGCCCTCCTGCACGGCCTTGCTCAACGCCTCCAGGTTCTGCGCGGTGGACGCGTACATCTCGCCGGCCCGCCGCTGGAACGTCTCGCGCAGGTCGCGCTGCACGGCCCGGATCGAGTCGCGCGAGTCCTTGCGGGCGACCAGTTCGACCTCGTCCAGGTAGACCGCGATGGCCCGCTCCGCCTCGGCCCGCAGCGCCCGCATCTGCGTCTTCTGAGCCGACCGCCACATCTTGCGGGCGAGCAGGGTGGACAGTGCCGCGGTCACCGGCAGCGTGATCGGCAGCGCGATGCCGAGCAGCAGGCCGACCGAGTGCCCCACGATCAGGCCGACCGAGCCGCCGCGGGCCGCCATCAGGCCGACCTCGAACCGGTTGGACCGGTTGGCGGCCGCCGCGGCGAGCCCGACGTCCCGGGCCGCGTCGCCGGGCGTCTCCACGTCCACGGCGACCCGCAGCTCCCAGGCGGCCAGGCCGAACTCGCGGGCGACGTCGTCGGCGACCGCGTCGGTCTGGTCCCGGATCAGCCGGTAGTGGTCGAGCAGCGTCTCGTTGGTGCGCCGGTGCAGCCAGGGCTCCAGCTGCGCCCAGGCCAGCAGCGGGTTGTCGGCGCTGATCTGGTCGGCCGCCTCCTTGCGCAGCGCCCGCAGCCGGACGCCGAGATCCAGATCGACGTTCGCGGCCAGGTCGCTGATCCGGTCGGTGAGCACCTGCTGCCAGCGCGCGCCGCCGCTCTTGAGCTTCTCCGCCCGCGCCCGCGCCTCCGTCCACTGTGCATACTGCGCGCTGGCCTTGGCCGGGTCGGCCAGCGCGTCGTGCTCTGTGGACAGTCGGGAGACCAGCTGGGCCAGCGCGGCGTGCGCGGCCGCGGCCCCGCCGGCCGCCGCGGTGTCCGCGGTGCCGGCCGCGGCCTGCCGCAGCAGCGCGGCCAGCCGCGGGTAGCCGGACTCGGCCAGCAGCCCGCGGTCGCCCTCGCGCAGCCCGTGCTGGCGCAGCGGCGCGGACAGCGGCACGATCTCGTAACCGAGCCCGGCCGTGCGCAGGTGCTGCTGGTCGGCGGCCACTATGCGGCGCCACTCCGGATAGAAGTCGATCTTGGTCACGGTGCAGACCACGGTCGGGCAGAGGTCCGCGGCCTGGCGCAGGAACTCCAGCTCGGGCGCGGTGTACTCGGCGGCCGCGTCGGACACGAACAGCACCACGTCGGCTGCGGTGAGTGCGCGCAGCGTGGCGGCGGCGTGCGCGGACGCCATCCCGCCGCCGACACCGGGGGTGTCGACCAGCACCAGCCCGGCCCGGAGCAGCGCGCGGGGGAGCGCCACCTCGATCGCCCGCACCGCGCTGTTCCGGCCGGCCGGGTCGGCCCCGCCCAGGTCCACGCCGGTGGACAGGGCCTCCACCTCGGCCAGCGAGACCGGCCGGCCGGCCTCCGCCCCGCCCGTCCCGTCCACGTTCAGCACGGTCGCCGCCACCGCCGGCCCATACTTGACCAGCGTCGGCACCGCGGTCGCGACCTGCGCGTCGGTGGCGCAGACCCTCGCGTTCAGCAGCGCGTTGACCAGCGAGCTCTTGCCCTTCTTGAACTCGCCGATGACCAGCACCCGGCACTGCGGCGCCGCCAGCACGGCCCGCTCCCGCTCCAGCCGCTCCACCAGATCCGCGCGCTCGTACCGGCGGGCGGCCTCCGCCGCCGCCACCAGCACCTCGACGACGTCCCCGCCACCCGCCGAGCCGGCCACCGACCCGGTGGCAACTACAGCCATGGACACCCCGTCATCAACTCGTTCCCCCGATCATAAGTCCGCCCCGGAATCCGCCATCCGGCGCAGTCCGCCCGACGGGTGTGACGCAGGTCTTAGTCGGAATCGGATGTTGAGTTAGCCGTGAGTTCGTACTGAGTCGGTGTTGAGACCGGGAAGGGATGCTGCCGGGGTCGAGGAGGAGGAAGGGATGTTGCAGGAAACGGGGGTGCTGGCTCCCACCCGAGTGTTCGTCTACGGGGCGGAGCCGCTGACCCAGGCGGGGATGGCGTCGTACCTGCGGGACTGCCCGGAAATCGAGCTGATGCCCGATTCCCGAGTGGACGATGCGCAGGTCGCGCTGGTGGTGGCAGACACGGTCAATGACCAGACACTGCGGGTGCTGCGCGCGATGCAGCGTAACGGGCACCCGAAGCTCGTACTGCTGGTAACCGAGGTGGACGCCGCGGGGGTGGCGGACGCGGTGCAGGCCGGCGCGGTCGGCATCCTGCGCCGGTCCGCGGCGACCCGCGAGGGGCTGCGGGCGGCGGTGCGGGCGGCCGCGGCGGACGAGGGGGTACTCCCGCCGGACCTGCTCGGTGGCCTGCTGCGGCAGGTCCAGCAGGTGCAGTCGGACGTGCTCGCGCCGCGCGGACTGACGTTCTCCGGGCTGGCCGACCGGGAGCTCGCCGTGCTGCGGCTGCTCAGCGAGGGCTCGGACACCCGGGAGATCGCCCGCCGGCTCGCGTACTCGGAGCGGACGGTCAAGACGATCATCCAGGACGTGACCCGGCGGTTCGGGTTGCGGAACCGGTCGCACGCGGTCGCGTACGCGCTCAAGCAGGGCTTGATCTAGGCAAACGATCTCGGTAACAGATGTCGGCGGCTGACCTGGGCGACGGCCCGGTGTCAGCCGCCGACGTCTGTCTGCCGGCGTCAGCCGTAAGTCCCGCCGCGGTCAGCCGCCGAGGTCGCTGAGGGGGTGCCCGAGGCCCCAGGTGGGATCGGTCTCGGGCACCGGCGGGAGCGTGTGCTGCGCCATCGCCGAGGCCAGCGGGTCGGTCGCGGTCATCGCGCTGACCGGGTCGGTCGCCCCCGGCAACCCGCCGGCGGCGCCGGGCAGGCCGCTGGCGCCGGGCAGGCCCCCACCGGGCAGGGTGGATCCGGGCAGGGTCGACCCAGGCAGGGTCGATCCGGGTACGGCGCTGCCCGGAGCACTGACCAGCGGGTTGCTGGTCGCCTTCGTCGGGTCGAACGAGTTGTGGTACTCGGCGCCGTCGGTGAAGCCGTCGCCGTCCGAGTCGGCGCTGAGCGGGTTGCTGCCCAGGACCTTCTCCAGCGCGTCGGTCAGGCCGTCGTGGTCGGTGTCGGTCAGGCCGCCGGGCCGGTGCTCCGCGCCGTCCAGCACACCGTCGTGGTTGGAATCCGGGTCGAGCGGGTTGGTCTTCAGCGCCGCCTCCAGCGAGTCCATCAAGCCGTCGTGGTCGGTGTCGGCCAGACCGGCGTTGGTGTGCAGCTTGAGGATCTCGTAGCCGTCGGAGATGTGGTCGCCGTCGGTGTCGGCCGAGTGCGCGTTCAGCCCGAGCTTGGCCTCCAGCGCGTCGGTCAGCCCGTCATGGTCGCTGTCCTGGCCGGAACCGGTGAGCGCGAGCGGGCTGTCGGTGCCGGTGATGCCGGCGGCGGTCAGGTCGCCGGTGGACAGTCCGCCGCCGGCGCTGCCGGCGAAGCCGGGGATCATCGCGGCGTACCCGAACCGGTGGCCGGCCTGGTGCACGGCGACGCCGGTCTCCGGGCTCTGCGCCTCGATCGTGCGGCCGTCGCCGAGGCTGATCGCCACGTGCGCCTGGGACGGGCGGCCGGCGCCGGCGGTCGGTGCGCTGGAGAACGAGAACAGCAGCGCGCCCG
>JBBWZH010000227.1:0-6753 GCA_039648995.1 Mycobacteriales bacterium
CCGAGCAGGAAGTACTTGACCGCCGCCTCCTGGGACAGCAGCCGGCGCCGCCGGGCCAGGCCGGCCAGCAGGTACAGCGGCAGCGAGAGCACCTCGAGCGCGACGAACATCAGCAGCAGGTTGTTCGACGCGACGAACACCAGCATGCCGCTGAGCGAGAACAGGGTGAGCGGGAAGTACTCGGTCTGCGCGCGTTGCGAGGTGAGCTGGGCCCGGTCGGCGGCGCTGCCGGCCACCACCGCGGCCTGCGCGACGAACGAGCCGCCGCCGACGTCCAGCGAGCGCTCGGCCAGCAGCAGCACCGACAGCAGGCCCAGCACCAGCAGCGTGCCCTGCAGGAACAGGCCGGCGCCGTCGACCGCGATCGCACCGGCCGCGGTCGTCGTGTTCCGGCCGGCCAGCAGCACGACGGCGAGCAGCGCCGCGCCCAGCCCACCGACCGAGACCACCAGCTGCGCGGCCCAGCGGGCGGCACGCGGCAGCAGCGCCTCGATCAGCACGCCGACGCAGGCCGCGCCGAGCACGATCAGGATCGGCGACAGCCCTTTGTACGAGATGGACGGCGCGGTCACCGTGCTCGCCGCCAGGGTCGTGATCACCGGTTCCCTGCCTTCTGCTCCGCCGTGACGCCGACGGTCGGCGCCGGATCACTCTGGTGGGCGTCCTGCATGGTGCGCTGCACCGCCGGCGTGATCACGTCCAGCACCGGCTTCGGGTAGATGCCCAGGAAGATCACCAGGGCCAGTAGCGGGGCCACCGCCCAGGCCTCCCGGCCGGTGAGGTCCTTGAAGGCCTTGACCTTCTCGATCACCGGGCCCTGCATCGTGCGCTGCACCAGCAGCAGGATGTACAGCGCCGCGAAGACGATGCCGACGGTGGCCACCGCGGCGTACGCCTTGTGCCGGGTGAACGTGCCGACCAGCACCAGGAACTCGCTGATGAACGTGGACATCCCCGGCAGCGCCAGCGAGGAGAGGCCGGCCAGCAGGAACACCCCGCCGAGCATCGGCGCCACCTTGGCCACCCCGCCGTAGTCGGCCACCATCCGGCTGCCGCCGCGCGCGATCAGCACGCCCACCACCAGGAACAGCGCGCCGGTGGAGAGCCCGTGGTTGACCATGTAGAACACCGCGCCGGACATGCCCTGCGTGGTGAACGCGAAGATGCCCAGCCCGATGAAGCCGAAGTGCGCGATCGAGGTGTACGCCACCAGCCGCTTCATGTCCTGCTGGCCCATCGCGAGCAGCGCCGCGTACAGGATGCCGACCACCGACAGCACCAGCACCATCGGCGCGAAGTAGCGCGACGCGTCCGGGAACAGCGGCAGGCAGTAGCGGATGAAGCCGAACGTGCCGACCTTGTCCAGCACGCCGACCAGCAGCGCGGCACCGCCGATGGGGGCCTCCGCGCCCGCGTCCGGCAGCCAGGTGTGGAACGGCACCAGCGGCGCCTTGATCGCGAACGCGATGAAGAAGCCGAGGAACAGCAGCTTCTGCGTGCCCGGGTCGGTGACCGCGCCGATCAGCGGCTCGAACGCGAACGTGCCCTTGCCGGCGGAGACGTACAGCCCGATCACCGCGGCCAGCATGAGCAGGCCGCCGAGCAGGCTGTAGAGGAAGAACTTGACCGCCGCGTACTGCCGGCGCGGCCCGCCGAAGCTGCCGATCAGGAAGTACATCGGCACCAGCATGGCCTCGAAGAACACGTAGAACAGCAGCACGTCGGTGGCCGCGAAGACGCCGATCAGCATGACCTCGAGCAGCAGCAGCAGCGCGAAGAACACCTTCGGCGAGCGCCGGCCCGGCGCCTGCTCGTGCCAGGACGCGATGACCACCGCCGGCACGAGCACCGCGACCAGCGCGATCAGCACCAGCGCGATGCCGTCCACGCCGAGCGCGAAGCTGGCCCCGAACGAGCGGATCCACTCGGTGGACGCGGTGAACTGGAACCGGTCGGTCGAGTTGGCCTCGAACGCGACGCCCATGCCGATCGCGACGCCGAGCGTGGCGATCGACGCGCCCAGGGTGATCTGCTTGGCCAGCAGCGTCCGGGACGCCGGCAGCGCGCCGACCACGATGGATCCGATCAGCGGGATCAGACCCATTATCAGGATGATCATGTAAACCTCACCGCCAGCAGCGCGGCCAGCAGGACCACCGCGCCACCGAGCATGGATAGGGCGTAAGAGCGCACGAACCCGGTCTGCAGCCGGCGGAGCCGGCCCGATCCACCGCCGAACAGCGCGGCCATCCCGTTGACCACACCGTCCACACCGCGGGCGTCCAGGAAGACCAGCATCCGGGTCAGCCACTGCCCCGGCCGCATCAGCACCGACTCGTTGATCGCGTTGAAGTACAGGTCGTGCCGGGCTGCCGTCGTCACCGGGGAGACCGCGACCGGCGCCGTCACCGGCACCGGCCGCAGCCCGAACGCCACGAAGCCGCCGGCCACCCCGCCGATGACCACGAGCAGCGTGAGCAGGGTGAGCACGACCGGGCTGATCGTGTGCGCGCCGACCTCGATCGACTCGCCGACCGCCGGGGTGAGCCAGTGCTGCAGCGACCCGCCGAGCACCATCAGCCCGCCGGCCGCCGCGGAGCCGACCGCGAGCAGCACCATCGGCGCGGTCATCACCGGCGGCGACTCGTGCGGGTGCGCCCCGTCCGCCCAGCGGCGCTTGCCGTGGAAGGTCATCACGAACAGCCGGGTCATGTAGAACGCGGTGATGCCGGCGCCGAGCAGCGCGCAGGTGCCGAGGATCGCGCCGGACGTGCCGCCCTTGTCGTACGCCGCCTCGATGATCTTGTCTTTGGAGAAGAATCCGGAGAACGGCGGGCAGCCGATGATCGCGAGGTAGCCGACGCCGAACGTGGCCCAGGTGACCGGCATGACCCGCCACAGGCCGCCGAACCGGCGCATGTTCACTTCGTCGTCCATCGCGTGCATGACCGACCCGGCGCCGAGGAACATGCCGGCCTTGAAGAAGCCGTGCGCCAACAGGTGCAGGATGCCGATCGCGTAGACGCCCGGGCCGAGGCCGACGGCCAGGAACATGTAGCCGATCTGGCTGACCGTCGAGTACGCCAGCACCTTCTTGATGTCGTCGTACGCGCAGCCGATCACGCAGCCGAGCAGCAGGGTGATCGCGCCGACGACGGCGACCGCGGTACGGCCGTCCTCGCTCAGGTTGAAGATCGGGCTGGACCGGGCGATCAGGTACACGCCCGCGGTGACCATGGTGGCGGCGTGGATCAGCGCGGAGACCGGGGTCGGGCCCTCCATCGCGTCCGGCAACCAGGTCTGCAACGGGAACTGGCCCGACTTGCCGCAGGCGCCGAGCAGCAGCAGCAGCGTGAGCGCGAGCAGCGTGCCCTGGCTGAGGCCGCCGGCGCCGCTGAAGACGCCGACGTAGTCGACCCGGCCCAGGGTGGCGAACATGATCATGATGGCCAGCGAGAGGCCGGCGTCGCCGACCCGGTTCACCACGAACGCCTTCTTCGCCGCGGTAGCCGCCGCGGGTCGGTCGAACCAGAACGCGATCAGCAGGTAGGACGCGAGACCGACGCCCTCCCAGCCCACGTACAGGGACAGGAAGCTGTTGCCGAGTACCAGCAGCAGCATCGCCGCGATGAACAGGTTGAAGTAGCCGAAGAACCGGCGCCGGCCCGCGTCCTGCGCCATGTAGCCGATCGCGTAGATGTGGATCAACCCACCGACGCCGGTGATCAGCAGCGCGAACGTGACCGAGAGCGGGTCGAGCAGCAGGCCCGCGTCCACCTGGAACCCACCGACCGGGATCCAGGAGAACATGTGCAGGTCGCGCGACCGCTGCCCGCCGTCGAGCCCGTGCAGCGACGCGAACAGCAGCACCGTGTAGACGAACAGCACGACCGGGACGGCCGCGCCGAGCAGGTGGCCCCACCTATCGGCCCGGCGACCGCCGAGCAGCAGCACCGCGGCCGACAGCAGCGGCAGCGCGATCAGCAGCCACGCTCCACTTTGGATGGCGCCGCTGGCGGCGACCGGGGCCGCCGCCCCCTCGGCGAGCGCTCCGGCCACGCCGGTCGGGCCGGACATCAGGATCGTCACGGGTCCTCTTAGTACTTCAGCAGGTTGGCGTCGTCGACCGAGGCCGAGCGGCGGGTGCGGAAGATCGCCATGATGATCGCAAGCCCGACGACGACCTCGGCAGCGGCCACCACCATGACGAAGAAGGCCATGATCTGGCCGTCCAGGGTGCCGTTGATCCGGGAGAAGGTGACGAGCGTCAGGTTCGCCGCGTTCAGCATCAGCTCGATGCACATGAACACGACGATCGCGTTCCGGCGGACCAGCACGCCCACCGCGCCGATGGTGAACAGCGCCGCGGACAGCACCAGGTAGTACGTCGGGGTCACCGGTCGCTCCCGGAGGTCGCGTCGGCCTCGGCCCGGACCGCCGCGTCGGACCCGGCACTCGCCTGAGCCCGGGCGGCCGCGTTGGCCTGGGACTTGGCCGCCGTGCCGGCCTCGGCGCGGGCCACCCGCGCCTTCACCTCGTCGTCGGCGTCGACCTGACCGCCGTCCGGCAGCGCGGGCAGCAGACCCGGCTCGTCCGGCAGCTGCGGCTCGACCAGCCGGGAGAGGCTGTCCGGGGCGACCGACCCGTCGGGCAGCAGGGCCGGCGTGGCGATCGAGTCGCCGGTCGCGAAGACCCCGGGCCCGGGTAGCGGCTGCGGGCGCGGGCCGCGGAACCGCTCGCGGGCCAGCTCCCGCTGGGTGCGCCGGCTGCCCGGGTCGCGCTCCACATGCGCCAGCACCATCGCGCCGACCGCGGCCACGATGAGCAGCGCGCTGGTGAGCTCGAAGGCGAACAGGTAGTTGGTGAACAGCTTCTCCGCGATGGCATTGACGTTCTGCCCGTTCGCGTTGGCCGAGGCCAGCCCGGCCGGCGTGGTGTGCTCCAGCGAGCGGCCGATCGCGGTGCCGGCCAGCCCGGCGAAGCCCAGGCCGAGCAGTGTGGCCGCGACCCGCTGCCCGCGCAGGGTCTCCACCAGCGAGTCACTCGACTCGCGGCCGACCAGCATGATCACGAACAGGAACAGGATCATGATGGCGCCGGTGTAGACGATGATCTGCACCACGCCGATGAACGGCCCCTGCTCGACGAAATAGAAGACGCCCAGGCAGCCCATCGTCAGCACCAGGAACAGCGCCGAGTGGATGGCGTTGCGGGCGAACACCATCGCGAGCGCCCCACCCAGCGCGATCGGGGCGAGGATCCAGAACACCACGGCTTCGGCGGTGGGCACCGCGCCGGGGGCCGCGGCGAGCACACCGGTCACCGGTCACCTCCGTCGCTGGAGCCGATCGTGTGGTCCTCGCCGCTGACGTTGACCCGCGCGCCGGCCCGGGCCACGTCCTGCGTCGGCACCGCCTTGCCGGCCCCGGTCGCGTCGGCCGCCCGGGTGCTGGTGCGGTCGGGCACGTCCACGTAGTAGGCCTGCTCGGAGTCACCCAGCCGCATCGGGTGCGGCGGCGCCTCCATGCCGGGCAGCAGCGGGGCGAGCAGCTTCTCCTTGGTGAAGATCAGGTCCTGCCGGTTGTCGTCGGCCAGCTCGTACTCGTTGGACATCGTCAGCGCCCGGGTCGGGCAGGCCTCGATGCACAGGCCACAGAAGATGCAACGCAGGTAGTTGATCTGGTAGATCCGGCCGTACCGCTCGCCCGGGGAGTACCGCGCCTGCTCGGTGTTGTCGGCGCCCTCGACGTAGATGGCGTCCGCCGGGCAGGCCCAGGCGCACAGCTCACAGCCGACGCACTTCTCCAGGCCGTCCGGGTGCCGGTTGAGCACATGCCGGCCGTGGTAGCGCGGCGCGGTCGGCTTCATCACCTCGGGGTACTTCACGGTGACGACCTTGCGGAACATCGTGGAGAAGGTCAGGCCGAAGCCCTTGACCGCATCAAACATCGCCGGGCTCCCTGTCCGCGGTCGTGGTGACGTCCACTGTGGACGTTCCGGCGCGCACCCTGATCCGCGGGGTCGGCGGGACGCGCAGGTCCATCGGCGGTACCGGGTAGCCGCCCTGCGACTCGGGCACCGGCTCGTCGGCCGCCTCGATCGTCCGCTCGGGCAGGAACATCGAGGCGACCAGCAACAGCGCCGCGATCGGCAGCCCCACGTACAGGATCTTCTCGCGGGCGCCGTAGCCCTCGTTGTTGAGCACACTGAACGCGCCGATGATCAGGATCCAGAGCAGGCTGATCGGCACCAGCACCTTCCAGCCGAACCGCATGAACTGGTCGTACCGCAGCCGTGGCAGCGTGCCGCGCAGCCAGACGAACCCGAACAGCGCGATCAGCACCTTGACCGTGAACCAGAGCACCGGCCACCAGCCGGAGTTGAGGCTCTCCACTGTGGACACCGGCCAGGGCGCGCGCCAGCCGCCCAGGAACAGCGTGGTGGCCAGCGCCGAGACGGTGACCATGTTGATGTACTCGGCCAGGAAGAACAGCGCGAACTTGAGCGACGAGTACTCGGTGTGGAAGCCGCCGACCAGCTCCGACTCGGCCTCCGGGAGGTCGAACGGGGCGCGGTTGGTCTCACCGATCACGGCGACCACGTACACCACGAACGAGGGCAGCAGCAGCAGGCCGTACCAGAGCTTCTGCTGCGCGTCCACGATGCCGGACGTCGACATCGTGCCGGCGTAGAGGAAGACCGCGACGAACGAGAGGCCCATCGCGATCTCGTAGCTGATCATCTGGGCGGCGC
>JBBWZH010000228.1:0-2508 GCA_039648995.1 Mycobacteriales bacterium
ATCTGGAGCACCTGGTCCGAGCGGTCCGCCGCTGGGAATCCGGGGCGCACCGGCCCAGCGAGCTCTACCGCGACCTGCTGGCCGGCGCATACGACGTACCACCGGTTGTGCTATTCGGCGAGCCAGCGGCAGCACCGCGTGGCGACGATGCGGACGATCTGGATGTCGAGCTCCTGGAGCTGAACCGGCGGGCGGAGGCGTCCGACGTCGGCGCCACCGCGTTACGCGCGGTCGATCTGGCCGTCGCCGACCTGGCGCGGCGCTACATCCGGACGCCGCCGGCCGAGTTGCTGCTGGTGATCCGGCGCCGGTCCCGGGACGTGGTGCGGCTGCTGGACGGCCGGACCACGCTGGAGCAACGCCGCCGGCTGCTGGTCGCCGGCGGCTGGCTCGCGCTGCTGGCCGCCACCGTGCATGTCGACCTGGGGCACCGGATCGCGGCCCGGATCGCCCGGGACACCGCGACCTCGCTGGGCCGGGAGACCGCCGACCCCGAGCTGGTGGCCTGGGCGGTGGAAGGCGCCGCGTGGGAGGCGGTGGTCGACCAGGAGTGGCCGGAGGCGGTGTCGCTGGCCCGGGCCGGGCAGCAGATCGCGCCGACCGGACGGTCCGCCGCGGTGCAGCTGGCCGCGCAGGAGGCCCGGGCCGCCGCCCGCCTCGGCGACGCGTCGATCGTGCACGGAGCGCTGCACCGGGCGGCGGCCGCGCTGGAACGCCAGCCGGAAGGCCCGCCCGATCATCACTTCGTCTTCGACGCGCGCAAACTGACCAGCTACACCGCCACCGCGCTCACCTGGCTGGGCGACCCGGCCGCCGAGGGCCACGCGCTGGAGGTGATCCGGACCGCGATCTCGGCCCGCCGGCTGGCGACCGCGCGGATCGACCTCGGGCTGGTGCTGGTCGGCCTGAACCGTCCCGACGAGGCGGCGGCGCTGGGCGCGCTCGCGGTGGACTCCCGCCGGCTGGTGCCGTCCAACGTCTGGCGGGCCGGCGAGCTGGCCGCCGCGCTGGCCGCCCGCTACCCGGACCTGGCCGAGACGGGCGACTACACCGACCGCTACCAGGCGGCCGCCGCCGCGATCGGCATCCGCCCCGACGGCGGCCCGCGCGCCGCCGGCATCCGCCGAGGCCTGCCCTGACAGTGCCGCGGTTGGGGTGCACTCGGCACCCGGGCGCCCACACGGGCTGATTCGGCGCGCAACCGCGCACCCGCGGGCGGAATCGCTCACCGGCCGGGCGGACGGCGTGGCGGCCCGGGTCGGCCCCGGTCCGCTGCGACCATTTCAGGCATGGATGCGACCACGCTCGTGCTGTGCCTGGGCGCCCTGCTGGTCGGGCTGGGCGCCGGTCTGCTCGCGGCCCGGGGCAACGCGGCCGGGGTGACCGCGCAGCGGGACGCGCTGCGGTCCGAGCGGGACCGGCTGCACGCCGAGCTGGACGAGCACGATCAGCGGGGGCGGGCCGCGGCGGACGAGCTCGCCCGGCTCGGCGCCACGCTGGCCGCCGAGCGGGCGGTGGCCGCGGAGCGGGCGGCCGCGCTGGCCGACAGCGAGCGGCGGCTGCGCGAGACGTTCCAGGCGCTGTCGGCGGACGCGCTGCAACACAACGCCGAGGCCTTCCTCACGCTCGCCGAGACCAGGCTCCGCGCGGAGAGCACGGCCGCCAGCGGCGACCTGGCCGCCCGGCAGCAGGCGATCGAGAACATGGTGGGCCCGCTCAAGGAGACGCTGGGCAAGGTCGAGACGCAGATCCGCACGGTGGAGAAGGACCGCGAGGGCGCGTACCAGGCGCTGCTGCAGCAGGTCGGCACGATGCGGCAGACGTCCGAGCAGCTGCGGGTGGAGACCGCGCAGCTGGTCACCGCGCTGCGGGCGCCGCAGGTCCGCGGCCGGTGGGGGGAGCTGCAGCTGCGCCGGGTCGTCGAGGCGGCCGGCATGGTGCCGCACTGCGATTTCGACGAGCAGCAGACCTCGGCGGGCGAGGACGGTGTGCTGCGGCCGGACCTGGTCGTCCGGCTGGCCGGTGGGAAGAACGTCGTGGTGGACGCGAAGGTCTCGTTCATCGGCTACCTGGAGGCGATGGAGGCGCGCGACGAGGCCACCCGCAACGCCCGGCTCAAGGCGCACGCCCGGCACCTGCGCAACCACATCGACCAGCTGGCCGACAAGCAGTACTGGCAGCGGTTCGACCCGAGCCCGGAATTCGTCGTCTGCTTCGTGCCGGCGGACGCGTTCCTGAACGCCGGGCTGGAGCAGGAGCCCGGGCTGCTGGAGTACGCGTTCGAGCGGAACATCGTGATCGCCACGCCGTCCACGCTGATCGCGCTGCTGCGGACGGTGGGCTACGCCTGGCGGCAGGAGGCGCTGGCCCGCAACGCCCGGCAGGTGCACACGCTGGCCCGCACCCTCTACAGCCGGCTGGCGACCATGGGTAGCCACCTCAGCGGCGTCGGCGACTCGCTGAACAAGGCGGTGAAGAAGTACAACGAGGCGGTCGGCTCGCTGGAGA
>JBBWZH010000291.1:0-3382 GCA_039648995.1 Mycobacteriales bacterium
TGACGCTGGCCAACGAGCTGTCCCGCAACGGGCGCCGGTCCGGGCTGACGTTCGCGCCGGAGGGCGGGTCGGAGCGGCTCCGCCGGGTGATCAACAAGATGGTGTCGCGCGAGGACCTGATCCGCACCGTGAGCACCGCGTACGAGAACGGCTGGCGGCAGGTGAAGCTCTACTTCATGTGTGGCCTGCCCACCGAGACCGATGAGGATGTGCTGGAGATCGCCTCGATGGCGCACGAGGTGATCCGGGCCGGGCGGGCGGCCGCGGGCAGCAAGGACGTCCGCTGCACGGTCTCCATCGGCGCGTTCGTGCCCAAGCCGCACACCCCGTTCCAGTGGGCCGCGCAGACCGACGCGTCCACTGTGGACCGCCGGCTGAGGCTGCTGCGGGACGCGATCAACGCCGACCGCTCGCTCGGCCGCGCCATCGGCTACCGCTACCACGACGGCCGGCCGTCCATTGTGGAGGGTCTACTGTCCCGCGGCGACCGGCGGGTGTCGGCGGTGATCCGTCGCGTGTGGACAGAGGGCGGCCGGTTCGACGGCTGGAGCGAGCATTTCTCGTACGACCGCTGGCTCGCGGCGTGCGAGTCGGAGCTGCCGCGGTTCGGTGTCTCGCTGGCCTGGTACACCACCCGGGAGCGCGGCGGCACCGAGGTGCTGCCCTGGGACCACCTCGACTCCGGCCTGGACCGGGACTGGCTCTGGGCCGACTGGCAGGAGGCGCTGGACGAGCGGGAGCTGGACGACTGCCGGTGGACGCCGTGCTACGACTGCGGCGTCTGCCCCGGTATGGGCACCGAGATCCAGATCGGCCCGACCGGCCGCCGGCTGCTGCCGCTCACCCCGGTCGCGTCCACCATGGCCGAGCCCGCCGCCGGGCCCGCGGGGAGCTAGGTGGCGACCTCGGCCCAGATGCCCCGCGGCGGGCCGGCGGGGTGGACCTCGATCCCGCCTTCGAGGTTGATCCGTACCCGCCGGCCGGGGTAGACGAGCGCGGCGGTCTGGGCGTCGCGGGCGTCGAAGGCGCCGTAGAAGACGATCGTCCCGTCCAGCAGTTCGACCTTCTCCGCCCCGGTCGGCCAGCGGTGCCGGTACGCGGCGATGCTCATCGGCTCGTCGGGCGGCGGGACATCGCTGACAGCCATGGTGGGAGACTACCGGCGGTGCGGCGGCACGCCGCTGGGCACCACCCCGCACGCGCGACGGAGGGCTGACGCTGTCCCGGCAACCTGACGGACCCCCGCCGGCACCGGTGGTGCAGCGGGTGCGGGTCCGCTACGCCAAGCGCGGTCGGCTCCGGTTCACGTCGCACCGCGACTTCGCCCGCGCGTTCGAGCGGGCCCTGCGCCGGGCGGCGGTGCCGATCGCGTTCTCGGCCGGGTTCAGCCCGCACCCGCGCATCTCGTACCTCGGGGCGACGCCGACCGGTGTGGCGAGCGAGGCGGAGTACCTGGAGATTGCGCTGTCCGGCAGAGTCGAGCTGGGCCGGTTGGCGGCCGCGCTGGACGAGGCGCTCCCGTCCGGCCTGGACATCGTGGAGTGTGTCGAAGCCCGGCTGGGCGGCGGCGGGCTGGCCGACCGGATCGACGCGTCCGCCTGGCAGGTGGAGTTCCCGCAGCTCGCCGCCGCGCCGCTGGACGCGGCCGTGCGGGCCTTCCTGGCCCGCGAGTCGGTGCCGGTGGAGCGGCTGACCAAGGACGGCCGCCGCACCATCGACGCGCGGGCCGCGGTCGCTGCGGCGACCGTCCGCGAAGGTGCCGGCGCGCTGCCGGGCGCGTCCGGCGGCAGCACGGATCGCGACTGTGCGATACTGGACGTGGTTGTTCGGCAGGCGACGCCGGCCGTACGACCCGACGACGTGCTCGCCGCGTTGCGTGTTGTAGCCGATTTGGTGCCGCCGGCGCCGCCGAGGGCGATCCGGCTGGCTCAGGGTCGACTCGACGACAGTGGCCGGCTTGCCGACCCGCTCGCGCCGGACCGTGAGGCTGTTCCTCCGACCGCGACCCACGCGGACGCCAGGGAGGGGCCGCCCGGCTCTGGCCAGCACCAGGCGCCGTCGCTCGGCACCGCACCTGCGGGTTGACCGGAATCCCGGTCGGCCCGGTACGACGCAGACTTATGCGGCGCGATCTGGTCCGCCGGATCCGCCGCCAGGACCGCCCCCGTGCGGTCGCGTGCCCTGACCGGTGCGCGCCCGGGGCCGAACGGAGATATGCCCGGATGCTCGACAACGAGCCGACCGGAGCAGGGGAAAGCTTCCTGCTCGCCGATCAGACCAGTGCGACCACGGCCGAGGCCGGGTCGCCCCCACCCACCAAGGCCACCCGCCGGCGCCGAACAGCCGCGTCCAGCCCCGATCCAGGGCCGAAACAGGCCACGGCTCAGGTTGACGTCGAGACTCCGTCGGAGGAATCGGCCGAAAAACCGCGCAGGACTCGCCGCCGCGCCCCCGCCGCCCCCGCGGCCGAGGCCGTGCCGGCCGCGCCCGCCGCGGCTGATGCTGGAACGCCGGAGCCCGCTCCGAAGCGGACCAGAACCCGTAAGGCGACTGCCGCGGCCGCGGTGGCTCCGGTGGCTCCGGTCGCCGAGCCCGAGGCGGTGGCCGAGGCACCAGCACCGCGCACCCGTCGCCGCCGTGCCACCGCGCCGGAGGCCACCCCGCCGGCCGCCGAGCCGGCCGCCATCGAGCCGGCCGCCGCCGAGCCGCTGACCAGCCAGGACGCGCCGGCGACCGCGGCCGCCGAGGCCGCCGCCCCGCCGGTCAAGGCCCGAGCCCGCCGCACCCGCGCCGGCCGCACCACCCAGCCCGAGCCGGTCGAGGCGCCGCTGCCGCAAGCCGAGCAGGTCGAGCCGGAGGTGCTGGTCGCCCCCGGCGGCCGCACCGGCTCGCTGCCGCCGCCGGTCGTGACGTTCGTCGCGCCGGTCGCCGCCACGTTCGTCGCTCCCGTAGCGCCGGCGCCGGCCCCGGTGGCGCCGCCGGTCGCCGCGGCGTCGGCTCCGGCGGACGAGCCGGCTGGGACCCCGACCAGGCGGCGCCGCAGCCGGGCCGCCGCCGCGCCCGAGCCCGAGCCGGCTCCCGCGCCGGCCGAGGCCGAAGCCGAAGACGAGGACGATGCCGACGAGCGCCGCCGCCGGCGCCGGGGCCGGCGGGGCCGCGGTCGCGGCCGGGCCGGTGAGAACGGCGAGGCGGCCGTGGGCGGCGAGGACGAGGCCGCCGAGGCAGACGCCGAGCCGGCGGCCGAGGACAGCTCGCCGGCCGAGGCCGACGACGACGAAGGCGGCGGCAGCCGGCGCCGGCGCCGGCGGCGCCGCCGGACCAGCGGGGCGGACGGCGAGGACGGCGGCGGCGACGACCCGCCGAACACGGTCGTGCACGTGCG
>JBBWZH010000314.1:0-2740 GCA_039648995.1 Mycobacteriales bacterium
CGGCGGTGATCTGCGTGGTCGAGGAGCCGAAGGACGTCGTGGCGATCGAGCGCACCCGCGAGTTCCGCGGCCGCTACCACGTGCTCGGCGGCGCGATCAGCCCGATCGAGGGGGTCGGGCCGGACGATCTGAGGGTGCGCGAGCTGATGGTGCGCCTGCAGGACGGCACGGTGACCGAGCTGATCCTGGCCACCGACCCGAACCTGGAGGGCGAGGCGACCGCGACCTACCTGGCCCGGCTGGTGAAGCCGATGGGCCTGAAGGTCACCCGGCTGGCCAGCGGTCTGCCGGTCGGCGGTGATCTGGAGTACGCCGACGAGATCACGCTGGGTCGCGCGTTCTCCGGCCGGCGTCTGCTCGACGTCTGACAGCCGCCGGGCCCCCGGAGGACCCGCGCCGCGCCCGGAGGCACCGCCGATGCGGAAAAACGTCCCCAGAATTGGGCCGCGGGAGCGGGTGGTCTTCGTTGACCACCCGCTCCCGCCAAGGAAGCAACACGTCTGAGGCGGCGGATGTGCGTCGCACTCGGTGACCAGATCCGCCAGCGCAGAGGAGCCTAGCGCGCCTGAGAGCGGCTGTCCGCTCACGCTTAGTGATTCGCCCGAGCGGCTCTAGGGCGGCCACCGGCGGTCACGGTCAGTACCCTCAATCCGGTCGTTCGGGACCAGCCGGGTCGTTACCGCTCGCCCCGGTTGACTGCACTGACGACGGCGCGGAGCGAAGCTGTGACGATGTTGGCGTCGACGCCGACACCCCACAGAATCTGGTCACCCACAGCTACTTCGAGGTAGGCCGCCGCCCGCGCGTCGCCGCCGGCGGAGAGCGCGTGTTCGGCGTAGTCGAGCACCCGGACCTCGTGCCCCACGCCCGCCAG
Source organism: Mycobacteriales bacterium (assembly GCA_039648995.1). Lineage (GTDB taxonomy): Bacteria > Actinomycetota > Actinomycetes > Mycobacteriales > CADCTP01 > JBBWZH01. The sequence goes on from JBBWZH010000314.1 coordinate 875, forward strand.
CGCCGCCACGAACGCCGCGATCGGGCCGTTCCCGCTGCCGACCACGTCCTGGTCGATGCCGCCGGACCGGATCCGCGCCCGGACCCGGACCTGCCCACCCTCGTCGCCGTCCGCGCTGATCGACTCGTGCCCGAGCAGCACGACCGGCCCGGCCGGCTGCAGGTACTCGGCGGCGAAGATGTCCCACATCTTCTCGCCGCTGACCTCGCCCCCGTCCGCGTCGGTGACCCGCTGGATGACCTGGCTGAACTCGATCTGCAGCCGGCGCGGCAGGTCGAGCGCGTGCTCGGTCTTCATCAGGTACGCCACGCCGCCCTTGCCGGACTGCGAATTGACCCGGATCACCGCCTCGTACGACCGGCCCACGTCGCGCGGGTCGATCGGCAGGTACGGCACCGCCCACTCGTACTCGCCGACCGGGACGCCGGCGTCGGTCGCGTCCCGCTCCAGCGCGTCGAAGCCCTTGTTGATCGCGTCCTGGTGCGAGCCGGAGAACGCGGTGTAGACGAGGTCGCCGCCGTACGGGTGCCGCTCGTGCACGGGCAACTGGTTGCAGTACTCCACGGTGCGCCGGATCTCGTCGATCTGGGAGAAGTCAATCATGGGGTCGATGCCCTGCGAGAACAGGTTCATGCCCAGCGTGACCAGGTCGACGTTGCCGGTGCGCTCGCCGTTGCCGAACAGCGTGCCCTCGACCCGGTCGGCACCGGCCATCACGCCCAGCTCGGCCGCGGCCACGGCGGTACCGCGGTCGTTGTGGGGGTGCAGGGACAGCACCACCGCGTCCCGCCGGGGCAGGTTGCGGTGCATCCACTCGATCTGGTCCGCGTACACGTTCGGGCTGGCCATCTCGACGGTCGCCGGCAGGTTCACGATCGCCGGCCACTCGGGGGTCGGCTGCCAGACGTCCAGCACGGCCCCGCAGACCTCGACCGCGTATTCCAGCTCGGTGCCGGTGAACGACTCGGGCGAGTACTCGAACCGCACCTCGGTGTCGCCGGCCGCCTCGGCCAGCTTCAGGCAGCGCTGGGCCGCCTCGACCGCGATCTCGGTGATCCCGTCCCGGTCCAGCCCGAAGACGACCCGCCGCTGCAGCGCCGAGGTGGAGTTGTACAGGTGGACGATGGCCTTGCCAGCGCCCTCGATCGACTCGAAGGTACGGTCGATCAGGTGGTCCCGGGCCTGCGTCAGCACCTGGATCGTGACGTCGTCCGGGATCAGATCCTCTTCGATCAGCTGCCGGACGAAGTCGAAGTCGGTCTGGCTGGCGGACGGGAACCCGACCTCGATCTCCTTGTAGCCCAGCTGGACCAGCAAGTCGAACATGCGCCGCTTCCGCGGCGGGGTCATCGGGTCGATCAGCGCCTGGTTGCCGTCCCGCAGATCGACCGAGCACCACAGCGGGGCGGCCGCGATGCGGGCCGCGGGCCAGGTGCGGTCGGGCAGGTCGATCGGGGTGAACGGTCGGTAGCGGTGGCTCGGCATGCCTGAGGGCTGCTGTACAGGCGGCTGGTAGCGGTGGATGGACACGGACGTCTCCTCCGGAGGCGGTCGGCCAGAAAGGTCGCTGGAGCGCTGATTCGTCCAGGGACCGTGGGCCGGCGCAGACCGCTCACCCGCGGCGGGAGAGCCAGCCCGCTACGGGCCCCCGCCGCGGCCAATAAGCAGGAGGCCACGTGACATCGCCGTTACCTTACCAGCGTCGGCGGAGTGCCAAACCTGACGCATTCGCTCCGAGCGGGCGCACGGCCCGATGACCGGCCGGCGGCGGGCCGGCCGGCGGCGACGCTCAGGCGATGCGCTGCCCCCGGGCGAGCTTGTACGTCGGCGTGCGCAGCCGGCGGGCGGTCAGCCAGAGCGCGCCGG
>JBBWZH010000388.1:0-22100 GCA_039648995.1 Mycobacteriales bacterium
ACCGTACCGGCTGAGCACGTAGCCGACCGTGTTCAGCTGAGCCTCGTCCAGCGAGGCGCGCTCGGCCGGCAGTTGGCCGTGTTTCTCGTCGTACCAGAGGGTGCCGACGACTGGCCCCATATCCCACGCGGAGATCGTTTCCGGGAACAGCGGCTGATCGAACGTGGCCAGATGGTGGCCTTGGCAGTAGTAGATCAGCTTGTGCAGCTTCTTGGTCGGCATGCCCGCGAGCCGCTCGCGGAGGACCGCGGCCACATCGTGCGCTGATACCGCCACCCGGTCAGCGTACGGGCTGTTGCTAGGTCGGGTAGGTGAGGTGGCCCGGGCGCGTCTATCGAACATGCGTTCGATCGTGTCTGTGTCGGGCGGCCCGGGCCAGCGGATATAGCCGTGGGTGTGGCGGCTTTCACGGCAGGTCGTGATCGCCCCGCCAAGCGCCACCGGTCAACTGTCGTCGGCTCGACGACGAAGACCAGTGCGCTCGCGGGGCGCGGGGCTGGTCGGTCAGGTACTGGAGTGGACGATCAGCTGTACCGGCGCTGAGGTGGCGACGGTGCCCCGGTCGTCGTACGCGGTGGCGGTGATCGTGAAGGTGCCGGCGGGCAGCGGGAACCACAGGAAGACGAACGGTGCGGTGGTGTCGGTGCCGAGCAGGGTGCCGTCCACCCGGAAGTCGACGCGGGTGACCGTGCCGGGGAAGCCGAGGGTGTCGGCGACCAACTGGCTGACCTGTCCCTCGACCATGGTCAGGCCGTCCGAGGGGCCGGTCAGCAGCGACGTGGGTGGCAGCGGGGTGTCGCCACAGCCGGTGATCCGGAGGTCGGTGGGTAGCGGGTTCGCGCCGACCTTGGCCCCGACGAAGCCGATCTGAACCGAGGTACCGGTCGCGAGCCGCGCGTTCCAGGGCGTGCTCAGCGCGGTCACCGCCGCCCCGTGCTGCGTCCACCGGGCGGAGAAGGCCGAGGTGAGCCGCTGGCTGTCGGACGGGAACGTGAAGTCGAGCCGCCAGCCGTTGGTGGCCGGCCCGTCGTTGGCGATCGTGATGATGGCCAGGAAGCCGGTGTTGAACTCGGACGACACCACGTAGCTGACCCGGCAGCCGGGCTGCGCCGCGGCGGCGGGGCTGGCCGGGCCGGCCGGTAACCCCAGGCTGACGGCGGTCACGAGCAGGAGTGCGGGCAGCGCGCGGGCGCGCCGGATGCGGCTGGGCATAGCCGGTGTCTCCCTTTGCTGAGCGGGTTCCGGGGGCTGGCGCGAAGGCGCCAGCGCGCGGACATCGCCGCTCAGGCCACGCGTGGCAATCGTAGGAACCCCCGGCGCCACGCGGACAGGTCCAGCGGGGTTAACCGGCCATCGGCGCGACCCGGTCGCCGATCGTCCCGCCGGCTACCGGTCGAGCCGCAGTTGAAACGGACGGGCTGGGCATTCCCGGAATAGATCACCTGCCGTAGCATCAGCGTGCATTTCTGGCGATGTGTCGTGCAGAAGGGCAGGTCATGGTCGATCGCGGTCAAATCGTGTTCGCTGAAGTGTTCGGCACGTTCGTGCTGGTGCTCGCGGGCCCCGGGGCGGGGCTGCTGGCCGGGGAGCGGATCGGCGCGGTGGGTGTGGCGATCTCCATCGGGCTGGCCGTGCTGTGCCTGGCGTACGCGCTGGGCCACATCTCCGGCTGCCACCTCAACCCGGCGGTCACGGTCGGGCTCTGGCTGCACGGCGCGATCCGGACCTCCGCGCTCGTCCTCTATCTGCTCAGCCAGGTGGCCGGCGCGCTGCTGGCCGGGCTGGTCATGTTCATCGTCGCGACCGGACGGTCCGGGTTCAGCGCGAAGGCGAGCGGGTTCGCGTCCAACGGCTACGGCGACCACTCCCCGCTCGGCTACAGCCTGCTCGCGGTCGCGGTGGCCGAGCTGGTCGTCACCGCCGCCTTCGTGTTCATCGTCATCTCCACCACGAACGCCGGCGCGCCCGGGCTGTTCGGCGGGATCGCCGCCGGCCTCATGCTGACCGTCGGCCACCTGATCCTGATCCCGATCAGCAACGCCTCGCTGAACCCGGCCCGCAGCATCGGCACCGCCGTCTTCCAGCACGGCTGGGCCCTCGCCCAACTCTGGGCGTTCATCATCTTCCCGCTGCTCGGCGGCGCCGCCGCGGCCGGCCTCTGGCGCGTCCTCGGCGTCCGCACCTCCGCCACCATCGGCACCGGCCCGGACGCCGCCCCCGCCGGCAGCGTCTAACGCCACCGGTTGGCGGGCCGAAACGACCGCGGCGCCGACGCGATCGGCTGACCAGCTCATCACCTGGCTAGGCAGGGCCAGGTCCGGTCGGCGGGTGCCGCCGCAAGCCGGCGCGGTTCTGCACGTGCGGCCCGGGCGCGGCTACGCCGACGCGGTGGCGAGGCGGGCGCGACGGAACGGGGAGGCGGTGAGCGCCGCGACCTGCAGGCAGCGCTGGCCAAGTCGGTCCGGCACTGGCCGAAGATCCGGTACGGCCGCCCGAGGCGTACGTGCGGACCGCGATGTACCGGCACATACAGGCGGAAATCCAGCGGCGGCGCCCAGGGAAGGGGCGCCGCCGCCGCGATGTGGGGCGGTGGGTTAGCGGGTGAAGACCTGGAACTCCGACATGCGGACCTGCGTTGCCGCCGGGCTGGCGGTGGCGCAGTCGGTTGCGGCGGCGGGGTCGGCGTCCTGCTCGCCGGCGTAGAGCGGGTTGCCGGTGCACTGGCTGGACAGGATGCGGACCCGCAGGTGGGTGGCGGGCGTCGGCGGGATGCTGAACGACCGGAGGTTGATCTCCGGGGAGACGGGGCGGAACCCGCCGGTCGGGAATGCGTCCGTCGGGCTGGTGAACACGGTCTGGTAGCTGCCGTCCTGCGTGCAGTCGGCGACCGCGCCGTTGCAGGCCAGCACCGAGAACGAGCGCAGCGCGGAGAACCGGTTCTGCGTGCCGGGGTCCACGTCGCCGGTGATCGCCGGGCGGAGCATCGCGCTGACGTTGATCTGGCTGACGGTCTGCGGCAGCGTGCCGGGCAGGTCGACGGTGATCTGCTTGCCGGCCACCCCGGTCAGCGACGCCCAGTCGGTGGCCTCGGTGTCGTCGCCGAGCGCGGCCAGGTTGACGCCGTCACCGCTGATCGTGGCTCCGGACGCGACCGAGGCCAGGTTCCGCGGCAGGTTGAGCTTGAGGTCCTGGGTGCGCCCGCCGAGGAACAGGGTGCTGAACTTGTGCGCGCCGAAGCCCGCGCCGACCGCGGTCAGCTCGAACTTGGTGTTCGGCACGATCTGGAACGTGTCCGGCGTCGCCGTCTCCGGGTCGGTGTCGGCCACCGGCATGGCCCGCGCCTCGTAGTCGCCGACGTACACACGGATCACCGCGCCGGCCGAGTCGCCCAGCGGGGCCAGGTGGACGGTCGCGTTGTTCGCGTACGGGGAGGCGAAGCTCGGCACCGCGTCGGTGTCGGCGCCGCCGTTGGTCGACGCGTCCATGCCCATGCCGGACTCGGCGAACGCGCCCCAGATGATGTCCTGGTTGGCGCCGCCGAACCGGACCAGGTCGGCCGCCAGCATGTTGTCGCGCATGTCGAGCATGCTCACGGCGCTGGACGCCTGCAGCAGGAACGAGTCGTACATCAGCTGGATCCAGCGCCGGTTGCCCGGGCAGGACTGCACCGAGGTCTTGCCGTCGGCGCAGGACAGCTGCAGCGCCGGGGTACCCGCGCCGTACCGGTTCATCATCGCGGCGCGCACCCGGAAGTTGGTCGCGTTCCAGATCTCGCCGTCCGCGTGCACCTCCGGACCGACGAGGTCGGCGCCGAGGTCGGAGTAGTTCAGCGGGTTCTTGCTGAGGTCGTAGTTGCGGATGCCCCGGTTGTTGTCGCCGGTGACGTACGCGCCCTCGACGTACGGAGTGTTGCCGGGCGCCCGGAAGCCGTTCTCGTACAGGTACTCCAGCGCGTCCAGGTCGCTCCAGGACTCGCCCATCGAGCCGCCCTGGAAACCGCTGATCCCGCTGTCCGGGCCGGCGATCATCCGGTTGCTGATCGCGTGCGTGTACTCGTGCCCGACCACGGTCATGTCGTAGTCGCCGTCGACGCACGGCGGGTACGCGCTGCCGGCGACCGGCTGCCACAGGAACATGTTCGTGGTCGGCTGCTGGCCGTCACGCGGGGTGCCCTGGTTGGCGTTGTTCCGGCTGCCGCCAAGCGCGTTCTGCTGCGCCCGGCCCTGCTCGGCGTCGCCGCCGAGCCCGGCCGTCCCGATGTTGACGGCCTGCAGGTTCCAGGTCGCCTCGGTGAAGCCCAGGTTGTAGGCGAAGTCGTGCATCCGGTTGTGCATCGCGAACAGGTTCGTGATCGCGGCGTCGGCATCGTTGCGCTGCGCGGACGTGAACGTGGTCGGATTGCACCGGGCGGCGTGCCACTGGTCGGTGAACGGGTAGGTGTAGTTGCGCGCCACGCTGGTGGTGGCGTTCGACGTCGGGGTGCCGCCGCCGAGGGCGAGCACGTCGTTGGCGGAGTTGCCGATCGAGGTGAACGTCGGCGTCCCGGTGCCCACGGTGGTGTCCCAGGCCTGGCCGACGGCCGGGTCGCTGACCGCCTTGGCGCAGCCGGCGGCCGGCTTCAGGCACCACGTCACCCGGGTGTCGCCGCCGGCGAGCGAGGCGGCGGCGGGGAAGACGGCCCAGTGCGGGTTGTCGGAGTCGAAGTCGACCAGGTCCTCGCGGATCAGCACGCTGGCGTCCCGGGCGTCCACGTAGCTGGTGACGGCGGTCGGGGTGGCCCCGGAGGTGGAGCTCAGCGTGATCGCGTACGCGGCCCGCGGGCCGGCGGCCGGGGTGGGCACCGCGACCGGGCGGACGTCGACCGGGCCTACCTGGTCGGCGGCGAGGCCCACGTCCCGCAGCGCGACCGCGATCGCGGCGTCGGCGGCCACGGTGGGCGGCGCCGGGGCGGTGGTGTCGCGGGCCAGCGAGGACGTCACCCGGACCACGGTGCCGGCGTTCACCAGCACCGCGACCTGCCCGTCGTAGCCGGCCGCCAGGTCACCGAAGCGCTGCCGGAGCAGCACGACCGCACCCGGGTCGATCTTGTTGACGGCGATCAGGTCGAGGTTGGCGACGGCCTTCGCGTCCAGCCCGAACAGGTCGCGGTTCGCGGCGAGGTACTGCCGCGCGGCGGTCTCCGGATCCGCGGCCAGGCCGGTGGCGAGCGCCTTGCCGGTGAACAGCGCGCTCGGGGTGCCGAGCGCGTTGAAATGCACCGCGCCGAGCTTGCTGGCCATCGAGCGCTGGCGGGTGTTCGGCGCGGCCACGCCGGTCCGGTTGTCGACGTCCCGGGAGGCCTGGCCGTCGGGGGACTCGATGCTGGGGCCGGCGGCTTTCGCGCCGGCGGACGGTGTCGGGGCGGCTCCGGCTGGGCTGCTGGCCAGGCCGACCAGCACCACCGTCGCGGCCAGTACGGAAACCGCCTGCATGGCCGGCCCCCGCGTCATCTTCCACCCTGATCTGCGCACTGGCGTCCTCCTTGGTCCGGACATCGCAGGACGCCGAGCCGATCAGGTCGGCGTCCGACCGCGCCCGAAGGCACGGCAGGGCAAAGAGAAGTACCGAAAACTGGCCTGTGAGTAGCAGACCAGAACTACCTCGCGCAAGGTGCAGTAACAGCGTTGTCGCGCGACAACGCCAGTAATGCAGCTATACCGGGCAGACGATGTCAGGCTGTCGGGTGAACTCGGGTGGCCGCGTGCCCGCGGGCCTACGGGAGCGGCAGGCGCAGGTGTTCGGCGAGGAAGGCGAACATGTCGGCGCGCCGGGCGTCGGCCTGCTCGTCGGTGCCGGCCATGCCGTGCCTGCCGTGCCGCTCCACCCGCAGCGGCACCGGCTTGCCGGACGCCGTGGCGGCCTGCGGGCGCGCGGCCATCTTCGCCGGCTGCCAGGTGACCACCCGGCCGTCGTTGAGACCGGTGGTGAGCAGCATCGCCGGGTACGCGGTGCCGTCGGTGACCCGTTGCACCTCGTCGATGATCCGCAGCGCGGCGAACCCCTCCTCGGTCTGTACCGAGCCGAACTCGGGCACGTTCACCGGGCCGTTCTCACTGAGCTCGGCGCGCAGCCCATTCACGTGCGGCACCTGCATGATGACCGCACCCCACAGGTCCGGGCGGCGGACCAGCGCGCCGCCGCTCGGGACGCCGCCGCCACTGGCGCCCTCGGCCGCGATCCGGCCCGGCCGGGTCCAGCCGGCCGAGATCAGGTGCTCGGCGCAGTCGATCGGCTCGGTGATCGTGTTTTCCTTGGTCAACCGCGCACCGGCCGCCCGCCACCGGTCGCCGAACTCGCCGCCGCCGCGCACGTGCGCCACCGCGTAGAGGCCGCCGCGCTCCAGCCAGGCCAGGTCACCGGGCCGGTAGCGCGGCACTTGGCTCAGCCCGTAGGCGCCGTACGCGCTGAGCAGGGTCGGGTTCTCGCGGTCCGGCGTCAGGTCGGTGCGGCGCACCAGCGTGATCGGCACCCGGGTGCCGTCCCGGGCGGTCGCCCACTCCCGGCGCGTGGTGATCTCGGGCAGGCCGGGCGGTGGCACCGGCGGGTCGATCGGCTCGACCGCGCCGCTGTCCAGGTCGTAGGCGTACCGGGTGGGTGGCGTGGTCCAGGATTCGATGCGCAGCCGGGCGGTACGCGCGTCAGGCGGCACCGCCACCTCCAGCAGCGCGCCGTCCACCGGCAGCGGCACCTCGGCCGGCTGGTCGCCGGGTGGCCCGCCGGCGGGCCCGGCCAGCGGGAGGCGGCGGAGCCGGGTGACGCCGACGTCCAGTTCGTGCACGAGTAGCTGCTCGCCGACCACCGCCACGGCCTGGACCACCCGCTCGCTCGCCGGCACCAGCACGGTCGCCGGCTCGATCGACGGGTCGGCCAGCGGCACTGCGACCACCTCGCGGGTGCCGCTGCTCCGGCCGGTGACCAGGTACAGCGTGTCGGAGCCGGCCGCGTACGCGACGACGTTGTCGTCCGGGCCGGCCACCCGCACCCACGGGATGCCAGCCGGGTCGGCCGGCGCGGGGCCGTGCCGGGCGGCGGCCGGCGCCGGATAGAGGGTGTTCGCGGTCAGCCCCGACGCGACGGCGCTGCCGCCGATCGCCCGGTGCGAGACGATCATCAGAAGGTGGCCGGACGCGGCGAGGTATGCCGGGAACGGCCGGTCGGTGCGGGCCATCGGCAGGTGCGGGTTCGCACCGCGGGCAGTACGACCTGGTCGGTGGCCGGGTCGGTGCCGAGCCGGTGTAGCAGGCACCGGTGTCCAGCCGGCGGGCGGCCGGGTCGGTGCCGGGCGCCGCGACAGGGTAGACGTGGTAGACGAAGGTCTCGTCGTCGAGCCAGCCCAGGAACGGGAAGCGGACGTTGTCGATCGCCTCTTCGACCGTCCCGCCAGTCCCCGTCTCGACGATCCGCAGCCTGCAGCGTTCGATGCCGCCGGCCGAGATGCCCGCGAGGAGGTAGCGGCCGGTCGGCGAGGGCGGTAGAAGTCCAGGTGGTGGTGCGCTTCGCCGGCGATGTCGTTCGGGTCGACCAGCACCCGCCCCGCGTCCTGGTCGTCGCCCGTGCGACGCACGGCAGCACCGGCACGCGCCGGGACGGGTCGGTCAGCTTGCTGAACTCCCAGCCGCCGGCCCAGTCGTAGCCGGACCGCTCGGTACGGCTGCCGCGCAGCTCGCGGATCCGGGCGAGCAGCGCGCCTCGGCCGGGCAACGCCGCCAACTGCCTGGCCGCATGCTCGCCTGCCCGAGCAGCCACTGCTCGTACTCCGGGGACGCCTGCTCCATCCACCGGTAGGGGTCGGTGATCGTGACGCCGAAGTAGGTGTCGTGAACCGGCTCAACGCGGGCGATAGGCGATGTCATGGGTCCATCCTGCCCGCGCCCCGGCGGGCAGCCGGCGTACCCGGATGCGTGTCCTGTTGCCGACGCACAACCCTGCGAACCCACATAGGACACGAAGGGGAAACACGTAAGCTATGCGTGACTTAAATCCGACCGTGACCTCTGAAGAACTGTCCAAGATCCTTGCCGTACCTCACCGAGGAGCCTGCCGAGTTGGCGGTGTAGTGAACCGAGGATGACAATCCTGGCTGGATTGAGTTGGGGGCTACGGTGCGGGCCGGGGGCCGGCAGCGGTAAGGGCGGTCGGATCTTGCCGATCCGCCTGAATATGGCGCCAGGGAACCTGGATCGGTAAGACGCTGCTCTGCCGGTGTCTAGCTTGTTCTTGTCGCGCCCAGCAAGATGCCGGATCGCGCTGGACCGGCTAAGCCGGGTGTTCATCTCGCGGCTGGCCCTACTTGACTAATGATCTCGGCGGCGCCCGCTCGTACAGAAGCAGACTCGCTCTCGCCCGCGAGCTGTCGTGACCATTCCAGGATCGGCATCCCGTCCAGCCAGAGGCTGTTCAGCCGGTCCCTGATGTGGTACCCGGCATCGTCCTCTCCCTCATACAAGGCCTTCAGAACTTCCCTCATTCCGGGCAGCCCAGAGGCGACTAGACTCTCTACCGCTTCCTCGATCACTGCGAGGTTCCTGTCATCGAGCATCTCCACGAGTTTCCGAAAAGCTGCCGGACGGTCCACGTGGTGTTTCAGGATTCGCGCAGCATCGACTCGGTCACTCCAGTCGGAAGCGGCCGCCTGGGTCAAGGCGTGCTCGAACCTCAGAGCTTCTGGATTCGTCGCGCCTTCATCCATGTCAGGGCACCTCGTCTGGCGTCGACTTTCGGACGGTGGCTTCTCGCGGGCGGACCTGGCCATCGGGAGCGTGATCCTCAACGTACTCCACGGTGTGTGGCGTCGGGATGGGGCCATGGGGGCGGCCGGTCAGGTCGACCCGTTTCACGATGTTCCCGTTGCTGTCGTATTCCGCGTAGTTCGTGATTGCCCCGGATGGTGAGCGTTTCACGAGCATCCCGTTCGGTGGGCCGCCCATCTGTGGAAGTTTCAGGCCGCCTACCCATACCCTTGCCGCTTGCAGTCGTTCTGCGAGGGAGAGGGCTGCGCCACCGTGTGCGCGGGAGTTGATTTCGATCTCGGCACCGGTGCCCGCGCCGGTGGCCGCTCCTGCGACGGTGCGGCCGGCGCCGGCGCAGGCTGTGATGAGGCCGGTCAGGTCGACGCTTGTGGCAAGGGCACCGGCGCCCGCGATCAGCCCACCGAGGGCGATGGCCCCGGTGAGGACGGCAGTGGTACGGGGGTCGAAGGCGGTGTTTTGGATCCGGTTGGCGATGCCTGCGGCGATTGTCCCCGTCTTGGACCAGGTTGGCTGATTGGCTTCGTCTTCGAGCTCGCATGGGCTCTTGCCCTGAAGCATCGCGGGGTTGGCGACGAGGGATTTGAGTTTGGCGCTGAGGCCGCATTGGCCGGAGGGATCGGTAGTGGTGGTGGGGCGGTCGTTGGCGTAGGCGTAAGCGGAGACGTAGGGGTCGTGGAGGGGTGGGGTGAGGGGTTCGGTGGTGGTAAAGCGGGCGAGGGTGGGGTCGTATTGGCGGGCGCGTAGGTCGTAGAGGCCGGTATCGGGGTCGAGTAGTTGGCTGTTGTAGCGCAGGGATGGGTCGGGTGCGGTGGGGTCTGTGGTGGTGGTGCTGCTGACCGCGCCGTAGGGCTCGTAGGTGTAGCTGCGTTGGGGGGTGCCGGTGGCGTTGGTGGTATCGGTGACGCTGCCGTAGGGGTCGGTGAGCAGGTAGGTGGTGGCGGCCGCTCGGAGGGATTCTGGGCCGGTGTCGCTGTAGCGGTAGCTGGCCCGGGTCGTGCCGCCGCCGTCGGTTTCGGTGGCCAGTTGCGGCAGCGCGGCGTTTTCGTCCCAGCTGTAGCGGGTCAGGCTGCCGCCGTGGTTTGCGGTCAGCCGGTTGCCGTTGCCGTCGTAGCTGTAGTTGACGGTTGCGGTGGCGGTGGTGGCGGAGGTGAACTGGTCGGCGAGGTTGTAGGTCGCGGTGGCTGCACCGGCCGACGTGAGGCGGCCGTTGCTGTCGTAGCCGTATGCGGTGGTGCCGGCGGACGTCGTGGCGGTGGTCAATTCGTCGGCGTCGTCGTATCTGTAGGTGGTCTGGCCGGGCTGCGGGACGTCGGTGCGGCGTTGTTCGACGCGGTTGCCGACGAGGTCGTAGCGGTAGTCGATGCGGCCGGTGGCGGTGGCGCAGTCGGCGGTCGCGGAGCAGACCGCGGTCAGTCGGTCGGCGGGGTCGTACTGGTAGGCCTCGGTGGTGGTTGTGCCGCCGCGCTGGCTGGTGAGTGTCTGGGGGTTGCCGGCTGGGTCGCGGCTGAGGGTGAAGGCGGATACGGCGGCCGTGCCGTGGGTATTCCGTACGCCGGTGAGCCAGCCGGCGCGGTCCCAGGTGCGGGTGGTGGTCAGGCCGGAGGCGGCCGGCCGGGTGGTTGTGGTGGGGTGGCTGGCTAGGTCGTAGCCGAAGGTGGTGGTGGCGCCGTCGGCGGTGAGGGTGGTTTGTCGTTCGGCGTCGTCGTAGCCGTAGTCGATGACCGACCCGTCGGGGTAGGTGCGTTGGGTCAGGTTGTCGGCGTTGTCATAGCGGTAGCCGTAGGCCGCCGGACCGCGGGTGACGGCGGTGAGCCGGTCGGCGTCGTCGTAGCCGTAGGTCTGGGTGCCGGCGCCGTCGGTCATGACGGTCTGCCGGCCGGCGCGGTCGTAGCCGAAGCCGACGGGGGCGGTGGTGTCGGAGTACTGGTAGCCGGTCAGCCGGTCGAGGCTGTCGTAGCCGGCGGTGATGACGCCGGCCGGGCTGGTGACGGTGGTGGGGTTGCTGTCGGCGTTGTAGCCGTAGGTCCAGGTGCGGTGCAGCGGGTCTTCGACCGAGGCCAGCCGGCGGGCGAGGTCGTAGCCGTAGCGCGTGAGGTGGTTGTTGGGGTCGGTGCGGGTGGTCAGGTTGCCAACGTCGTCGTACCCGTAGCGGGTGGTCTGGTCGTCGGTGCTGGCGTCCGGGCCGCGGGTCCGGGTCAGCCGGCCGTTCTCGTCGTAGGTCCAGGTGGTGCGGTGGCCGTTGGGGTCGGTGCGGGTGGCCAGCCGGTTGGTGGCGTCGAATGTGGAGATGGTGGCGTGGCCGAGCGGGTCGGTGACCGAGGTGTGGTTGCCGGCTGGGTCGTAGCCGTAGGCGGTGCGGTAGTCGTCGGGGTTCGCGCCGGTGATGTTCCCGCGGGGGTCCACTGTGGAGGCCAGGCGGCCGCCGTCGTCGTAGGTCCAGGTGGTGATGTCGCCGGCTGGGTCGGTCCGGCTGGTGGTGTTCCCGGCCGGGTCGTAGCCGATGGTGATGGTTTTTCCACGGCCGTCGCGGACGGACAATGGCCGGTCCTCGTTGTCGAAGTCGATATGGGTGCCGTGGCTGAGCGCGTCGACCAGATCGGTGACGTTGTTGTTGGCGTCATAGGTCGTGGTGGTGGGGTGTCCGAGCGGGTCGACGACCTTGATGGGCCGGTCGAGCACGTCGTAGCTGGTCGTGGTGACCAGTGGTGGGCCGCCGGTGGGGTCGGGGTGTGACTGGGTGGTGCGGTTGCCGTTCGCGTCGTACTGGTACGTCCAGGTGTAGGCGGCCGGGTCAGTGCCGGTGACGTTGCCGCGGGCGGTGGTCAGGCTGGTCGGCAGTCCGGATGGTCCGTACTTGTAGGTGGTCCGGTCGCCGGCGCCGTCGGTGCTGGCGGTCAGCCGGCCTTCCGGGTCGTAGCCGCGGGTTGCGGCGGTCCGGCCGAGTGGGTCGGTGGTGGTGGTCAGCCAGCCGTTATCGTTGTAGCCGTAGGTGGTGGTGTGCAGTTGCGCATCCGTGGCGGAGTTCTGCCGGCCGGCCGCGTCGTAGTGCACCGTCGCGGTATGCCCGAGCGGGCCGGTGACGGACGTGAGCCGGTCCTGGTCGTCGTAACCCAGGCGGCTGGTGTAGGCGGCCGGGTCACCGCCGGGCACGTTGCCGCGCGGGTCAACCACGGTGACCGGCCGGCCGGCCGGGTCGTAGGTCAGCGTGGTCTTCTCACCCTGGGGCGTGGTGGCCTCGGTGAGGTTGTGGTCTGGGTCGTAGCCGAATGTCGTGGTCTTGCCCCGTGGGTCGGTGGCCGTGTGCAGCTGGCCGTTCGGGAAGTAGGCGACGTCGGTGACACCGCCGGTGCGGTCGGTGTGCCGGCGCAGCAGCCCGGTGACCGGGTCGTAGGTGTTGCGCTCCAGGTGGCCGCGACCGTCGGTGTGGGTATCGATCTGGTCGTCGGCGGTGTAGGTCCACGATTCCACAGTGGACAGTGGTGCCGGAGCGGTCGTGCTGGTCAGGTTGCCGTGCGGATCGTAGGTCAGCGTGGTCTGGTGGCCGCGCGGGTCGGTGACCGAGACGAGGTTGAGCCTCGAGTCGTACCGGTAGTCCGTTCGCTTCCCGAGCGGGTTGACCGACGCGATCAGCACACCATTGGAGTAGTAGTCGAACCAGTTGAGACCATTGCGATCGGTCGTCGTCGTGACGCCAGTGGAGTAGGTGAAGTCGGTCCGCTTGTTCAGCGCGTCGAACTGCGAGGTCACCTTGCCTGTCGTGTTGTTGTAGACGTTGCTGGTGACTAGGTGGCCGAGTTGGTCGGTGATCGTGTCCAGTCGGCCCCCGGCGTCGTAGTGATAGCCCGTCGAGCCGCCGGCGAGGTCCCGGACCGAGGCGAGCCGGCCGATGGTGTAGCCGTAGTCGACGTGCCGGCCATCGGGCAGCGTCACCGAGCTGAGCAGACTGCCGGTGTAGCCGAAGTGGACCACCCGGCCGGCGGTGTCGGTCACGGTGGTGAGCTGGCCGCCGGCATAGCCCATGATGAGCGCGTTCCCGAGCCGGTCGGCGGTCGCGGTGAGCTGGCCGGCGGCGTTGAAGGTCAGCGTGTGCCGGTCCGGCGCGGTCAGCCGCCAACCGCCGGCCGCGGCCGACAGCGTCGAGCGCACACCGGGCGGTCCGGCGTAGGAGCCGTCGGTGTTGCGGGTGAAGACGGCGCCCTGGCCGTCCTCGCTGCGCACGGTCACCGGCCCGGTCGAGGATGGGACCAGCGACGCGGCATAGGGGAAGGTCCACCCAGGGCCGAGAATGCCGGTCGTGGTGTCGAGGGAGGTGTAGGTGCGGGTCATCGCGAAGGGGAGACCGGCGCCGGGCAGTTGCGCGTCGGTAGCGGTCTCGCTGAACGCGCCGGTCGCGGTGTTCACCGGGTCAGCCCGGAACCCTTGGGCGCGGCCGGACCGGCCGAGGCTGTTGCGGCTGCACGGGCAGCCGTAGGTCTCGGCCCCGCTCTGCGCCGGCGGTGCGCTCCCTATTCCGGCGGTGGCGTTGACCCAGACCGGGTCCTGGAACGTGCCGTCATCAAGCCCGGACGCGACCCCGACCTGGTATGTGGTGCCGGCCACGATGGGGAACGACGTCGTGGAGTCGAACTCGAAGCAGAACTCCAAACCCTCGGGTGTGCGGGGGCACGGCAGGCCGAGCACGAAGTCGGTCCGGAACCAATCCGGCTGTGCCGCGAACGTCACCCCACCCTGGCCGCTCAGCGGCCGGACGAGCGCCTTGTAGCGGCCGGCGCCGCTGGGCGGGTCATTCCAGTACACGGTCACCGACGGCGTCCCGATTCTGTCGCCGGGCCCACCGACGACGCCGGCGGGCTGGCCGACCGGCGTGCCGTGCGGCACGAACGATGGGGAGGACGCTGTGGAACCGGTGCCGATACTGTTGCGGGCCGCGACGGTCACCGACAGGATGTGGCTGTTCGGCAGACCGGTGAGGGTGATCGAGGTCGCGGTCGTCGTCTGGCTGACGAACTGACCCGACACGAGCAGTTGGTCGCCGTAGACCACGGTGTAGTCCAGGATCGGTGACCCGCCGTCGTAGGGGGCATCCCAGGACACCGTCGCCGTCCCGCTTGTGCTCGTGCTCCCGGAGACGACCCGCACGTTCGCTGGCACGTCGGGGGCATGGACCGCCGGGATGACCTCGCTGCTCGGCGCCGACTCCGGGCTCGTTCCCGCCCCGTTCGTCGCGCTCACCGTGAACGTGTAAGCGTCACCGTTGTTGAGCCCTGACACGATGCCGAACAGGGCGCCGCTGACGGTCGCCGTCTGACCGCCCGGGTGGGCGGTCACCGTGTAGGACGTGATCGCCGCTCCACCGTCAGAACTCGGCGCCCGCCAATCCACGAAGGCGGACTGGCTGCGGGCCAAGGCGAAAACAGGTCCCGGTACCCCGGGGGCCGTCGCGGGCAGGTAGTAGCCGACGACGTCGATCGTTACTGTCGCCGCGGCTGTACCGACATTGCGGATGGTGATCTGCCCGCCGTCACCCAGCTTGGCGACCTGGGCCACCGACCAGTTGCCGCCGTTGTGGTAGTACAGGTCCCCGGTGCCGTTACCGACGGTGCCGGTCGGGTAGACGTTCATCGGCGACAGCACCGTCCCGGTCGCGGTCAGCGTGAAAGCGACTGCGGAGACCCCAGACGCCGGGACCCCGGCCGTGCCCAGTGGCGAGAACGTCGTGGTGCCGCGGTTGGCGGGTACCGACCTGCCCGTCACCGTCCGGGTCGCGGTTGTCGCGACGAACGTCGACCCGGCCGCCGGCCCGTCCGGACCCTGGTAGTACCCGACGACATCGACGTCGACCATGCCCACCGTGCTGGCCGTGACGCGGAACTGGCCGTTCGTGCCGAGCTTGACCACCACCAGGTTGGTGTAGAAGTAGTCACTGCCGTACTGCAGATCCACAGTGGCCGGCTTCGTGACACCGTCCGGGTAGACCGTCGCGGTGCCGGCGGTGCTGCTGCGGTAGACCACGTGCGCGGCGATCGCGGTGACGTTGCTGGTCGGAATACCGCCGGCACCCAGTGGCGCCACCGCCAGCGACCCGCCAGCCGGTGTCACGTTCACCGGGCCGAGGATCCGCACCGTCGGCAACGGAACGTACGTCGAGCCAGCCGGCTCCGGAAAGTCAGGGTCGGTCGCGGTCGTGTATCCAAGAACATCCACCGCGACCGTCGCCGCAGCCGTGCTGAAGACAGTGATCTGACCGACAGGCCCCAGCGGCGTCATCGCGAAGCCGGTCGTCGGCGCCCCGGCCTGGTAGCTGATGTTCGTCGTTGCTGGCCGGCTCGCGCTTGTCGCGTAGACCGTCAGCGATCCCGCGGCCGAACTCGACACCGACACGTGCAGCGCGGCCGCCGCCACGACAGTGGTAACGGGAACCCCTCCAGCACCCCTCACATTGACAACGAGCGTGCCGCCGGCTGCAACGGCCGTGGGCGTCCGGATGCGAGCCGGCGTCAACGGCACGTACTGGTTCGCAGCTGGAATCAGCGACGCCGGCACAGCCGCCGGCGAGATGCGGGGTGCGGCCGGCCGCGGCCCGGCCGGGTCAACCTGCGGCACATACCCCGTCACGCCGCCCGCCGCCGACCCCACCCGCATCAGCGACTGGACCGACTGCCGCGGCCGACCACCCAGCGTCGCCGCCGCCGAGCCGACCGGCGCCGAACCGGCGCCGCCCGATCTGGTCGCCGGCCCGCCGGCACCTGTCTGGTGCGCAGGCGTAACCGGCGCCGCCAGCGCGACCGACCGACCAGTAACCGGCCCTACCCCGCTCACAACCAGCGACAGCGCCAAACCGAACGCGACCCTCGACGCGCCCACCCACCCACCACGACGCCCCGCGTCCGCACCCATACGTCCCCCGCCCCGGTCCTGCTCCGTCTGGATGCCCCAGATCGAGTTCATCGAGCCTCACCGCTGACACTATTCGGCACAAGCGACATTCGAGTGATTTTCACGTCAACCAAGCAGAAAACATCCGGCGTCACTGGATACGCGGTGAGTCGAGTGCAGCTGGGATGGGCGACATGGCAGTAGCCGCGCCACCCCGCCGTCGGCGACGTCCTTGACCACGCCGGGCGCCCGACGGCTCGGCCTCGGCATACCTGGTTGAGATCGGCGCGGCATCGGCTGGCAGTGTGGCGCGGTCCGGATCGTAGGAGTGGCCGGCGGCGAAGTCAGCCGGTCGATGCATTCGGTAGGCGTGAGGCGGTGTCGGTTCTGCGGAGGAAGTCCTTCAGCGCCCGAGCCGATGCTGTGCCGACGCCTAGCTGGACGCGCAGGGTCTCAGCTGACGCGGGCCGGTCGTGCTGAGTCCGGTGCTCGGTATCGATGCGGCGCGCCTGCGCGAGCAGGTCGGTATCGTCCGGTCGGCGCATGCCGCGTCGGCCGGCTGCTCCTGGCAGCGGCCGCACCCGAGCGCCGGATCGTTGAGGCGACGTTCGGGTCGCCCTGGTTGAAGAGCCAGCCGCCGTGCCGTCGGCACTGACCGTTCGGACAGTGTCCGCTCCCGGATTGACGGCGGATGCCGTCCGGCAGGCCGCTGCTGCGGCGGCATGGCGGATCTGGCGCATCAGCAGCTCGTAGGCGCCGATCAGGCGAACGACGGCCAGGCGGCGATTATCCGCCCGTGGGCGGTTGGCTCGGCGACGGCCATGTTGGCGGCGAGGCTGGCGGTGCTGCCGGCGGCAGTAGCGCCCACGGGAGCCCGCCGCTGGTGTCTCCGGCGCGGGAGTCGGCCAGCAGGGTCATGGACGAGGCGATGATCATGCTGTCCACGGAAAGTGGGATCAGTGCGGCAGTCCATGCCGATTCGCCGTGGGCGAGCGTCAGCGTGTGCATGTGCCGGTAGGACACGACTGCGGCGATACCGGCCAGCAGCACCACGCTGGCGGTCGTGGTCCAGCGGATCCACCGATCCGCGAGACCGTGCCGAAGATCCTCGCCGGGCCGGGCGTTGACAGCGTTCGTGATCGGGATCTGAACCTCTCGCCGGTAGAGGTCAGCCGACCCCGCGACGCCGCTTCTCGGCGTCTCGGGAAGCGGAAGTCGCCACGCGCCCACCCGTCGTGCCTGAACCGCGAGTCGTCCGTCGCTGTCCTTCGACCAGCTTGACCGTCGACCGGACGACCAAACCCCCGTACGCAGCGGCAATCGACGTTTCCGACGTCTGAGGTGGCCCGTTGCCGGTACGCACCGCCAGCGCGTGGCGCCGCGCTGTCAGAGTTCGACGGTGCGGCCGGCGCCGTGGCGATGGGCGGCGGCGAGCACCAGGGCGGCGGCGGCCGCGTCCTGGATGGCGACGCCGACCGACTTGTAGACGGTGAGGTCGTCGCGGTCGAGCCGGCCGGGGGCGGCGCCGGTGACCAGCTCGCCGATCTCCACCACCGGCCGGTCGACACCGCGCAGCTCGACCGCCCCGGCCGGTGGCGGGGCCAGCGTCACCGCCCGGGATTCGACCGCGAGCACGGCGGCGGTGGTGATCGTGTCCGCGTCCAGCTCGCCCTGGCCCGTGATGTTGTAGCCGACCGAGTTGACGTGGCAGCCGGGCGGGAGCCACTCGCGCCGCAGGATGGGTGCCGCGGCGTGCGTGGTCGCGCAGACCACGTCCGCGTTGCGAACCGCCTCGGCGACCGAGTCGACCGGGCAGACCGCCGCCCGCAGCGTCGCGCCCAGTTCGGCGACGAGTGTCCGGGCGCGGGCCGGGTCGCGTCCGGCGATCATCAGTTGGGCCAGCCCGCCGGCCCGGTCCAGCGCATGCGCGTGCGCCCGCGCCTGGACACCGGTGCCGATGATCGCGGCCCGCCGGCTGCCCGGCCGGGCCAGCAGCCGGGTGGCCAGCGCCGAGCCGGCCGCGGTCCGGGCGGCGGTCAGGTAGGTGCCCTCCATGATCGCCACCGGCTGGCCGGTGTCGCCGTCGAAGCAGCAGACCACGGCCTGGTGGGTGGGCACCTCCCGGTTCGCCGGGAAGACGGTGACCAGCTTGACCGCGAGCGTCCGGCTGGACGGCAGGTAGGCCGGCATCGCGGCCAGTAGCCCGCCCCGGTCCGGCACGGCGGCCGCGATCCGGGCCGGCATCGAAGCCGTGCCCGCGCTGAGTTCGGCGTGCGCCGACGCCAGCGCGTCAACAAGGTCAGCCGGGTCGAGTAAGGCCTCCACCTCGGCACCAGACAAGATCAACATCACGTACCCCCGTATTCGACTTGTTCGACGATCTCGTGCCCGTCAAGTTATCGCCCTATGCCGTAACATTGTCCGGTTCTGTGGGGGTGGTTCATGAGCACCGCGAGTGAGCATCGCAGGTGCCGGCTGGGGCGCCGCGGAGCGGAACGAGTGCGGAGGCGAGCAATGGGCATCGCGAGCCGACAGCGAGTGAGCATCGCAGGTGCCGGCTGGGGCGCCGCGGAGCGGAACGAGTGCGGAGGCGAGCAATGGGCGCGGTGAGCGTTGCGGATCGGCTCCTGGTGCCGTTCGCGGGTGGCGGGTCCGGCACGGGCGCGTTGAGCTGGGGCCAGCAGGAGATGTGGGGCGCGATCCAGCGGATGGGCTCCTCGCTGGCGCTGGGCGGGGTGAGCCCGCTGCCGGCCGGGATGACGGTCGAGATGTCGGCCGCGGTGCTGAGCTTCATCCTCGGCCGGCACCCGTCGCTGCGCACCCGGGTGCGGATCGGCCCGGGCGGCCGCGCCGAGCAGGTGGTGGCCGCCGCCGGCGAGGCACCGCTGGAGATCGTGGAGACCGGCGATGCCGACCCGGCCGGGGCGGCCGAGGCGATCGAGGCCCGCTACCACGACGAGGAGTTCGACTACACCGACGAATGGCCGGTGCGGATGGCGGTGCTCCGGCACCGCGGCGCGCTCACCCACACCGTCGCGATGTACTGCCACCTGGCGCTGGACGGCGAGGGGCTGGCCGCGCTCATCGCCGATCTGTCCACAATGGACTTCCGCACCGGCCGGTCGGACCGGCCGGTCACCGGGCTGCCTCCGCTGGAGCAGGCCCGTTGGCAGGCCAGCCCGCCCGGGCAGCGGCGCAGCGAGGTGTCGCTGCGGCACTGGGAGCGGCTGCTGCGCGGTATCCCGCCCGGCCGGTTCGGCACCGCACCGGCGCCGGGCGGGCCGCGGTACGCCGAGGTCGAGTACCGGTCGCCGGCTACCGACCGGGCCGTCCGGTTGATCGCCGCCCGCACCGGACTGGACACCTCGCCGGTGCTGCTGGCCGCGTTCGCGGTCGCGCTGGCCCGGGTCAGCGGCCAGAACCCGAGCGTCGCGCAGGTGGTGGTGAGCAACCGGTTCCGGCCCGGGCTGGCCGGGTCGATCAGCACGGTCAGCCACCCCGGCCTGTGCGTGGTGGACGTCGCCGGGGTCAGCTTCGACGAGGCGGTCGGCCGGGCCCGGCTGGCTTCGCTGAGCGCGTCCAAGAACGCCTACTACGACCCGCTGCGCAAGATCGAACTCCTCGACCGGGTGGGCCGGGAGCGCGGTGCGGAGATGGACATCGCCTGCTTCTACAACGACCGCCGGGCGCCGGCGCGGCGCGAGGTGACCGGCCCGCCGCCGACCCGGGCCGAGGTCGAGGCCGCGCTCCCGGACAGCACCGTCGGCTGGCGTGACGTCCCGGTGGACCCGGCCAGCGAACGGTTCTTCCTGCACCTCAACGACGTTGACGGCGCGGTGGACATCCGCCTGTCCGCCGACACCCGCTACCTGCCGGCGACCGGCGTGGAGGCCTGCGCCCGGGAGATGGAGGCGATCGCCGTGCGGGCCGCGCTCGACCCGGCCGCCCGGACCGGCATCTAGTGCAGCCCGTGTCGCCGGTCAGGAACCTGTGAGGGGCTGCATTCGGGAGCGAGAACAGTAAGCCCGGCTTCTGCGCATTCGTCGTCTTGCCCAGGCATGGACGCTGGGGTTGCCTCGCCAGGGGACGCCGCCACCGTCGCACTCGATCTCCGGACGGCCGTCATCGGCATGCTGTCTCTGCGGATCAATGAGCCTGACCTGCCCTGGCCGCCCTTCCCCAGCAAGCCGATCGATTTCTCTCCAAGCTGGTCAGACTCGCGCCGCTGGCAGGGGGACGACAGTCTCGCAAGCAAAGTAGCCGCCGCGCGGCCTGCGCCGCGGCGACTTCACCTCCCGCGGGGACCTCGAAACCCGGATCACCGCGTTCACCGTCGCCTGGCTGCGTCGCCGTCATGTCCGATAGCGCCTCCTCCGGCGCCGTGCCCGAGGACTGGCTGCGCCGGGCCCAGGCCGGCGAGCGCCCGGACCGGGCTGACAGCCGGGCCTAGCCGGCGGCGCCGGCTGGGGCGCCGGCCGGTGCCGCGTCCAGGCCGGCGACGGTGGCCCGGGACGGGCCGCGGCTGCGTCGGGCCTCGGTGCCGGCGGCCTCGGTGGCCCGCAGCACCCGCAGCGCGTTGCGCCAGGTGAGCTTCGCCAGTTCGGCGTCCGACCAGCCGCGCCCGGCGAGCTCCGCCAACAGCGCCGGATAGCCGTCCACACCGGACAGTCCAGTTGGGACGGTGGGGACGCCGTCGAAGTCGCCGCCGAGGCCGACGTGGTCGACGCCGGCGACCGCGCGGACGTGCTCGATGTGGTCGGCCACGTCGGCGACGGTGCACGGCGGCCGCGGGTTGGCCCCGGTCCAGGCGTCCCGGGTGGCCAGCCACTGCGGGCCGTATTCCGGCATCCCGGCGGCCTGCCGGTCGAGCGCGGCGTGCATCTCCTGTTGCCAGGCCCGGCACGGCTCGGTGAGGAAGGCCGGGACGAACGTGACCATCACGATGCCGTCGCTGTCGCGTACCCGGGCCAGCACGTCGTCCGGCACGTTGCGGGGGTGGTCGCACAGCGCGCGGGCGCTGGAGTGGGAGAAGAACGCGGGCGCCGTGCTGACGTCCAGCGCGGCGTGCATGGTGGCCGGCGCGACGTGTGACAGGTCGGCGAGCATGCCGAGCCGGTTGCACTCGCGCACCACCTCACGGCCGAACGCGGTCAGCCCGCCGACCGCCGGGTCGTCGGTCGCGCTGTCCGCCCACGGCGTGTTGCGGCTGTGCGTCAGCGTGAGGTAGCGGCCGCCCAACGCGTACATCATCCGCAGCGTGCCCAGCGAGCCGGCGATCGAGTGGCCGCCCTCGATACCCATCAGCGAGGCGACCCGGCCGGACGCGTGCGCCCGCTCCACCCCGTCGGCGGTGCGGGCCAGCGCTAGGTCGTCCGGGTAGCGCGCGACCATCCGGTGCACCGCGTCGATCTGCTCCAGGGTGGCCGTCACCGCGGTCTCCCCGGCCAGGTCGCAGGGCACGTACACAGACCAGAACTGGCCGCCCACGCCGCCGGCACGCAGCCGCGGCAGGTCGGTGTGCAGGCCGGTAGCGGACAGGTCGCCCGCTATGTCCAGCTGGTCGAAGTCGTACCCGACCCGCCGGCGCAGCTCCCAGGCCAGGTCGTTGTGCCCGTCCAGAACCGGCGCGGCGGCCAGCAGGGCACCGATGCGGTCGGCCATCGGGCCCGGGATCAAGGCAGCCACCCGGCCAGGCTACTGCCCGCCGGCCGGAGTGATGGAGCCGAGCCGGGTCAGCGCTCCTGGAGCACCGACAGCACGTTGCCGGCCGGGTCGGTGAACCAGGCGATGTACGGGCCGCCCTCGCGCATGATGCCGCGCTCGTCCTGCGGCATGCCGTCGTACCGCATGAACTCGACGCCACGGCCGATCAGGCTGTCGACGGCCGCCTCGATGTCGTCGACCGGGAAGTTCAACACGGTGAATGTGGCCGGCGTGTGCCCGGGTTTCGGGTAGACCAGCACGTCGGTGCCGCTACCCAGGTGCAGGTGCAGCAATCCGTACGCCTCGGAGACGTCGAGGCCCAGCGTCTCGCCGTAGAACCGCTTGGCCGCCGGCACGTCGTCCACCGAGAACCCGCTGTAGGCCTTGCTTTCCTTCAGCATGCGGCCACGCTACCGGCTGCACAGCCTCGCGCTGCGGCGCGGCGAGACGATCGCGCTGGTCGGTGAGAACGGCTCCGGCAAGACCAGCCTGGCCCGGCTGCTGGCTGGCCTGTACGTGCCGACCAGCTGCGCCGGCACATCGCGGTGATCAGCCAGGAGTACTGGCACTGGCCGTTCACCGCACGGGACAACATCCGGGTCGGAGACGTGCACCGCGAGCCGGCCCGGATCGAGCCGGACGTGCGCGCCGCCGCCCGGGCGGCCGCGGCCGCGGAGATGATCGAGGCACTGCCGGCGGGGTACGACACGCTGCTGCACCGGATGTTCGCCG
>JBBWZH010000149.1:0-5194 GCA_039648995.1 Mycobacteriales bacterium
AGGCCGTGGGGAGGGGCCGCCCCGGTTGGTGCGGCCCCTCCGTTATGTCGCGCGCCGGCTACTTTGTCGGCTCGGGCAGCGGGATCGGCTGCCGCGGGCCGGAGGCGGGTAGGTCGACCGGCGGCGGCGCGGTTGCGTCCTTCCTGTCGGGAGTCGCGGTACCCAGGTACTTCGGGTCGACGGCAACCACGACCAGCGGCAGGTCAGAGCCCTTCAGGGTGTAGAGCCAGGCCGGTACCAGCAGCGGCCCGGCCTGCTGGTCGTGCCGCAGCGCCAAGCCCAGCCGCGCGCCGGTCACCACCCGCGGCGGGGCCGCGCAGCTGGGCGGCATCCGGTCGGTGCAGACCTGGGGGACGACCCCCGGCTTCGGCAGCGCGTCGAGCGCCCGCTGCGCGCTGACCAGCGGATACTCGGCGCCGGCGGCCGGCGCGGCGAGCCAGCCCGAGCCGCCGGTGAGCTCGATCTTCGCGTTGTACTGCAGTCGCACGTCGAAGCCCGCGGTCGGCAGCCCGGCCACCACCGGCGCGGCCGTCACGATCGCGATCGAGGGGAACGTCTCCACCCGGATCTCGGCGTTGCCGAGGCCGAGCGCGGCCAGCACCGGGGCCGCGGCCGCGCGCACGGCCGCCTCGTCCGGTGTCGGGCCGGTCGGCTCGACCGGGACCGGCACGGCGACCCCGCTGGAGCCGGGCTTCGGCACCGGCACGGGGCCGCCCGGCGGCGGGTCGACGGCGATCCCGCCGGACGGACCGGGCACGGACGTCCCGGCGGTACCGGGGTAGCTGCCGACGCCACCACCCGACGAGCCGCTGGAACCGGTGGACGAGTTCGGCTCGGAGCCGGGTTTGCCGGCGCTGCCGTCACCGGTACCGGTTCCGGGCGAGGCGCTGGTCGAACCGCCGCCGGACGAGCTGTTGCCGCCGTCGCCGGGGTCGGCGGCCGGCGGGTCGATCGGGGTCACCTTGCCGCCGCCGCCGGGGATCGGCCGGCCGGGCAGGCAGAGCCGGCGTCCGTTGACGATCACATCGCAGGCCATCGTGCCGCCGGTGCCGCGCCGCGCGTTGTCGTACAGCCACTGCCAGCCGCTACCGTCGATCACCCGCAGCGACCGGTCGCCGGCGTCGACGGTCCAGGCGCCGGCGACCCGCTTCTGCGTGGCGGACAGGCCCAGCGCAGCGGCCAGCTTGCCGACCGCCGCCGCCGACGCCTGCCCGCCGGGCAGCGTCCGCACCGCCGCCCTGGCCGGCCCGCTCGGCAGGCTGCCCGCCACGGTGTAGCCGCCGCCAGCCAGCGGTACCGGCTCGGTACCGGCCGCGGCGCCGGCCTGGTTCTCCGCCGGGACGGCCGCGTCGACCAGCGCGAGCCGCGGCGGGCTGCCCGCGTCCGACCCGCCGTGCCGGAGCGCGACCACCCCGCCGGCCACGGCGGCCACCGCGACGGCGGCCGCGATGGGTGCGAGCAGCATGCCCCGACGGGGCCGGGGGGGCGCCGGCTCGGGCCACCCGGGCGGTGCGTACTGGGGCGGCTGTACCGGCGGTTGGCTGGGACGCCGGGAGAACCGGCGCGGTCCGGGACGGTGATCCGGGTTGGGCGGCGGAAGCTCAGTCATCTGGGACTCCCATCTGAGGCTCCGGCTACGTCGGCAACGTCCGTAACGCGGCCGCTTGGACGGCGGAACCCGGCCCGCGGTTCCCGGACCAGCCGATCCGCCGTGCCGAAATCGCGGCTACTCCGGGTGGCGGTGTGTCTCCCTGGGTAGCATCGTCCTGAAAGACGCCTGGGTAGCAGCGGCTAGGCTGTGCCCCGCCGGCTCCGACTCACCAGCTGAGGACGTCTCGTGGCCATCGCTGTCACCGGTTCGATCGCGACCGACAACCTGATGCATTTCCCGGGTCGGTTCGCCGAGCAGTTGCTGCCCGAGCACCTGCACCGGATCTCGCTGTCGTTCCTGGTCGACGAGCTCGTTGTGCGCCGCGGCGGGGTGGCTGCCAACATCGCGTTCGGGATGGGCCAGCTGGGGCTGCGCCCGGCGCTGGTCGGCGCGGTCGGTAGCGACTTCGCCGACTACCGCGGCTGGCTGGAGCGCAACGGCGTCGACTGCGGGTCGGTGCACGTCTCCGAGGTCGCGCACACCGCCCGGTTCGTCTGCACAACCGACGAAGACATGTGCCAGATCGCGTCGTTCTACGCCGGTGCGATGTCCGAGGCCCGCAACATCGAGCTGTCCCCGGTGGCCGACCGGCTGGGTGCGCTCGACCTGGTGCTGATCGGCGCCAACGACCCGGCGGCGATGGTCCGACACACCCAGGAGTGCCGCGAACGGGGCTACGCGTTCGCGGCCGACCCGTCGCAGCAGCTGGCCCGGATGGGCGGCGACGAGGTGCGGCAGCTGATCGACGGCGCCTCGTACCTGCTCACGAATGACTACGAGCTGGGCCTGCTGGAGCAGAAGACCGGCTGGTCCGGTGACGAGCTGCTCCGCCAGGTCGGCGCCCGGGTGACCACGTGCGGTGCCGATGGCGTGCGGATCGCCCAGCTCGGCGAGCCGGAGCTGCACGTCCCGGCCGCGCCGGAGACCACCAAGGCCGACCCGACCGGCGTCGGTGACGCGTTCCGCGCCGGCTTCCTGGCCGGCCGGTCCTGGGGGCTGGGGCTGGAACGGTCCGCCCAGGTCGGCAGCCTGCTCGCGACGTACGTCCTGGAGACCGTCGGTACCCAGGAGTACGTGATCAAGCCGGCCGAGTTCGCCGAGCGGCTCGGCACCGCCTACGGTGCCGCGGCGGCCGACGAGGTGCGCGGCCACCTGCCCGGCTGATCCGGGCGGCCGCCCGGCCGGCGTCGGCGCGGCGGGCCGCGGGTGGTGGGCGGCAGGGGTGCCGGGCGGCGACGATTGTCTGACCGGCGAGGTTTCGGGCTGGTTGGGGGATTCCGTCCGGGTCGCGGTTGCCCGATGCTGGCCGCATGCGCAGGTGGCTGGCGACGATGGCGGCGGTCGGAGCGGTGGCGCTGGGCGCCGCCGCGATCCCCGGGGTGGCCGGCGCGGCGCCGCCGCCGACCACCCGGCTCGGCGATGTGACCGGCACGGGCGTGCACAACACGTACGACAAGGCGACGTTCCCGTCGCTGACCGCGGCCCTGGACACCGCGGTCTCCAGCGGCGACCCCGGGCCGAAGCTGATCGAGATCGACGTCTGGACGCTGTTCCGGCGCTGGATCGTCTCGCACGACCTGCCGTTCTTCGGGGCCGACAACAACAACTGCGTCCGCGGGACGTCCCAGAACCAGGATCTCGGCGTCTGTCTGGACAACATCGCGGCCTGGCACGCCGCCCACCCGGGCCACCCGCCGATCATCGTCAAGGTCGAGATGAAGAACGGGTTTGCGGCGAGCAGTGGCTTCGGTCCGGCCCAGTTCGATGCGCTGATCCACGCCCGGCTCGGCGACGCGGCGCTGTACCGGCCGGCCGACCTGCTCACCCGCCCGGACGGCAGCCGCTTCGCCGACCTGGACACGGCGGCGGCTGCCGACAACTGGGGCAGCCTCGCCGCGCTCAGCGGCCGGTTCATGTTCCTGGCGCAGACCGGCACGTTCGAGGAGGGCAACCCGCTCGACAGGCTGCACACCGACGCGGAGTACGGCGGCTACCTGCGCGGCGCGCCGGCCGCCGGGGTGGCGTTCCCGGTGATCAAGCGGGGCGGCGCCACCGGCGACCCGCGGCTGACCTTCCCGGCCGACCTGCGGCCCTGGTTCGTCTCGATCGACACCGACGGCGCCGGCTTCGTCGCGCTGCCGGCGAGCACCCGCGCCTTCTACGGCAGCCGGCACCTGTGGGTGGTGGCCACCGACGTGCATGCGGTGCCGCCCGTGCTGGACCAGCACTCGCCGAGCACCGCGCAGGCCGTGGCCCGGGTGCAGGCGATGGCCTGCGCGCAGGCGTCGATCGCCTCGTCCGACTGGGCCACCGTGCCGGGCTGGCAGGTCTCCTTCCAGCGCGGCTCGTGCTGACCAGCGCGATCTGAAAGAACTCCTTCACATCTGGCCGAGCCTGTGATGCAATCTGAAAGAGTCCTTTCAGATTGGAGTGCGGATGGGCCGGCCGGAGCACCGCAGGACGATCACCGACATACGGGCGCTGACGGCGCTGGCGCACCCGGTCCGGGTCGCGCTGCTGAACCAGCTGATGGCGTACGGGCCGCGTACCGCCAGCCAGTGCGCGGACGCGGTAGCCGCGTCGGCCTCGGCGTGCAGCTACCACCTGCGGCAGCTGGCCCGGTGGGGGTTCGTCGAGCCGGCGCCGGCCGAGGACGGGCGGGAGCGCCCCTGGCAGGCCACCGCGACCGGGTTCGCGCTGGACCCCGACCCGGGCAATCCGGCGTCGCTGGCCGCGCAGCAGACCCTGGCCGGCATGCAGATCGACCAGGATGCCGACGCGGCCCGCGCGTTTCTGCGCCGCGCCGACACGGTCAGCCGGGAGTGGCTGGATGCGACCGAACTGGCCCGGTTCTCGCTGCTGATGACGCCCACCGAGCTCGCCGGGCTCACCGCCGCGCTGGACGCGCTGATCCGGCCGTACATCGGCCTCATCCGCACCGACCCGCCGGCCGGTGCGAAGCCGGTCCACCTCGACCTCAAGGCCTTCCCGCTACCCGAGGAGCGGGCATGAACCCGCTTGTCCGGGACCGCGACTTCGGCGCCCTCTGGTCGGCCCGGCTGGTGTCCGCCACGGGGGACTGGCTGCTGATGATCGCGCTGCCGGTGTACGTGTTCGCGCTGACCGGCTCGACGCTGGCCACCTCGGCGGTGTTCGGGGCCGAGCTGGCGCCGGCGTTGCTCCTGGGCAGCGTGGCCGGGGTGCTGGTGGACCGCTGGGACCCGCGCCGGACGCTGATCGTGGTGAACGTCGTGCAGGCGGCCCTGCTGCTGCCGCTGCTCGCGGTGGACGGGCGCGGGCGGCTGTGGGTGGTGATCGCGGTCGCGGTCGGTCAGTCGTGCCTGGCTCGGCTGACCGGGCCGGCTTCGTTCGCGCTGGTGCCGGTGATCGCCGGCGCCGACCGGCTGGCGGCGGCCAACTCGCTGCTCGGCGTCGGCGACAACGCAGCGCGGCTGGTCGGCTCGCCGCTGGGCGGGGTGGTGTTCGACCTCGGCGGGCTGCCCGGCGTGGTGCTGGTCGACGCGGTCACGTTCGTGCTGGCCG
>JBBWZH010000398.1:0-8683 GCA_039648995.1 Mycobacteriales bacterium
GGCGGCGGCACCACGATCCTGCTGACCACGCACTACCTGGACGAGGCCGAGCAGCTGGCCGACCGGGTCGGCGTGATCGTGGCCGGCAAGGTGGTCGAGGTCGGCCCGCCGGCGACCCTGGGCGGCCGGGCGACGGCCGCCGCCACCGTCCGCTGGGCCGGCCCGAACGGGATGGAGACCGTGCACACCGACACGCCCACCAAGGTCGTCAGCGACCTCGCCGACCAGTTCGGCGGCGAGGTGCCCGAACTCGTCGTCGAACGGCCCAGCCTGGAGGACGTCTACCTGCGGATGATCGGACACCCGGCATGACCAGCGCCACCGACACCCCGGCCGACGCGGCGAGCCCGGCGACCGCCGGCGTACTGCCCTCGCTGGGCTCGATCAGCCTGGTCCGGGCCAGGGTCGAGTTGCTGACGTTCTTCCGCGGCCGCGAGTCGGTCGTGTTCGTCCTCGCGTTCCCGGCGCTGTTGCTGCTGATCTTCGGTTCGGTGTTCGGCTCGCAGACGCTGACGTCCGGGGTCAATTTCGCGCAGTACTTCGTGGCCGGCATGATCGCGGCCGGGTTGCTCACCGTGAGCTTCCAGAACCTGGCGATCCAGATCCCGATCGAACGCGACACCGGTTCGTTGAAGCGGCTCGCCGGAACGCCGATGCCGCGGGCCGCCTACTTCACCGGCAAGATCATCCTGGTGGGCTTCATCGCGGTCGTGCAGATCGTGCTGCTGGTCGGTATCGGCGCGCTGTTCTACAACGTGCAGCTGCCGGACACCGCCGGCCGCTGGTTCACGTTCGCCTGGCTGACCGTGCTCGGCACCACCGCCTGCACGCTGCTCGGGCTCGCCTTCTCCGGCTTCCTGCGCAACGGCACCAGCGCGCCGGCCGTGGTCAGCCCGATCGCGATCGTGCTGCAGTTCATCTCCGGCGTCTTCTTCGTCTTCAACAACCTGCCGCCGTGGATGCAGACGGTCGCGTCGGTGTTCCCGCTGAAGTGGATGACCCAGGGGATGCGGTCGGTCTTCCTGCCGGACGAGTTCGTCACCGAGGAGCCGTCCAAGAGCTGGCAGCACGGCCAGACCGCGCTGGTGCTCGGCGCCTGGTGCGTGGTCGGCCTGGTCCTGGCGCTGCGCACGTTCCGGTGGACCAGCCGCGAGGCCGGCTGACGGACGGTCGACCGGGCGGGCCGCCACCCGCCCGGCCCCGCCCGCTACTCGTCGTCTTCGTCGTCCTCAGGTTGGTCGTCCCTGCCGCGACGGCGGTGTGCGGCCCACGCCGCCGCGCCGGCCGCGCCGATGACGCCGATCGGCGCCGCCACCGCGGCGGCCGGCGTGCCGTGATGCCCAGCCTGGCCCGGCGCGGCCGCGTCGCTGGTCGCGCCGCCGCCGAGGCCGACCGAGCCGCCGCCGTCCAGCGCGGCGTTGCTGCCGGGGGCCGCGGCGCCGGCGTGCCCCGCACCGGCCAGCGCCGGGTCAGCTCCCAGCCCGCCAGCGCCGGAGAGTGACCCGCCGCCGGCC
Organism: Mycobacteriales bacterium; assembly: GCA_039648995.1. Lineage (GTDB taxonomy): Bacteria > Actinomycetota > Actinomycetes > Mycobacteriales > CADCTP01 > JBBWZH01. Next base: position 1,515 of record JBBWZH010000398.1, read on the forward strand.
GGGAGCGCACCGCCGCCCGCGGTCGGGTCGGCGCCGAGCGAGGACGGGTCGCCGCCGGCCGCGCTCGGGTCGCCGCCGGTGCCCATCACGTCGGTGAGCCCGGACCCGACGTCCGGGATCGAGGACGAGCCCAGGTCCGGCAGCGAGGAACCCACGGAGCCCGCGGCCGAGCCCACGTCCGGGAAGGACGGGCTGGGTGTGAACGTCGACGGGTCGGGCGAGCTTATCGGCGGCAGCGACGAGAGCCCGCCGGTCGGGTCCGGGGTGATCGGCGGGCCGCTGATCGGGGGCAGCGAGCTGAGCCCGCCGGTCGGGTCCGACGTGATCGGCGCGCTGCTGATCGGGGTGCTGCTGATCGGCGGCAGCGACGAGAGCCCGGCGCCGCCCGAGGCGACCGGGCTGGTCGGGCTGGTCAGCGGCGGCAGGCTGCTGCCGGTCGAACCTGTGGTCGGCGTCGTCGTCGGCAGCCCGGTGCTCGGGCTGACCGGTGTGCCGGGCGTGGTCGTCGTCGGCGACGCCACCGGCAGGCCGGTGTTCGGGTCGATGGTGGTGCCGGCGCTGGTGCTGGTGCCGGTGCCGGTGTGGATGGGCAGGCCGGTGTTCGGGTCGATCGTGGTGCCGGTGCCGACCGGCAGCCCGGTGATCGGGTCGATGGTGGCGCCGGGGCTGGTGGCGGTGTGGATGGGCAGCCCGGTGGTCGGGTCGATCGAGACGCCGGGCACCGCGGGCAGCCCGGTCTTCGGGTCGATGGTCGTGCCGGCGCTGGCGCCGGTGTGGATCGGCAGCCCGGTGGTCGGGTCGATCGTGGTGCCGGTGCCGACCGGCAGCCCGGTGATCGGGTCGAGCGTCGTACCGGCGCCGTTCCGCCCGAGCTGGGCGGCACCGGTGCCGAGCAGGCCGCCGGCCGCCGCCGAACCCAGCGCCGTGGTCACGGCGCCGGCGCCGCCGCTGGCCACCGACGTGCCGCCCGGGGCGGTGCCCACGCTCATGCCGGGCACCTGCGCCAGGTCGCCGGCCGTGCCGCTGCCGGCGGTCGCCCCGATGTCGGCGGTCTTGCCGCTGTTGGTGACCGCGAGCACGCCGTCCGGGTTCTGCCCGGCGGTGCCGGTCATCCCCTCGGAGGTCACGTGGTCGACCGTGCCGCCCTGCTGGATCGCCGCGGGCGTCGGGCCGGCGGTGCTGGTGACCGCGGCCATCTGCTCGCCGCCGCCGGTCGCGCTGCCGGTGCCGGACCCGCTGCCGAACGTCTGGATGAGCTTGCCGGCGGCCAGCATGCCGATCTTGCCGGCGGCGGCCAGGTCGGCCGCGGTGGCCTCGGCGATCGCGGCGGTCATCATCGCGGTGACCGGCCCGATCATCGCGTTGCCGACCTGGTTGTAGACCGGGTTCGGGTTGATCACCTGGCCGGTCGGGGTGACGATCAGGCCGGCGCCGTGCGCGGTGGCGACCGCGGCCCGCAGCTGGGTCTGCGCGGCCTGCAGGGCGTGGCCGAGGGTGGTCAGCACCGTGCCGGCCTGGCTGGTCTCCTGGCCGCTGGCGGTCAGGCCGCCCTGCAGCTTGGTGGCCTGCCCCATCGCGACCTTCTGCGCCACGCCGGACCACACGTTGCCGCTGAGCACCTTGGTGCCCTGGTCGAAAACCTGCTGAACCTTGCCGAAACCCTGGGCCATCCGCTTGTACGTCTCACCGGCGTGCGTGAACGCGTTCGGGTTGCACGCCATCAGCTGTTGGAAGGTAGGCATCCTCGCCTCACACTGGCCGGGTGGTCGTCGTCACGGTCGGCTGCACTGTTGGCTGGACCGCTGGCTGCACGACCGGCTGGACCGTCGGCTGACCGGTGAGCGTGCCGTCGGTCGCCGTCGCCGACTTCACTACCGCCTGTTCGGTCGTCGCGTAGACCTGACCGGCGCCGCCGAGGTCGCGGCCGTGCTCGTCCATCAGCCCGCCAAGGTTCTTCAGCGCGGCGATCTGCGCGACTGTTAGCGCTGCCATCGCCGGAGTCGTCAGGAAACCGGCATTGCCGGAGCCGGCCATCTCCAGGTACGACGCTCCGGCCGAGACGATGCCGCTGACCTCCTGGGCCAGCCCGCTCGCCTTCCGGCCGATGTCTTGAATCTGCTGGGGAATTGCGGAGATACCTGTCACGTCACCCACCGCCTTGTGTGATCACGATGGTCATCCGATTCATCCGATTAGCACCCTTTCGGTAGGAGTCTACGAGAGCGCCGGGTTGAACGCCAGACCGGGATCGAGATGGACGGGCCGGTACCGTTGCCGCATGCCGATTCCGATCACCGCCGACTCGATCCTTGCCGCCCCGAAGGTCCTTCTGCATGATCATTTGGATGGCGGCCTGCGCCCGGCGACCGTGATCGACCTGGCAGGTCAGACGGGGTATACCGAGTTGCCGACGACCGACCCGGCGGCGCTGGCGACCTGGTTCCGGGACGCGGCCGACTCCGGTTCGCTGGAGCGCTACCTGGAGACGTTCGCGCACACGGTCGGGGTGATGCAGACCCGCGGGTCGCTGGTCCGGGTGGCCGCCGAGTGCGCTGAGGACCTGGCCGCGGACGGGGTGGTCTACGCCGAGGTGCGGTTCGCCCCGGAGCTGCATGTGGAGCACGGGCTCTCGCTGGAGCAGGTGGTGGAGGCGGTGCTCGCCGGGTTCCGGGAGGGCACCGGCACAGCGGCCGCCGCCGGCCACCGGATCCGGATCGGCACGTTGCTCACAGCGATGCGTCACGCCGCACGTTCGATGGAGATAGCCGAGTTGGCCGTCCGCTACCGGGATGAGGGCGTGGTCGGCTTCGACATCGCCGGCGCCGAGGCCGGCTACCCGCCCACCCGGCATCTGGACGCGTTCGAGTACCTGCAGCGGGAGAACTTCCACTTCACCATCCACGCCGGCGAGGCGTTCGGGCTGCCGTCGATCTGGCAGGCGATCCAGTGGTGCGGGGCGGACCGGCTCGGTCACGGCGTCCGCATCATCGACGACATCACCGTGCCCGAGAGCGGCGAGACCGCCGACATCCAGCTCGGCCGGCTCGCCGCGTACATCCGGGACAAGCGCATCCCGCTGGAGATGTGCCCGTCCTCGAACGTGCAGACCGGCGCGGCGAAGTCGATCGTCGCGCACCCGATCGGCCTGCTGCGCAAGCTCTACTTCCGGGTCACCGTGAACACCGACAACCGGCTGATGAGCAACTGCACGATGTCCTCGGAGATGCTCGCGCTGGTGGACGCGTTCGGCTACGGCTGGTCTGACCTGCAATGGCTGACCGTGAACGCGGTGAAGTCGTCGTTCATCCCGTTCGACGAGCGGCTGGCGCTCATCAACGACGTCGTGAAGCCCGGGTACGCCGCGTTGCTCGGCTGACAGCGGCCACGGCTCCTAGACCGGGTCGGCCACGCCGATCTGACCGTCCAGATCGTCCAGACCATCCAGACCCTCGACTGTGGACAGTGGGACGCCCCGGCCGCCGCGGGCGCCGGACAGCACGTCGCGCAGCAGCAGGTCGAGGCGGGCGTCCAGGGTCTGCGGCGAGAAGTAGTTGCGGGCGATCTCGGCGTTGAGGTCGTGCAGCGTGCGGTCCGGGTAGGCCAGGAACGCGCGCAGCGGTTCCGGGTCGTCGACCGAGAACCAGATGAAGCCGAACTGGCGCAGCTCCCGCAGCACCGGATAGTCGGCCACGACCAGCGGCCGGCGGTGGATCGCCGCTTCCAGCAGCGGGTTCCCGAAACCCTCCCAGGTGGACGGGAAGGCGACAACGTCGGCCGCCGCGTATGCGTCCGCTATGGACAGTCCAGCGGGGATCCGGCGGCGCACCGGGCAGCGCGCCCGCCGCAGCAGCTCGGCCAGCTCGTCCGCGTAGCCGTCCTCGGCCGGGCCGGTGAGCCAGTAGGTGCCGCCCAGCTGCTCGGCGACGCCGATGCCGGCCGGCACGTTCTTGCGCGGGATCGCCCGGGTCGGCTGCAGCACCAGCGGCACGCCGCGGGCCACGCCGAGCCGGCGTCGGGCCTTGCGCCGGCGGCCGCGCCGCTCGTTCGGGTCGATCGTGTTGTAGAGGGTGACCGCGGGCACGCCGCGGTCGGCCAGCTGCTGCCGACTCAGCTCGTTGATCGCGATGTGCCGCCAGGCCGGGTCGTCCGGCGGCCAGACCGTGACCGGGAACTCCCGGTCGCGCTGCCAGGGCAGGTCGTGGTGGTGCAGCAGAGCCGGGCGGCCGCGGAGCAGGCCGGCCAGCACGCCGGCGGCGGCCGGGTTGCGCGGCAGCGAGAGCAGGTTCTCCACCAGCACGACGTCCGCGTCGTCGAGCGCGCGGGCGAGATCGGACGCCACCGGGGGCTCCCGCCGGTCCAGATCGAGGCCGGGCAGCAGCACGTCCGCCCTGCCGGCACCGGCGACGGTTCGGACCGCCCAGCCCAGGCGCCGCAGCGCGGACGTCCATTTCGCGGCTTCTACTGACACGCCGTCGGCCCCGCCGAGCCGGAAGGAGACCACCGCTGCGCGCATCGACCACCTCCCCGAAGGTGACACCGAGTCGAACGTACTTGTATAGCTGGCGGCGTCACCTCAGCGGGAGTGTGCTACGCGTCGCTCACCAAGTCTTCACCTGCCGTCTTCACGACGGAACAAGGCGGAAAGTGGTTCCCGCGCGCACTGTTCGGCACCAAGCGGTACCTGTGGGTGATCAGTCGTACCAGTGCACACAGCTGCCGATCTCGGCCACCGCGGCGACCCACACGTCGAACGGCACACCGTCGGCGGGGCGCCCGGACAGCGCCGCCTCCACCCCGGCGAGCTGGCAGTAGTCGGCCAGATCGCGGGCGAGCTCGACGGCCTCCGGGCCGGGCGCGGTGAGGTCGTAGCTGTCTTCCTCGCTCGGGTCGACCGTCAGGTCGTCGGTCTCCGCCTCACGGATCGCCGACCAGGTCTCCAGTTCGGCGAGGTCGTGCTCCTCCTCCTCGCGGCAGAACTCGATCAGACCGGCGGTGCTGCGGAACATGTAGATGTTCAGGTCGCTGCCGAGGAACCGGGGCTCGTCATCCACGTACGTGCGCAGCGTGTAGCCGGTGCCGGTGGGCAGCCCGACCGCGATCGGGATGATGCCGGCCTCGGCCCAGGTGCCGTCGACGAGCTCGCCGTCCTCGTCCCCGTCTTCGTCGTCTTCCTCGTCCTCGTCGGTCGAGTCGGCGACCTCCTCGTCGCCGTCCTCGTCCTCCTCCTCTTCGTCGTCTTCCTCGTCCTCGTCGAGGTCGTCGTCCCCGTCCCCGTCTTCGTCGTCCTCGTCCTCGTCGTCGTCCTCGGCCGATACCTCGGTGTCGGCCGAGGTGTCGACCACCTCGACGTCGTCCAGGTCGTCGTCGTCCTCGTCGGTGGCGTCGGCCGGCGCCTCACCGCGCCACTCCACGAGGCCGCCGAGCCGGTCGATCACCAGCTCCCAGGACCGGTCCAGCGCCTCGCCGAGCTCGGCCCACTGCTCCTCGCCCTCGGCGCCGGAGTAGGTGACCTCGTCGGCCAGCAGCCGGGAGAACTCCGGTGAATCCTCGACCACCCGCAGCAGCGTGCCGTCGTCGCAGCACTCGGCGATCCGCTGCACGATGTCGACCAGGTCGGAAAGCTCCGAGACGGCGAACGGGTCCGGGTCGCCCGCGGCCAGGTCGTAGACGCCGTCCAGGTCGAAGTCGTAGTCCTCCTCCGGCTCCAGCTCGGTGGCCGGCAGCTTGCTGAGCATCTTCCAGGCCGGGTGGTCGGTCAGGTCGTTCTCGTCGCCGGAGCGCAGGTACTCGGCCATGTCCTCGGCGGTGGTGAAGACCAGCACCTTGCGGCCGGTGCCCAGGAACGCCTGCCACTCCTCGCCGTCCTCCTCCCACGGAGTGGCCCAGAGCGTGACCCCGGAGCGCCCGTCGAGGGCGAGCCGGATCGGGACGACGGTCGCGTCGGTCGGCCTGGTCACGGACACTCCTCCGGGGTTTGCCGAGAACGATCGGCCGACAGCGTAAGCCATTCGAGATGGATCTTCGGCAGCGCGGTACCGGGGGTCGGTTGTCAGACGCCGAGCGGGTGCCAGACCGTCTTCGTCTCCAGGAAGGCGGCCAGCCGGCGGGTGCCGGGGTCGGCCCGCCAGCTCGGCTCGGCGCCGCCGCGTGGGCCGCGGAAGACCCGCTTGACCGAGTCGGCAGCGGCCCGCTCCAGCTCGGTCGCGAGGTCGTCGTCGGCGCCGGTCAGGTCGAGGGCGTTGACGTCCCGGTGCGCGGCCAGCCAGGGGGCCATTTCGGCGGTGCGACCGGTGAGCAGGTTGACCACGCCGCCGGGCAGGTCGGACGTGGCCAGCACCTCGGCCAGCGTGACGGCCGGCAGCGGCCGGTTCTCAGCCGCCAGCACGACCGCGGTGTTGCCGGCGGCCAGCACCGGCGCGACGACGCTGACCAGGCCGAGCAGGCTGCTGCCCTGCGGGGCCAGCACGGCGACGACCCCGGTCGGTTCCGGGAGCGAGAAGTCGAAGTACGGCCCGGCCACCGGGTTCGCCGAGCCGAACACCGCGGTGACCTTGTCCGCCCAGCCGGCATACCACACCCACCGGTCAACGGTCGCGTCCACAATGGACTCCGCCGCGTCGGTGCCTTCGGCCGCCGCCACCTCGGCGACGAACTGCGCGCGCCGGCCCTCCAGCATCTCGGCGACCCGGTAGAGCACCTGGCCGCGGTTGTACGCGGTCGCGCCGGACCAGCCGGGGAACGCCTTGCGGGCGGCCACCACAGCGTCCCGGGCATCCTTGCGGGAACCCTGTGCGGCGTTGGCCAGGAAGCTGCCGTCGGCGGCCGTCACCGGGTACGACCGGCCGGACTCCGACCGCGGGAACGCGCCACCGATGTAGAGCTTGTACGTCTTCCGGACGTCCACCCGGCTCATTCGCCCGCCTCCTGGGCGAGGTACGGCCCGAGGCCGTGCCGGCCGCCCTCCCGGCCGAAGCCGGATTCCTTGTAGCCGCCGAACGGCGACGCCGGGTCGAAGCGGTTGAACGTGTTGGCCCAGACCACGCCGGCGCGCAGCCGCTGCGCCATCCACAGGATGCGCGAGCCCTTCTCCGTCCAGACTCCGGCGGACAGGCCGTACGGGGTGTTGTTCGCCTTCTCCACCGCCTCGGCCGGGGTGCGGAAGGTGAGCA
>JBBWZH010000774.1:0-3725 GCA_039648995.1 Mycobacteriales bacterium
CCGGCAGCACCGACCGCAGCTCCGGCGCCACGCTGAGGATCGCGATGCCGTGTGCGGTGACCAGGTCCGGCCAGCGGCGCAGCGCCTCGGGCACCACCCCGCGCAGCACCGCGCCGCCGGCGGTGTACGGGCCACGCAGCCGCCGGTGTGCGAGCACCGGCGGCAGCAGCGCCGGGCCGAGGCCGGCCTGCCGGTACAGCTCGGCGCGGTCGCTGTGCAGCCCACCGGTCAGCCAGCGGTGCGGGTCGCTCGGCACGGGTCTCCTCCGGACGGTCGGCGGTGGACGGCGCCGCGACCGTGGTCGGCACGTGATGCGGGCCCGGCCGGCGCGTCCGCGGGCCGGGCCCGCACCCCCGGTGTGGTGGGTCTCGGCTGGTCAGCGGTGACGGCGGCCGCGGCGGGCGAGGGGCCCCGGTGCGGCCGCCGGCCGGCCAGGCCCACCAAACCGGGCGCTCGGGCGCGACAAGCCAGCCCAGCTTGGCCGACGCCGTTGGACGTTAACTGGACAAAGATTGGACGGCCGGGTCGTCCAGCCCCGCCGCCTGGCTCCCGGACGGCCCGCCGGCATGGCCGGAGTCGCCGTTCGCGGGCCGGGCGGCCACCTCGGGCACGCCGAGATCGTGCCAGCGGGCCAGTGCCGCGTCCTGGTGCCGGCGCGCGGTGTCGCTGCCGGGCGGGTAGGACAGCCCGATGCCGGCGTGCGCCCTGGCCTGCTCGTACCCGTCGCCGATCTCGGTGGCCAGCCGCAGCGCGGCGGTGTGCTGCTCGCGGGCCGCGCCGGGCTCGCCGGCCTCCAGCAGCGCCTCGCCCAGCCCGTTGCGCACCGACACCTCGCCGCCGCGGCCGCCGATCTCCCGGTAGATCGCCAGCGCCCGGTGGTGGTGGGAGATCGCGTCCGGGTAGTGCCGCTGCAGCAGGTGCATCGCGCCGAGGTTGGCCAGCGCCTCCGCCTCGCCGTCCCGGTCACCGGTCTCCCGGTAGATGGCCAGCGCGTGCTGGTGGTGCTCGGCGGCCAGCCCGTAGCTGGCCTGCCGTTGCCGGACCAGGCCCAGGTTGTCCAGCGCGTACGCCTCGCCGCCGCGGTCGCCGCACTCCCGGTAGAGCGCCAGCGCCCGCTGGTGGTGCTGGGCGGCCAGCCCCGGCTGGCCCTGGCGCAGCCACACCACGCCCAGGCTGGTCAGCGCACGCGCCTCGCCGACCCGGTCGGCGTTGGCCCGGTGCAGGTCGAGCGCCTGCCGGTAGTGGTCGGCGGCCTGCGCGTACCGGCCCTGCCGGCGGCGGACCGCGCCGAGGCTGGTCAGCGCGCGCGCCTCGCCCAGGTTGTCGGCGGCCCGGCGGTAGCCGACCAGCGCCCGCCGGTAGTGCTCGGCCGCCTCGTCGTAGCCGCCCTGCCACTCCCGCACCGCGCCCAGGTTGGTGAGCGTGCGCGCCTCGCCGACCGGGTCGCCGGCGTCCAGGAACAGCCCGAGCGCCCGTTGGTAGTGGTCGGCGGCCTGCGGGTACTGGCCGAGCCGGTGGTACCCGGCGCCGAGGCTGGTCAGCGCGTGCGCCTGCGCGGCCAGGTCGCCGGCGCGCACCGCGGCCTCCCGGGCGCAGCCGTGCACCGCCATGCTGTCCAGGTAGTGGCCGCCGGCGTCCAGGTAGCGGAACAGCGTGCGGGCCAGCCGGGTGGCGTGCTCGGGCCAGCCGCGGCCGGGGCCGGGCGCGGTGCCGTAGCTGGCCGCGTGCACGGCGGCGACCAGGGCCGGCCGTTCCCGGTCCAGCCAGGCCTGCGCCGCGGCGGCGTCCGGCAGCGGCGGCGCGGGGGTGGCCGCCGGCCGGATCCGCGGCCGGTACCGGGACTCGGCCGGGTAGCGCAGGTCCATCGCGGCGGCCGCGGTGGCCAGGTAGTAGTCCAGCAGCCGGGTCAGCGCGGCGGCCCGGTCGGCCGCCGGGTCCTCGCTGCCGATCAGGCCCGCGGCGTACGCGCGGAGCAGGTCGTGCATGCCGTACCGGCCCGGGGCGGCGGTGGGTTGGATCAGGTGCGCGTCGGCCAGGACGCCGAGCAACCGGTCGGCCTCGGCCAGCGGGACGCCGGCCAGCGCGGCGGCCGCGTAGCCGTCGACGTCCGGGCCGGGGTGCAGGCCGAGCCGCCGGAACAGCCCGCCGGCCGGTGCCGGCAACTGCTGGTACGACCAGGAGAACACGGTGCGGACGCCGGTCCGCGGGTCGCCGCCGGCGGCCAGCACGTCCAGCCGGCGCTGCTCGTCGGCCAGCTCCGCGACCAGGCCGCCCAGGCTCGTGCCGGCCCGGGCGGCGGCCACCTCGGCGGCCACCCGCAGCGCCAGCGGCAACCGGCCGCACTGCCCGGCCAGCGCGTCGGCCGCGGCCGGCTCGGCGTCCACCCGGACACCGACCAGCGCCCGCAGCAGCGCGAGCGCCTCAGCGTGCGGCAGTACGTCCAGATCGAGCCGGCGGGCGCCGTGCCGGGCGACCAGGCCGGGCAGCGGGTCGCGGCTGGTGACCAGCACCAGGCAGGACGGCGAGCCGGGCAGCAGCGGCCGGACCTGCCCGACGCTGGCGGCATTGTCCAGCAGCACCAGCATCCGCCGGCCGTCCAGCAGCGTGCGGTACACGGCCGCCCGGTCGTCCTCGTCCAGCGGGATGTCCGAACTGGACAGTCCGAGCGCGGTGAGGAACCTGGCCAGCGCGGCCCCCGGCGGCACCGGCTGCTCCGGGTCGTAGCCGCGCAGATCGATGAACAGCTGGCCGTCCGGGAACTGCCGGCGGACCCGGTGCGCCCAGCGGACCGCGAGCGCGGTCTTGCCCACCCCGGCCATCCCGGACACCGCCGAGATCAGCACCGGCCCACCGTCCATTGTGGACAACCCGGGGCCGGTGGCGAGCAGCCCGGTCAGCTCGGCCAGCTCGGCGGCGCGGCCGGTGAACGCGGGCACGTCCGCGGGCAGCTGTGCCGGCACCCGGCGGTCCGCCTGGCGCGGCGCCGGCTCGGCCCCGGTCGGCTGCAGCAGCGCCGCGTGCGCCCGGGTCAGCTCCGGCCCCGGGTCGACACCGAGCTCGTCGGCCAGCCGGTGCCGGATCTCCTCGTACGCGGCGAACGCCCGGGCCCGCCGGCCGGCCGCCTGGTACGCCCGGATCAGCCGGGCCTGCGGCACCTCGTCCAGCGGCTGCGCGGCGGCCGCCTCCTCCAGCGCCGGCAGCGCGTCCGCGGCGGCGCCCACCGCGATCAGCGCCTCGCCGTACCGGGCTACCGCGGTCCACCGCTCCTCGCTGAGCGCGAGCACCTTGGGGTGGCCGGCCAGCATCCGGATGTCGGCCAGCGGCGGCCCCTGCCAGAGCCCGGTCGCCCCGGCCAGCAGCTCGGCCGCGCGCCGCTGGTCACCCCGCTGCCCGGCGGCGGTCGCCTCGGCCACCTGCCGGCGGAACCGGACCAGGTCCAGCTCGTCCGCCGGGGCGTGCAGCGCGTACCCGTCGCCGACCGCGGGCAGCAGCATGCTCGGCGTCCGGGCCGGCCGGGCGGGCTCCAGCACCGCGCGCAGCCGCTTCACGTGCGTCTGGATCACGTTCGCCGCACTGGCCGGCGGACGCTCACCCCAGAGCGCGTCGACCAGCTCCGCCCGCGGCACCGGCTGCCCGCACGCGAGCGCCAGCAGCCCGAACACCGCCCGCGGGGCGGCGGGCCCCAGATCCAGCTCGATGCCGTCCCGCCACGCCCGCACCGGACC